>DIRN01000002.1 GCA_002426645.1 Firmicutes bacterium UBA5435 | reverse complement strand
AAATAGTTTCCGAAAGTACTAAAAATATTTACGGAGGTGGAGCAAATATTGTTTATGGAAGAATCCGCCGGATATCAAAGGATCTTAGAGAAAGGTAAAAGTATCGGCATAAGAGAAATTGCATTACCAGTGCTGAAAGAGAAGTTCATGTATTTACCTGAGGAATATATAAAGAAACTAGAATTATTGGATTCTGATAACTTAAGCGCTATTATGAGAAATATACTTAGGGTGAATACTAAAGAAGATCTAGAAAAGTTCCTACACTAAAATTATAAATAGGGATATCGCTGAGATCTCCTGTTTCCGCGTTATCCCTATTATAGAACCTCGTATAGACATACTTATTAAACCTTTAGGCTTCCGCTTCAGTAAGGATCCTAGTGCAAGCACTTATAAAAGAACAACTTTTGTCTTTCTAGATAGCATCATAACTCATTGAAGAGATTTATCCAGCCCCAATTACCTATTGTTTTTTTAACGATAGTAGATAAAAACCATGCGTTATATAAAACCAATACATAGATAGAATAAATATTATTCTTTTTTAATTCCCCGTCGATTATCGGGAGGGTGCGGAATATGAGATTATCAAACCTTAACACTCAAAGAAAGGGTAGAAAGAGCCCAGACGGCTGGACCTAGAAATACGGAGATTAGTCTCCCCTTCGTAAACAGACATCAGATATCGAAATACGAGAATAAGTTTACTTAAGCGATGAAGTATTTGAAAGCTATATTTAGTTTCTATCTAATGTCCAGTTGGTTTATAAGGAGAGCTATTACTTTGTTAGTAATAGCTCTCCTTATATATTATTTGTTTCAAACCCTCATAGGTAGAATATAAACGGTATTTAGCCGCTAGTTCGTCTGCTGATAACGTCTGTTTCAAACCCTCATAGGTAGAATATAAACTCGCTTGAAATTGTTCTGTTTCTTTTCCAGTTCCTGGTTTCAAACCCTCATAGGTAGAATATAAACGGGCGTACCTTTTAAGTTCTTTTACGCTCTCTTCGCTGTTTCAAACCCTCATAGGTAGAATATAAACGGTAAAAACGGGAGGTAAGATAATGTTCGATTTATGTTTCAAACCCTCATAGGTAGAATATAAACAAAGTAAATCTCAACATTGATGCCGACGATACGGAGTTTCAAACCCTCATAGGTAGAATATAAACTGTAGGGTTGCAGAACCCTATGAACGATCGCAAAGACAGTTTCAAACCCTCATAGGTAGAATATAAACCCGTTTTAGCTGGGAAAATAAATTTGGTCAAAGTGAAATTCTTGGAGTTTCTAAATGACCAAAGAAGAAGAGACCTGCTAAATAAGTAAGTGCATAATTTGAGATTGTCGTCGCACCCCGGGGTTTTTTGCACTATTGGTGACCGACGACAAAATAATTGAGTAAAAGTATCTCTTTAAATATATTATAACTCAAAGACAAAGGAATTTCAAGTTCTAAAGTATTTCTAGGTGGGGATGTTATCTACATAGATATAAAAAACTTTTAGAAGTAATGTATTTTTGTAGAAATTTATTCACTTTATCTGATATAATTGAAATATAGTTTTTTAGTATAAGATCCTATGGGCTATTTATGGGGGGTGGAGTTATAAATGGCTATAACGCAAGACGGTTATAACGCTAAACATAGACAGGAGCTCGTTGCGAGAAGTTTAATAGGTCTCGGCTTGGCTTTCTTAAGTGCTATATTACTCACTTTAGCTTTCCCTCCATATAATTTATGGCCACTCATATGGATTGGGTTTATACCAATGCTTTTGGCACAATATAAAGTAATGCCTGAGAAAATTTCAAGTTTAGCTCTGGGAGTAGGAGTAGGAGGATTCTTCCTAGGTTACTTTAATGATATCTTTGCAAACAGTGTATGGTATATGCGGTATTTGCCGTTATTAATCGCAATTATAGCAACTTTAGTGGGTATAGGCGATCGTCCCTTCCATAAACGGACCCGTTTTCGTTGGTTCTTAGTACAGTTTCCCTTTCTTTGGGTGGGCATTGAGATGATAAGGGGGATTATTCCAACCTTTGGCACTTGGGGTTTCGTGGGTTATGCCCTATATGAGCAACCTTGGCTAATACAACCAGTAAGTATCTTCAATATATATGGTTTAGATTTACTCATCCTTCTAGTAAATTGCGCTATAGCCCAGGGTATAATGGTCTTATCCGACAGGAACAGGGGAATTGTAGATTCTAAGAGAGCATTAATTAGTATAGGACTTCTTCTAATAGCCTGGATAGTATTGAGTCTTGTACTTTTATCTTCTTCACAGACTGAACTACGTGTAGCAGCTATTCAACCAGGCAACACCATTCGTACTCAGGAAGGCCTTGATAAACTCTATGACATGACTCGAAAGGCTGCTGGAGAAGGAGCCAAACTCATTGTATGGCATGAAGGAGCACTACCATTTGATCCTCAAGAGAGTCATAGAGCGGATTTACAGACTCTTGCAGCTGATACAGGGGCACATATAGTAATAGGCTATGTAGTTCATACAAAAACAGGATCTCGTAATGAAGCAACGCTTTTAGCTCCTAACGGTAAATTCCTAGGTACATATGGCAAAGATCACCCTGTAGCCTTTGTAGGTGAGACTAGCCTAACGCGTGGAACCTATCCTGTCTATCAAACAGAGCTTGGACCGTTAGGGATAATCATCTGCTACGATCTTGACTTTACCGATACAGCGCGCAAGATAGTAAAAAATGGTGCAAGACTCATAACTATTCCTTCACACGACTGGTCTGCCATTGCAAGCAAACACTACAGCCATCTTATCTTTAGAGCTATAGAAAACCGCGTTACAATGATTAAGGCTGATGTAGGTTATGACTCAGCAATAGTAGATCCCTATGGTCGAATAATTGAAAGAGCAGTTACCCCAGGCTATGATTGTGCCATATTAGTAGCTGATGTGCCCCTTGGAAAGAGAAATGCACTCAGTATTACCCTAGGTGATTGGATAGGATGGTTAAGTATAATATGTATGGGCATTTTCATCATATATATGCCACTTACTGTATTTCTTAAAAAAAGCAGATTGTAATATCAATGTTATTCTAGGAAATGACCTAAAAATCTAAGATATAGGGGCGTTGAAAATGAAGAAAGACTCATATGTAGGTTTATTACTTGTCTTGGGTGCGGCTATTGGTACTTTAGTTTTTATCTTTACTCAAAAGCCATGGCATATTGGCGCAGGTGCTGGTATGGGAATAATAGCAGGTGCTATAGCTAATGCCATTAGCTATAGTAGAAAAAAATAATAATTTTTGTATAGCTTGTATAGCATTGGAAAGAAGGAAGCTGCTCCTAAATTATTAGAAATGATGGCGCGGCAGGAAGGCTTCGCAGGTGGATACTATACTGGAATTGCAACTATCCACGATAAAAAACTTTATCACGCAAAAGTAATTGGTGACTTATCTACCCTAATTAATGAAGCAAATGATAAAGAATTACCTGGGAGTATAGGCATTATACATAGCCGAAGTAAGAGTGGTGGCGATATTGAGTGGTCTCATCCCTTCGTTGACGAACAGGAACAAATGGCTTACATTGCAAACGGTATGAGAGGTGTTTTTACTAAAGAACAAGATCAAAATGCCATTGCTCAAATGTTAGTTAACTCAGGTCATATCTTTAAATCTAAAACCCAAGGTGTTATTGAAGATTATCCACTTCTTTCGGATGGTACAAGTATACACTTTAGTGATGTCATGTGCCATCTTATAGAATCATTTATAACTGAGTGTGGGGGGCCTATAGAAGCCATGCGCAAAGCTTTTGTAACCTTTCCCTCAGAGATAGTAGGATTAATGGTGCATACGGATATACCTGACTGCATTGTAGCTTCACGCATAAATCAACCGTTAGTAATTGGACGTGATGAAGAAGCTACATATTTGGCTACCACTGCCATAGCCTTACCAGATGTTCACTGGAGTTGCGCAATGCCAACCAATGCAACTGCAGCAGTGTATCGCGAGAAGATCCATGTGTTGCCGTTTGAGTCTCCTCCCAAACAAGTAGCTTATACGCTTCCATGGTATGAAGGATATCAAAAGATCATCCATCTCTTATCAGACGGAGAACCCAGAGATCTAGGGACTATTTTAAATGCTACAGCAAGCTTATGGCCTAAGGATGTAGTTTCTCAAAAGGACATGATGGGCTACGAAATTCTATATAGCCTTAACCGTTCAGGAAAAGTCAGATTCCAGACAATAACTGTAGATGGAGTGCTAACTGGCATTACTGCACCTAAGAAACAGGTGATCTTAGAAGAGTGATTAAATTAACATACCCCTATAATAGGGGCATGTTTGTATATACGACATTTAGCTTTGTCAAGATACAAGTTCAGGATCTAATATATACAGAATGCCCACTGTCCCAGGTCCGCAGTGACTTGAGATTACACATCCAGCCTTTGTGGTGATTATTTCCTTTGAGGGGATTTGCTTCTGAAGTTCTTCTTTGAGATATTCTGCTTCTTCATCGGCTATTGAATGAGTTACAAATATTTGTGGAGATGCTATCCTATCTTTATCAACAAGCGCATTATCTAGAAGATTATTAAGGATTTTTTTACCGTTACCGCGTATTTTTCTAGCTACAGTCATACCGCCGTTTTCAGTCTTGATAATCGGATGGATCTTCAGAACACTTCCGACAATGCTTTGTAATGCAGAGCATCGTCCTCCTTTATATAGATACTCCATTGTATCTATGACAAACTCTGTTCTGACATACGGCACACTTTTTTCTACTATAGAGACGATCTCACTTAGTTTCATAGATTTCTTTGCGCACTCTGCTGCTTGCACAACAAGGAGACCAATGCCTGTTGAAAGGTCAAGGGAATCAATAATTGCTATACGACCTTCTGGGAACTCTTTACTTACTATTACAGCATTATTAATAGTCGATGATATTTTTGAGGATATACCAATAAATAGAATATCATCTCCCTGGTCTATATGAGGTTTAAAGGCATTATAAAAATCAACGAGAGAAGGTGCTGAGGTCTTTGGGAGTGTACCGCATTCTTCTACTTTTTCATATAACTCTGGAGTTGTTATATCAATACCGTCTTTATAGGTTTCGTTACCAAAGGTTACATAGAGAGGTACTACACCAATATCATACTTATCCAATATATCCTTTGACAGATCACTTGTACTATCAGTAAATACCTTTACAGTCCCCATTTTTCTCCCTCCATATAAAAATTATATTGTCTTCTTCTTAGGTCTTAATGTTTAGAGTGAGAAGCCAATATAAGGTAGCATTTAAAAAGCATTTGTAGGGCCGTTACGGTAGAGAGTCTTAATTAACCCTTTTATATAGCTTATCAGAGTATCTAATACCTGTCAACGCCGGTTTTTAGGCATAAATGCGAGACTAATGTAGTTATAGAGCTATGGGAGAATAATACGAATTATAAGGCTATTTTTTGGTCTTTTTGGTCTTTCGGAAAAGAAAAATATCTTTACGATCTGCTTTCAATCTTTGATAAGATTAGATATAATAGTATTAAACGAATACCTTTGCGTTAATTATACTTTTTGTAACTCATAAGATATATATGAGGAGGACTTTGTATGTTAGAACTTTTGATATCTCTTATACTCTTGCCATTCAAATTAGTCTTTTATATTTTGGTATTACCTTTTAAGATCTTATTTGCGTTATCTATAGGTGTAATCACACTTATAGGCTGTATATTTACTATAATCGGGATAGTAATGGCTTTTACCGTCGTTGGTATAATACCTGGAGCCCTTCTAGGATTATTTGGACTAGGGCTTTTGGGAATCGCTTCTAAGAAAAGGAATGCATAAGTAATTTTATGATTATTATCAAAGGAGATCTTACGGGACGCTATAGTCTAAATGGAGGACTTTATATAACTGATGTTGAATTAACCCTCTGGAGATATTATCTATCAAAGTTTCTGCAAAGGGGTTGTGACATGAAAATTTACCTAATGACAGACTTAGAAGGTGTGGCATGGGACTCTAAGCGACTATTATGACGTAGTTGCTCGGATAGGATAGAATGCTAAGGCAGGTACTGAATATGCCTTTTAGTTCCAAACCTTTAGAAGAATGAAGATATATTTATTATAGGAGGAATTAGCTTATGGGACATATACAGGGGAAGGGTTTGTCCCAGCTCTTTTCCCTTAAAGGAAAAGCAGGTATCGTAACAGGAGGAAGCCAAGGCCTAGGGGTAGGAATCTCAAAAGGGTTAGTTCAGGCTGGTGCAGATCTTATGATAACAAGTCGTAATCCTGAGAAACTTGAGAATGTGGCAAAAGGCCTTGGTCCACAGGTCAAGTGGACAGTAGCAGATGTTAAAAAGAGAGAGGAACTTGCCAGTCTTGTAGAAAAAACCTTAAACGAATTTGGTAGAATAGACTTTTTATTTAACAATGCGGGTATTATCAGGCGTTATCCTAGTCATGAGTATCCTGAGAAGGAATGGGACGAGGTAATAGATACTAATTTAAAGTCAGTCTTTCTTCTTTCACAGATGGTATCTAAAGTTATGATCAACCAAGGAGGGGGCACTATCGTGAACACAGCATCCCTACTTAGTGTTGGGGGAGGGAAGAACGTACCAGCTTATGCAGCTAGTAAAGGCGGTGTGGCTCAGCTTACAAAGGCCATGGCTAACGATCTAGCAAAATATAACATACGCGTGAACGGGATAGGACCTGGATACTTTGTAACTCCTAATACTGCACCTCTTAGAGCAGATGAAGAAAGATATAAAGAGATCTCAGATAGGATTCCTATGGGAAGATGGGGTGAACCAGAAGACCTTATGGGTGTAGCAGTCTTTCTCGCTTCAGATGCTTCTGCCTATGTAACAGGTCAGGTAATCTTTGTAGATGGCGGATGGCTTTCCCTATGAGAAGTATAATTTAAGAATTTTTTAAAGAAACTTCGATTTATACAAGGAATTCAGAGTGTTTTATAGAAATATACATAGGGGATATACTATCAACTACCTACCGCCTATAGAGGTGGGAGTGGATAGCCATAGAGCGAATTCCCTTACTAAAACATAATAAAGGGGGGAGAAGGCGCATTCCTCCTCGCCCTATAAAGGATGGGGTCTCGTGCGCCAAAAACTAATGAAGCGGCGGGGTTGGTTGATATTTGGAATCGTTATTATAATACTAATTGCAGGATCCTTAGTCTATAGATATTATAGAGATTTAACTAGCTTAGCTCCTTTAGGAAGCCCAGGAAAGCCAGTAGTAATTCTTGCTATAGGACTGGATGTAAACTATAATATAAAGGGAGAACCTATAGATGATAAACGTTATGCAGATATAGGCGTTCTTTGTTTTTTAGATGATAAACGGAAACGGGTTACTCTTTTGGAAATTCCAGGAGACGCATATTTTCATATCCCAGGAGAAGAAGCACAGACTCTTAGCTATACTTATCTTCATGGAGGATTGGAGTTAACTAAAGAAACAGTAGAGAAGCTACTTAACATAGAGGTAGACTATACTGCTGAAATGAATTATGAAGGGTTTATACAATTTATCGATTCAGTGGGTGGAGTTCAAGTAGAAATAGCTGAGAATATAGAATTTAAAGACACTTTAGGTGGTTTTAATGTAACTATTCCCAAAGGGCTCCAAAGGCTTTCAGGGGTCGAAGCCCTTCAATATGTTAGATATATCACAGATATAGGTGGATCAATTGAACGTATAGGAAGGCAGCAAAAGCTTATAAAAGGACTTGCCGACGAAATTTTTTCCACTTCGAATATTACAAGGCTTCCCCGAATAGCAGAGGCAGCATTTGATATGGTTGAGACTGATATTTCTTTTAAAGATGCCTTAAAGATGGTGGCTTTTCTTGAGAGGATTAAGCTGGATGACATAGAAGTTCGTGCAGTTCCGGTTGGATATGATGACTTTGGAATAGAAATTGATTTGGGTAGATTACATGATTATATGAAAGAGCTCTATTAAATAATTCGAGTAGTAAAGAGGTAGGTGCAGATTTAGTTGAATATAGATGTTCTCCTTCATCCAGCAGAGTTTAAGGTGAGAGACTTTGAGGGTAAGGTAGTAGTTATAATCGATGTTTTGAGGGCAACTACCACTATTCTAACTGCCTTTGCTAATGGATGTAAAAGAGTTATTCCAGTCCTTACTCCTGAAGAAGCCATGGAGGTTAAGTATACTATTATAGATGCATGTACCCTCTTAGGAGGCGAGAGGCGGGGTATTAAGATTAATGGTTTTGATCTAGGGAATTCACCTAGTGAATACACGAGGGAGGTAGTCCAAGGGCAGAATATAGTTCTTACGACTACCAACGGTACGAAGGCTTTAAGAGGAGTAAGAGGTGCTGGTTCTATATTTATCGGAGCGCTCTCGAATATTTCAGCCCTTTGTAGAGCTTGCCATAAAGTAGGAGAAGATATAATACTTGTCACTTCAGGTCGAGCGGGGTCGTTTTCATTAGAAGACCTAGTCTGCGCGGGAATGATTGTAAGCAAATTACGTGAGACCTCCACATACAAAGAGACAGATGCAGCCTTTGCTGCTCAATTACTCTTTTCCCACTTCAAAAGAGATATTAAAACAGCTCTCTACACTTCAGAACATGGTAGATATCTATGTGAGATAGGCTTTGAAAGCGATCTTGAAATCTGTGCACAAGTAGATACATATGATATTGTTCCTTTTCTTGCGAATGAGAATATTAACTATTCAGAGCTTAATATTTAATTTTTGAAGACATATGCTTTCACTGGAGCGTTATTGTAAAAGAGACTAATCTACAGGCTTCGTTTGCTAGATATACAAAGTAAGATGCAAGTAAACATTAGAAAGGCAGGTATATGTAATGTCAAAATTAGCTATCCACGGTGGAGAAAAAGTTAAGACTACTCCATTTGGAACAGGAAAGAGATTTGGCTCAGAAGAGCTCAAGGAACTCACAGAAGCCCTTGAACAACAGACTCTCTTCTATGCCCGTGGACAGAAGACCAAGAAATTCAGAGAAAAATTCGCAGAAAGGTACGGAGTAAAGCATTGTGTAATGACATCCTCTGGTACTGCATCTTTACACGCAGCCCTTGGTGCTGTAGGAGTTACAGTAGGAGATGAGGTGGTAACCTCACCTATAACAGATATGGGCTCAGTTATTGGTATACTTTATCAGAATGCGGTTCCCGTGTTTGCTGATCTAAAATTAGATACTTATAATTTGGATCCAGCTTCATTAGAGGCTTGTATAACTGATAAGACCAAAGCTATCTTAGTTGTGCATTTAGCAGGTAATCCATGTGATATGGATGCTATAATGGCAATAGCGCAAAAACATGGTATAAAGGTAGTGGAAGATTGTGCTCAAAGCTATCTTAGCGAGTATAAAGGAAGATTAGCAGGGACCATTGGAGATGTTGGATGTTTCAGCTTGAACGATTTTAAACATATATCAGCTGGTGATGGAGGTATGGTTATAACATATGATAACGAGTTAGCTGCCAGGTTAGCTTTATTTACTGATAAGTGTTATTATAGAGATGGTTCAGGCAGAAATCCAACTTTTTTAGCTCCTAATTATCGTATTAGTGAGTTGCAATCTGCAGTAGCAATAGCTCAGTTAGGAAAGCTAGACTGGATATGCGAGCGAAGGAACGAAATAGGAGATAGAATATCTGAGGGAATAAAAGATCTCCCGGGTATCTATATTCCAAAGATTACAGATGGCGGAAAGAGCTCTTATTGGTTCTATATGTTCCGAGTAGATGAAGAGATACTAGGTATATCTAGGAATGATTTTGCTAAAGTTTTAAGTGCAGAAGGTATCCCTGCTGGAGCTGGGTATATTCCCATGTGCGTTTATGAATATGATATCTTTAAGAATAAAACTGCATATGCGGGAGGTAATTGTCCATTTGACTGTCCTAAGTATGGAAGGGAGATAGAGTATAAGAAAGGGCTTTGCCCTAACGCAGAAGAGATCCTTGCTACATCAATAAGATTAAAGTGTAACGAGTTCTTTACTGATGAAGATGTAGAGGATATAATAAAAGGAATAAAGAAAGTATCTGAATACTATTCTGCTAATAAGAAGTAGATTTATAATAAATGAGTGTACCTTAGTTGAAAGGTGGTGTATGGGAGGGAGATATATCTCCCTCCTCCTTATCCAATGAAGTCTATATTAGTTGGTAACCCTAGATTGATGAAGGATATCAACAAAGCTACTATCTTGAACGCTATAAGAACAAAAGGTCCTATATCCCGTGTAGGCATATCACAGCTAGTTAAGCTCAGTGGGACAACTATATCTGTCATCGTTGATGACCTATTAAAGGACGGATTCATCTATGAAGTAGGGACTGATGAATCTACAGGAGGGAGGAAACCTATACTACTTGAGTTGAATCCTCTAGCAGGCTACTCTATAGGTATAGATCTAGGAGAAACAGATTCTCTCTTTGGAGCGATAGTTAATTTAAAAGGCGAATTCATAGAGAGTAGAAGAAAGAGCATTGGTCCATCTCCTAATATAGATACTATAGTAAGTTCTATAAAAGATACGATCAGGGAGCTGATCTCTAATATGGCTGTCGATCCTGAAAAACTCTTGGGAATAGGAATTGGTATACCTGCGCTAGTTGATATTAGGACAGGGATCGTTCATTCGGCTTCTAACCTTGGGATATGGAACGATTTACCTCTTAAGACTATAATTGAAGAAGAGTTTGGCATTACCACATATATTGATGACTCGGTAAAGGCTCGTGCTCAGGGAGAACGATGGCGTATAAATGGAGATGTAATTAGGGACAACCTTCTTTATGTTACTGTTGGCAAAGGCATAGGAGCTGCCATTATAGCTGATGGAAAGATCTATAGAGGCGAGGATAGTATCGCTGGAGAATTCGGTCATATTACTGTAGATTTAAATGGGCCTAGGTGTAGTTGCGGAAATCGTGGATGTTTGGAAGCTATGGCTTCTGAAGGTGCTTTGGTACGGATGGCTATGGATAGATTACAAACAGGTGTTGCTACTACATTAACACCTGAAATACTTAAATCCGTAGGCGTACAGGCTATCATAGATGCAGCTAGATCTGGAGACCGATTCGCCATAGAACTCATAAGGGGAGCAACTGTAATTCTTGCAGCAGGTATTGGCAGCGCAATAAATTTATTGAATCCCGCAGTAGTAGTCATGAGCGGTACTATGATACAAAAAGCATGGGATCTAATACTTGAACCTCTAAAACAAGAGCTTACCTGTAGAACGTTAGAAACCCCTTACGAGAAGGTTAAGATAATAAGAGCTGGTTTAGAAGGAGAAAAGACAGCTGTAGGTCCAGCCCTCTTAGTACTCCAGGAATTCTTCAATTACCCTGTAGACTCGAGTACAGATTAAGTTCGTAATATAGTAAAAAAGAAAATATAGGGAGAAACTAAGGACATCATTATAGGTAATAAGAGATGTCCTTAATTTTTACTTTAACATTGACATAAGACTTTCTAAGCAATATAATCTGTACAAGATTAGAATCTTCAGGAGGAATTAAGCTATGAAGAGTGAGACAGATATAAAGAAGGTGGCAATAAATATAAAGGGAATGCACTGTGCATCGTGTGCAGCTAATATAGAGAGAGCTCTTCAGGCTATGTATGGAGTCGAGGATGCTGTTGTGAATTTTGCTGCCGAAAGGGCTATGGTTAAGTATGCCTCTGGCGAAATAAGCATAGATGCTATAAAAAAGACTGTGGTTGACCTAGGGTATAAAGCTATAGAAGCAACAGATATAATTGATGAAGATAGGGAGAGGGTAGAGCGAGAGCGTGAAATAAAGACTCAGAAAAGACTCTTTATTTTCTCAGCGATACTTTCATTTCCTCTCTTGCTTTCTATGTTTACTGAGTTACTTGGAATAAAGGTTCTTATGTTTCTCATGGCCCCTTACTTTCAACTAGCTTTAGCTACCCCAGTGCAGATTATAGCAGGTTGGCAATTCTACCGCGGAAGTTACAATGCACTTAAGGCACGGAGCGCTAATATGGATGTATTGATCGCAACAGGAACTACTGCGGCATATGTATATAGCTTAATAATTACGTTTTCAGGTGGAAAAGCTGTTTACTATGAGACAGCTGCTGTTGTTATAACTTTAGTAATTCTAGGGCGTTTTCTTGAGGCTATAGCCAAAGGACGAACCTCTGAGGCTATTAAAAACCTAATGGGATTGAGAGCAAAGACCGCCAGGGTAATCAGGGATAACGAAGAGATAGATATACCAATTGAAGATGTTACTGTAGGAGATATCATACTGGTGCGTCCAGGTGAGAAGATCCCTGTAGACGGTGTGATAAAAGAAGGAAGTTCAGCTGTGGATGAGTCTATGCTCACTGGTGAAAGTATACCTGTAGATAAGAACTCAGGGGATAGCGTAGTAGGGGCTACCATTAATAAGCATGGTACCTTCAAATTTGAGGCTACTAGGGTGGGAAGGGAGACTCTTTTAGCACAAATTGTGAAGATGGTGGAAGATGCTCAAGGGTCTAAAGCGCCTATTCAGAAGTTAGCAGATATTATATCAGGATACTTTGTGCCTGCAGTTTTTATTATAGCGATTATTACTTTTGGGACTTGGTTCTTTATAACTGGCAATGTAAGCCTTGCTTTATTTAGCTCAGTTGCTGTACTTGTTATTGCTTGTCCATGTGCTCTAGGGCTCGCTACGCCTACTGCTATTATGGTAGGTACTGGTAAGGGCGCTGAAAATGGAATACTTATAAAGAGTGGCGAATATTTACAGAGAGCTTATGAGCTGAATACTATAGTGCTAGATAAGACAGGTACTATCACTAATGGGACACCTGTGGTAACAGATGTGGTATCTCTTGGAGATATTGGTGTAAAGGATTTATTGCGCATAGCTGGTACAATAGAGCGAGGCTCAGAACACCCTCTAGGTGTAGCTATAGTCTTAGGAGCCAAGGAACGGAATATTATACTTACTGAGCCAGAGGATTTTATAGCAATCCCTGGTCATGGAGTTAAAGGTAAGGTAGAAGGCAAGTTAGTGTTCTTTGGAAATAGAAGGCTTATGGAAAAGAATAATGTGGATATTGGAAGACTCCAAGATAAAATAGACCTTTTAGAATCTGAAGGTAAGACAGTTATGGTTTTATCTATAGATGGGGTAGTCAGTGGTATAGTAGCAGTAGCCGATACTGTGAAAGAACATTCCAAGGAAGCAATTATTGCATTGAAAGATATGGGTATCCATGTAGTTATGATAACAGGGGATAATCGACGTACTGCCGAGGCTATAGGGCGCCAAGTAGGTATAGAGCGTATCCTTGCTGAGGTCTTACCTCAACACAAAGCTGAGGAAATAGAGAAATTAAAAGAAGAAGGTCGCGTAGTAGGTATGGTTGGCGATGGTATCAATGATGCTCCAGCCCTAGCTAGTGCTGATATTGGTTTTGCAATGGGAACAGGGACAGATGTGGCTATGGAGGCATCTGATATTACTTTAATAAGAGGGGACCTGCGAAGCATCGTAGATAGCATTCGCTTAAGCAAGCAGACTATGAAGATTATAAAACAGAATCTCTTTTGGGCTTTTGCCTATAATGCTCTAGGGATTCCTTTAGCTGCTGCTGGTTATCTCTCGCCTATTTTAGCAGGTGCGGCTATGGCCTTTAGTTCTGTCTCAGTAGTAACCAATTCCCTCAGGTTAAAAGGATTTGAACCAAAAACCGCCGGCTAAGCCGGCGGTCATGATACGTATTTAGAAGATCTTTTCAGGATTAAGTATGTTCTTAGGATCTAATGCATTCTTGATCTTCTTCATAAGGGCTATCTCAGTCTCACCTACTACTTTAGGTAGATACTTCTTCTTAAGGTAACCTACGCCATGTTCGCCTGTGATGGTGCCGCCCATTTCTACTACGCCATCAAATATAGCTTGTACAAGACCTTCGAACTTTTCGTTCCAGGTATTCTCATCAATATCTTTCTTTAATATAGCTACGTGAACATTACCATCACCAGCATGTCCCCAATTTACAATAGGAAGACCGTATTCTTCAGAGAGTCTTGTAGTCATAGATATTAAATCAGGTATTCTACTCCGTGGTACTACTACGTCTTCTACTTCCACTTGATCAGAGATGGCCTTGAGGGTTTCAAGAAGAATTCTGCGTGCTTCCCATAGACTATCCTTAGCAAACTTGCTATCTGCTACAAGCACATCCTCAGCATCGTTCTCAAAGCATATTTCACCTATGACTTCAATCAGCTTATCAAGTTCATCTTTATCATTTCCATCTAATCCGATTATGAGCTGAGCTTCAGCATTACTAAAAGGCAGTTCACGTCCGAGGAAGGTTTCACAGGCCTGTACACCTGCTTTATCCATAAATTCTAGTACTACTGGGATTATGCGTTTCTCTCCCATGATTTTTGTGACAACTTCTGCAGCTTGATGAAAGTCATTAAAGGGAACTAGGAGGTCTACGCTATACTGAGGTAGGGGGACAAGCTTTAAAATTATTTTCGTAACAATGCCAAGAGTGCCCTCTGAACCTATGAAATATTGTGTCAGATTATAGCCAGAGACATTTTTTACGAATTTTCCACCATGTCTTATAATTTCGCCTGTAGGAAGTACTACTTCTAAACCCAAGACATAATTTCTAGTTATACCGTACTTTACAGCTCTAGCCCCACCCGCGTTATGCGCTATGTTCCCTCCAATACTACAGCTATCTAAACTTGCAGGATCTGGTGGATAGAAGAGCCCTTGCTCCTCTACAGCTTTATTTAGATCACCTACTATTACTCCTGGTTCTATCACTGCTACCATATTAGCCTCATCTATCTCTAAGATTTCGTTCATTCTCTCTAGAGATATAACTATACCACCATGGATTGGGAGTGCACCACCACTTAACCCAGTCCCTAATCCTCTAGGAGTTACAGAGATCTCCAATTCGTTAGCTAATTTCATTATTCCGGCGATTTCTTTTGATGTTCGAGGCTTAACAACCACATCTGGCATGAATTTTAATGTTGGTAGTTCATCATGAGAATAGGGTTCCATATCTTCCTGCGTCGTTAGTACATTTCCTGAGCCTACAATAGAATTTAATCTTGAAATAACTTCTTCTGAAATCTTTTTCATATAATTCTCTCTCCTCCTAACAGAGCTGACACACTAAGCACCATTGTATACTTTTGATATCTCCTCAATGCAAGTCAGGGAATCTCCAATTAAATGCAGATATATATTTCTAATTTCCTGTATATATGGTATTATATCATAGTAGATCTTATGTCTCAATAGATAAAGGCTTTTCTAATGCAAATCAGCTAGAATGCTATGAGCTATTATAATCCTATGGTTGATAGGTTCAGTATATTGTTATATAATAAAAATGTGATAAATTTTTTATAGAAAGGATATGATTGGATGCAAGGATTTGAATACATAGATGTCGCTGGTACTCCAATTGAAATGGGCCGTCAACTAGGAAGTCAAATGGCTACTAAAATTCATGCTCTAGCTGAAGAACGAATGCGTTTATGGCTAGCAAGAGATGAAAATATCGCAAGAGAACGCGCGTTATCTATAGGTAGAGACTGCTTAGAGATTCAGGCTAGTTGGAATAGAGACGTACACGAAGAATTCATAGGTATATCAGAAGGAGCGGATATAGATCCTTCTCTACTCTATATTGCCAATGGTTTCACTGACTTACGGGATATTCAAGGCTCCTCTAAAGGCATATATGGATGCACTTCTTTTGCATTAGAGCCCACAGTCACCCTAGATAAACAGCCGCTATGTGGCCAAACCTGGGATATGCATAATTCAGCAGAAGACTTCTTGATAATTATACGTCGTAGACCTAAGAAGGGTTTAAACACTCTTGCTCTGACTACAGCTGGCTGTTTGACTCTTACAGGCATGAACTCCGCTGGATTAGCTATGGGGAATAATAATGTGGTTCCAGATCATGCTCAACCAGGTGTTATGTACCTTGCTATCCTTCATTCAGCTATTTCACAGGATAACCTAGAAGATGCCTGTAGGGTTATTACAGATGCACCACGAGCATCGGGGCACCATTACTATCTAACTGACGCAGATGGTTCTGTAATTGGAATAGAGACTACAGCCTTAAGAAGTGACGAATTAAAAGCTACAGATGGGATCTATGTACACGCAAATCATTACATTTCCCCCACACTTAAAGGTTTCTCTAGGAATAAACCCGGCGTTTCGTCTCTTTCACGGCAGGGACGTCTCACTTCTATTTTAAAATCAGCCTTTGGCTCCATTGACATAGCATTTCTTCAGAAAGCTTTAAGCGATCGCGAGAATGAACCTCACTGTATATGTAGGCATGGAGAAAATGAGGCTGCTAAGACCTGTGCTGCCATTATAATGGCACCATCCCAGAGACAAATATGGGTAGTTGCTGGTCCGCCAGATATGGGTTCTTGGCATAATATCTTATTATAAAATGACTAGGGAAAGATTATTTAGATAAGTTTGGAGGTTTATAAAGAATGCTTAAACTCGAAGGAGTTTCAAAGACATATAGAGGTAGTTCCATTCCAGCAGTTCAAGACATAGACCTACAGGTCAAACCAGGAGAGATCTTTGGATTCTTAGGACCTAATGGAGCGGGAAAGACCACTACAATAAAGATGATCGTTGGTCTTCTGCAGCCAGATAGGGGTAGAATCGTTATAAATGGATGTAGCATAACAGAGGAACCAGTTCAGGCAAAGGCTCAAATAGGTTATGTACCTGATAACCCAGATCTCTATCATCGATTAACAGGTTTAGAATACCTTAACCTCATCGCAGATGTCTTTCGGGTACCTCAAGAGGTACGGAAGGAGAGGATAGAGAGCCTCCTTAAAAGCTTTGAACTAACTGGGGCTATAAATGATGTAGTACAAAGTTTCTCCCATGGTATGAAGCAGAAGCTAGCGCTTACAGGTGCGCTTTTACACAACCCGCCTCTTTTCATACTAGATGAACCTATGGTAGGCCTTGATCCTAGATCATCATATCTCTTTAAACAAATGATGAGGGAACACTGCGACCATGGGAACACAGTATTCTTCTCTACTCATGTTCTAGACGTAGCGGAGAAGTTCTGTGATAGAGTAGGGATAATAAGTAGAGGGAAGTTAATAGCCTGTGGTAGCCTTGATGAACTTCGTAAGGAAAGTAAAGACGCTGACGAGTCCTTAGAGCAGATATTCCTTGAGCTGACAAAGGAGGATGTAAAGTGAAACGACTCATCTCACTCATCATGGCACAGCTTAACATGAACTTCGGTATATCTCATTATAGATATTACTACCTAAAGAAACGACAGCGTCTTTGGGAGCCGCTTTTAATTATTATAGGGATAGGATCAGTAGTTTTAACAATAGGAGTTGGAGTATTCAAACTCGCTTCCTCATTTTATTCACAACTAGGGATGCTAGGTCATGGTAATGCTGTCCTTACCATGGGAATACTCTCCTCCCAGGTCATTGTCTTAATTCTTGGGTTCACATTGGTCCTTGCGGTCTTTTATTTCTCAAATGATCTTAGCATACTTATACCTATGCCTCTTGCTCCTGTTGAGGTTTTAGCTTCCAAGTTTGCAGTTATCCTAGCAAATGAGTATGTAGGAACTGTAGTATTCATCTTTCCTATATTCTACGCCTATGCAGTCAATGCAGGTGGAGGGTTTTTTTACTGGGTCTCTGCAGTCTTGGTTTTCCTAACTCTTCCAGTTATACCTCTGGTTTTAGCAGCCATACCAGCCATACTCCTTATGAGGGTAACTAACCTCTCTAAGATGAGGGATGCATTGATATTGGTAGGAGGCTTTTTCTTTATGTTTTTGGCTATAGGATTTCAGTTCTTCATTAATACTAAGATGATTGAGCCGGGGGAGGAAGAACTCTTTCTACAACGTATACTTGAGACCGCTAACGGATTTGTAGAGCTCATAGGCGCTAAATTTCCTCCAAGTATATGGGGGACACGAGCAATGGCAGAAGCAGGTACAGCTTCAGGGTTTATGTACCTAGCCTTATTTATAGGAGTTTCAGCTGCAGGCCTTGGGCTTCTTTTTCTAATAGGGAATAAATTTTTCTATCAAGGAGCACTCAGTGGATTTGAAACCCATACAAAAAGGCGTAAGGGCGCTATAGGTGATATCCCTGGACGTAGATTCAAAGAGCGTTCGCCCCTTATTGCTATAGTTTTTACTGAGATAAAAAACTTTATCAGGACTCCAGTCTTTGTCCTAAATGGCTTTACTGGATTTATCATGTTCCCAGCTATGTTAATTCTCTTTAAAGTCATTAAAGATCCTCAAACCGCAGCCCTTTGGGAACTCGTGAATATTTTAGAGCTTAAGTCTATAGGAGCTCTGATAATAGCAGGATATATCTTTATCCTAGTCTCCTTCTCTTCTATCCCATTTACTACATTTTCACGGGAAGGACGGCGCGGGTTATGGATACCTATGTCCTTACCCATAGATGCTAAGAGTATAATGGTTGGAAAGGCGCTAGGAGCAGAGATAATGATACTTATAGGTTCGATTCCAGGCCTTGTAATAATAGAGTATCTTTTTAAGATTCCAGCTCCATACTTTTTCGCAGGCTTGGTAATAGGTGTAATAGCTTCCATGATGTATTCTATAGTAGGAACTATAATCGATATGGCAAGACCCATGCTTAACTGGATAGATGAACAGAAAGCCATAAAATCCAATTTGAATACAATAATAGGCATGCTAGTAGGAATTGCTATTGTGGCTGTTATTGTACTACTTACCTCTTTTTTATACTCACATGGTTTCTCTGACCTAATTATATTAGCTTTTGTAGGAGGGGTAATAATAGTAGGTTTTATATTATCCTGGAACCTATGCGGTTTTCTTGCAGGGCGTATCTGGGTGAATTTAGAACCATAAAGCGACCGGAGGGCTTGTAATGGAAATAGATGATATTAATGAGTTATCATGGTATAATGTTAGAGAATGGGGCGTTGAGGGTAAAGGTTGGGAGGATACTGAACGATTCTTTGATCGTTTGCCCTTGCGTGCTAAGTCTATAGTGCGTTCAAATGTTTGGGATCTTAGTCGTCATTCTGCAGGTATGAGCCTACAGTTTGAAACAGATGCAAGGGAGATCTATGCTAGGTGGACTCTTTGGTCAGAAAGGTTGGCTATGCCACATATGTCGGCTACAGGGGTTAGCGGGCTAGATCTTTATGCTCAAGATGATAATGGGTCTTGGCGGTGGGTGGGTGTTGGTATGCCTGAGACAGCTCCTCAAGTAGAAGCGAAACTAGTCACTGGCTTAGAGGCCGAGATGCGGAAGTACATGATCTATTTACCCCTTTATAATGGTGTTGATTCACTAGAAATCGGTATTCATAAGAACGCATCATTTAACCCCGTACCTCCCCGTGCTGAAAAACCCATAGTATTTTACGGAACATCCATTGTACACGGAGCAAGTGCATCTCGTCCGGGAATGTGCCATTGCGCTATCCTTGGTAGGCGCCTTAATGTACCAATTATAAATCTAGGGTTTTCAGGGAATGGTCGTATGGAAATAGAAGTTGCAAGTTTTCTAGCTGAACTCCATCCATCAGTTTATGTAATTGATTGTGTGCCTAATACTCAGGCAGAGCTTATCGCGGAGCGTACTGAACCTTTAGTCCAGCTACTGCGAAGCGCTCATAGTGATACACCCATTGTTTTGGTAGAAGATAGAACTTTACAAGGCTCTGACTTTATTCAAACACGTAAAAACACGAATACACAAAGACGCGCAGCATTACGCAATGCTTATGAAAGACTCGTCTCTTCAGGGACCAGTGGACTGCACTATGTATATGGTGAAGATCTATTAGGTGACGACGGTGAAGGCACGGTAGACTCTTCTCACCCTAATGATCTGGGCTTTTTTAGGATGGCAGATGCATTACAACCTGTTCTAGAAGAGCTAGTTAAATAGATAGAAAAGCATTTTTATACAGATATTACTATGTTGACTCTACGCTTTTTTTATGATATAGTCTAATGAAAGAAATGCAAGGAAAATTGCTGTGAAGAGGGCGAGTAGTTGCCTTTCAATGGGAAAATTAGAGACTCGATGGTTGGTGAAAATCGGGCCCTGATGGCGATGAATTACACCTCTGAGCACCAGTGCGAATCTTTTAGGTTTTACCTAAGACTAGTAGCATATGGCGGCTGGCATCCGTTACTTTGCCCATGAGTGGACTTTTACTACAAGTCAAAAAGGGTGGTACCGCGAGTAACCTCTCGTCCCTTAGTGGATGAGGGGTTTTTTGTTATATACATTTAAAGAAGGAACGGATTTAGAAAGGAGTCGGACAAAAGATGGAAAATGTCTTTTATACACTAAAAGAAAGAGGATTTGTTCAACAAATAACCCATGACGAGCCTTTAATAAGGTTATTAGGCGAGGAGAAGGTCACAGCGTACGTGGGATTCGATCCAACTGGTGATAGCCTACACGTTGGTCATATGTTGCCTATAATGGCTCTTGCCCATCTTCAGCAAGCCGGACATCGCCCTATAGCTATAGTTGGAGGCGGTACAGGGATGATCGGAGATCCAAGCGGTAGAACAGAGATGCGGCAGGTACTTACAAGAGAGCTCATTAAACACAATATACAGGGTATTAAGGCACAGTTAGCTAAGTTCCTGGATTTCTCCGATGACAAGGCTATACTTCTAGATAATGCAGATTGGATACTACCCCTTAATTACATAGAATTTTTAAGGGAGGTAGGGTCCCAATTTTCAGTAAATAGGATGCTAACAGCTGAATGTTTTAAGACTAGGATGGAGAGAGGCCTTTCATTCATAGAATTTAATTACATGCTCCTACAAGCCTACGACTATTTGGTCTTATACCGAAAGTATGGGTGTAGACTAGAGATGGGCGGAGATGATCAATGGTCTAATATATTGGCAGGTGCAGATTTGGTTCGACGACTTGAAGGCGAAGAAGCCTATGGCCTAACCTTTCCTCTTCTTACTACTGCAGGAGGCAAGAAGATGGGTAAAACAGAAGCTGGAGCAGTTTGGCTAGACCCTGATAAGACTTCGCCATATGATTTCTATCAGTTCTGGAGAAATACACATGATGCTGATGTAGAACGTTTCTTATACCTTTATACCTTCTTGCCAGTGGAAGAGGTTAAAAGATTAGGTTCTCTTAAGGATAATAAAATAAATGAAGCTAAGAAAGTTTTAGCCTTTGAGGTAACTAAGCTAGTTCATGGAGAAGAAGAAGCAATTAAGGCTAAAGAGGCATCAGAGGCTTTATTCGGTGGCGCTAATGCAGATGAATCTGCTGCTCCATCAACAGAAGTCCAGGGCAACACAATAGAGGAAGGTATCAACATTACAGAGCTCCTTCTTCTAACAGGGCTAGTATCTTCCAAGAGCGAAGGTAGAAGACTCATAAAGCAGGGTGGCATATATCTTAATGGGGATAGAGTTGATGATGAAGAACTTATAATAGGTTCAGAATATATTGATGATGGAAAGATAGTCTTGAGAAAAGGGAAAAAAGTTTTTCATAACGTATACGTAAAGTAGATTTCTAAGAGTGCAAATATAAGGCGAATAAAACTCCCCCATATTTGTAATGTAGGGGGAGTTTTTGTCGAAAAGAGGAGGACTTTCTAATGGAATGAAGAATTAAATAAGAGTGGCTTCTTAGCTTTTCATAATATTCAAAGCAGATTATACCGTAAAAGGAGAAGCCTACTAATTCTGCAGCAAAGGTGTAAATTTCATGGCTATATGTACGAATTGCAAAGAAAGTAAAGCTAATAGAGTTTGTGCTCTTAAGGGAGGGTTAATCTGCCCAGTTTGTTGTATTCAGATACGTATTGGGGAAGCTTGCCCCGATGATTGTCTATACCTAAAAGCTAATAAAGCTTATCAAGAAAACTTTGAAGGAGAGCACTTAACGTCTACAGCCTGGAATGAATTTACTGCTGATTTTATGAAGGTACTAGAAGATTTAGAATCCGTTATTATGGAGATTGTAAGGAATAGAGACGATATTGAGGATTGTGATATCCAGAAGGCTTTAGAATATTTAATACCTATCTATGGAGAGCAAAAAAGAGAGAACAATATAGGAGAAGGTTCCCTCCCTATGAAACTCAGGGCACTAGTAGAAGCAATGGTGTCTATTATAGATCTTAGACGTGAAAAAGGACTACCCCATACTTCAGACGAAGAAATCGAGATATGTTTAAAACGAATCTTAGGATCGGTATTGCTCCACGGTCAAAGAACTAATTCCCGAAGGGGATATATAGATTTCATAGATAGATTTACTATTTAATATATTTCAAAATGCGTGTGGAGGGAAAGAGATGATAAAAAAGATAATTAAACGGGATGGAAGGGTCGTCGACTTTGACCAGGAACGCATAATAAATGCCATATTTAAGGCGGCTAAGGCAGTAGGAGGTGAAGACCGACATCGTGCTGGCGAACTCTCCAATAAAGTAGTGGAAATACTTATAGAGAAGTATGATGGAAGGATACCAACTGTTGAAGATATTCAAGATATAGTGGAGACAGTACTCATAGAGAATGGACATGCTAAGACTGCTAAGGCATATATACTCTATCGTAAGCAACACCAGGAGATGCGTGAATTCAGAGATCTTATGGTGAATGCAGAGAAGATGATACATGACTACATAACTATTGAGGATTGGAGAGTCAATGAGAATAGTAATATGAATTACTCTCTCCAAGGCTTGAATAATCATATAGTTTCAGCAGTAACATCAAAGTACTGGCTGGAGAGGATATATTCTGAAGAAATAAAACAAGCGCATGTGAACGGAGATTTTCACCTTCATGATCTGGGGTTATTGAGCGCATATTGCTGCGGTTGGGATCTAAAGGACTTATTAATACTAGGTTTTGGGGGTGTCTCTCAAAAGATGGAAAGTGCACCACCAAAGCATTTTAGTGTGGCCTTAGGACAGCTTGTAAATTTCTTTTACACTCTTCAAGGGGAGGCAGCTGGAGCTCAGGCCGTTTCAAGTTTAGATACGTTACTTGCACCATTCATATATTACGACGGTCTAACCTACGAGGAAGTTAAACAAGATATCCAGGAATTTATTTTTATGTTAAACGTAGCAACTAGAACAGGGTTTCAGACTCCTTTTACCAATGTGACTCTAGATTTAAGTTGTCCAAGCACTCTATCGAACGAGCCAGTGATAATCGGCGGTAAGCCACAGGATAAGACTTACTCAGAGTTTCAACGCGAGATGGACATGTTCAATAGGGCCTTTTGTGAGGTAATGATGGCTGGAGATGCAAAAGGCAGAATTTTCTCTTTCCCAATACCAACATATAACATAACAAAGGAGACTGATTGGGACTCAGAGATAATTACACTTGTAGCAGAGATGACGCGCAAGTACGGAATCCCATACTTCACAAATTTCGTTAACTCTGATCTAAGTCCTGAAGATGTGAGAAGTATGTGCTGCAGACTCAGGTTAGACACTACCGAGCTGCGAAAACGCGGAGGAGGTCTCTTTGGCGCTAATCCCTTGACAGGGAGTATTGGTGTGGTAACTTTGAATATGCCCCGAATAGGTTACCTATCTAAGACAAAAGAAGAGTTTTTAGATAGAGTAGATAAACTCATGGAACTTGCTAAAGAGAGCCTAGTTATAAAGCGAGAGAATTTAGAGCGAATGACTGACATGGGTCTATACCCTTATGCCAGACATTACTTAAAGATGGTAAAGGAACGCTTCGGATGTTATTGGAAGAATCATTTCAATACTATCGGTCTTGTTGGCATGAATGAAGCATTACTCAATTTCATGGGCAAAGATATTACCACCCCAGAAGGACGCGAGTTAGCACTTCAAGTCCTAGATCATATGCGGGATGTATTAATAAAGTTTCAAGAAGAGTCAGGTGATCTCTTTAATTTAGAGGCCACACCTGCTGAAAGCACTACATATCGATTAGCTAAAATAGATAAGTCCATGTACCCCGATATCATTCAATCAGGAGGAGACGGGGAAAGATATTATACTAACTCTACCCAGCTACCTGTAGGATATACTGCTGATGTCTTTGAGGCTTTAGATCATCAAGATGACATTCAAATTAAATATACTGGCGGGACAGTACTACATGGCTTCCTTGGAGAACAAATACATGATGTCGAAACATGTAAAAGCCTTATAAAGAAGGTCATGTGGAATTATCGTGTTCCTTACTTTACTGTAACTCCTACATTTAGCATATGCCAGGATCATGGACATATAGTAGGTGAGGAACCTATTTGTCCTAAGTGCGGAGCTGAAACTGAGATTTGGAGTAGAGTGGTTGGATATTATCGTCCTGTGAAGAGTTGGAATAAGGGTAAGCAAAATGAGTTCCGTGAGAGGAAGGAATTTGTCGTAGAATGATACCTATAATGGGTTTGCAGAAGACCTCTTTAATAGATTATCCAAAGGTGATCTGTACTACTATATTCTTAGGCGGTTGTAATTTCAAATGTCCATATTGCCATAACCCAGACCTTGTGTTAAAGAGGGGCTCACCTTTAATAGCAGACTATGAGGTACTAGAACATTTGAAGCGACGTAAGGGCCTAATAGACGGTCTTTGTGTTACAGGAGGAGAACCTTCACTTCACCTTGGCCTTCCTGACTTTTTAAGAAGAGTTAAATCATTAGGTTTTCTAGTAAAGCTAGATACTAATGGTACAAATCCTGAGATGTTAGATGAACTTATAAGTGGCTCCCTTGTGGATTATGTGGCCATGGATATTAAAGCGCCCCTTGAACGCTATTCTTCAGTAGTTAGGGCGCCTGTGAATCTCAAAAGCATAGGGGATTCTATTGATATAATCAGGGGAGCAGAAATAGATTATGAGTTTAGGACTACAGTGGTACCTGACCTGCTTAATGAGGAAGATATATTAGCTTTAGGACAGTGGTTAAAAGGGACTAAGAAATATGTATTGCAGCAGTTCAGACCTGCTCCAAAAATGCTAGACCCTAGTTTCAAGAATATAAAACCTTATAATTACGATGAAGTTAAAAGGTTTCAAGGACTTTTAAAGAAGTATGTTAATTTAGTTGAATTGCGGGGAATAATGTAAAGGATAGACTGTATTATAAGAAGGGGGGAAACGCCACTTGCTTTATAAAGGAAGTGGCGTAAATCTTGACTAGGTTTATAGCAGATTTGCATATTCATTCTCGCTACTCTAGAGCTACAAGTCGCCAATGTGATCCAGAGAATCTTCATCTCTGGGCTGGATACAAAGGGATAGACCTTATAGGGACAGGGGATTTCACCCATGCCAAGTGGAGAGAGGAATTAAAAGAGAAGTTAGAACCTTCTGGCGAAGGTCTTTATAGCCTAAAAGAAGAGTTCAAACGAGCCTTATCAAAGGATGCTCCCCAAGTCTTTAATCATAATATAAAGTTTATAGTCACAGGGGAGATAAGCTCTATTTACAAGAAGAATGGAAGAGTACGAAAGGTACATAATCTTATAGTGCTTCCTGGTTTAGAAGAGGCTGAAAGACTCTCTAAACGGTTAGAGAAGATAGGTAACCTCCACTCTGATGGCCGACCTATACTAGGGTTAGATAGTCACGATCTCCTTGAGATTTCCCTAGAAGTATGTCCAGAAGTTCTCTTCATACCCGCTCATATTTGGACCCCTCATTTTTCTCTCTTTGGGGCCAATTCAGGATTTGATTCTATAGAGGAATGTTTTGAAGATTTGGTACCAAATATATATGCATTAGAGACAGGCCTTTCTTCAGATCCCGAGATGAACTGGCGTTTATCTGCTCTTGACGAGTTCACCCTAGTCTCTAATTCAGATGCCCATTCCCCTGGCAAGATAGGACGTGAGTCTAACCTCTTTGACACAGAACTTTCATATTCTGGGATACTAAAGGCTTTAAAAGGTGAAAAGCGTGGAGGCACTACTGGTTTCTTGGGCACCATTGAATTCTTCCCTGAAGAAGGGAAGTATCACTATGATGGCCACAGGAACTGTAAAATAAGATGGACCCCGCGTGAGACCAAATCTGCAGGTGGGATCTGCTCTGTATGTGGCCATAAGGTTACAGTTGGAGTTCTTCACAGGGTAGAAGAATTAGCAGATAGGGAAGAAGGTATAAAACCTTCTGGGAGCAAACCCTTCTACAATCTCATACCCTTACCTGAGATCATAGGAAATGCTTTAGGTAGAGGCCCTAATACTAAGACCGTTACAAAGGAATACTTTAACCTCATAATGAAGTTCGGTTCTGAGTTAAATGTACTTCGGGAGACACCGATCTCCCAGATAGCTAAAGAAGCTGGTTCTGTAGTAGCTGAAGCAATTCGCAGACTCCGGGATGGACAGGTATATATAGAGCCGGGTTTTGATGGGGAGTATGGAATCATACAAGTCATTAGCGATGATGAGAGAGAAAAATTAAAGAAGGCAGGTAATCAGATAAGCCTCACAGGTACTGATTCTCAGGAGAAGAAAATAAGTAAACGCGTCTATGAACCTCCTAACGAAATTAGAGATGAGGGAGAAGGGGTTAAAGAATCTAGCGCAACCCTAGCACCTGTTCATGTCTCCCACGGGCTTAATGATGAGCAGAACGAAGCTGTTATAGCTGAAGATGGCCCTATAATGGTCATAGCTGGTCCTGGTACTGGCAAGACAAGGACTTTGACTATGAGAATAGCTCATCTTATAGGAAAGGGTATAAAGCCTGAAGAGATCACAGCTGTGACCTTTACGAATCGTGCTGCAGCTGAGATAAAGGCGCGTCTTACAGACATCCTTAAATACTCAGGAGACGAAATAAAGGTTAACATTGGGACTTTTCATAGCTTATGTATGGATATTCTAACCCAGGAAAAGGATGATATAGTGCTCTTTGACCAATGGGATACAGAAGCTTTTCTTCTAGAAATTCTAGGACATAAGGGAAAGACTAATTCAAAGAGGATAGCTATAGATGATTACATAACGGTTT
>DIRN01000058.1:10098-36675 GCA_002426645.1 Firmicutes bacterium UBA5435 | reverse complement strand
TTAAGGTTTCTAAAAGCGATTTGGATATTCGACCAGTTCATGTCTCCCGCGAGGACAGAATCAATACACATGTCCTTACTTGCTTTATTTCCCTGGTCATTTTGCGCCTTATCCAAAAGAAAACCGATTACAAGTTTACGCCCGAACAGATTATATCTTGCCTCAAGAATATCAGTTGCAGTCTTGAACACGAAAATGTTTATTTGTTTGACTATCGCAGCAAGATCTCTGATGAAATCGGAAAAGTTTTTGGCATCGATTTCACCAATAAAAGGCTCCGTCTCAACGAGATAAAAAATATTTTGGCATCCTCGAAAATGAGTTGAATTCTGCTATTTTTTTTCACAAATATAAGAACCCTCAAGCCCAGTAATTAAGCCGGGTCTGAGGGTTTTTAAATTTTTCAGCTGTCATAAAAAGGTTTATTGTTATCAGCATCTATTATATCATACAGGGATACTATGCAAAGGGATACAGGGAAAAATATAATGAGAATACAGGAAATGGTATACTAGCTATACTCTAGTTATACTATCTATATAATGATCATTGATGATAATAAAAGAGTTTACCTAGTCTTACTCTAGTCTATATTACTAGTATACTATATACATCATAAACATATAAGTATAGTCTATTCTTAACACTAGTATATACTTATCTTAACATTATTCTTATACTAGTCTTTTCCCTTCCCTATAAGATGAGTCGTTATTTGTAAACCTTCCATTCACGAGGGTTTACAAGCTATAATCCTAGATAAGAGAACCTTGTATCCTGTATTTGATACATTCCATCCTTCCCTATCACATGTTCCATAAAGGTATCTAACTCTTTATTTATCAATTCATCTTGATAGTCCTATACTGCTATTTCTTCATCTCTAGCCATAGTTTCATCTGTATCTGTTGTTTTTTTCTTGTTGTCCAAGTTCAGCTTCTGCCTTAAGTCTTGCCTTCTCCTCAAACTCTCTTACCTCATCACGTATTATTTCATCTACTTTATACCCAGAAGCTCTCCTTATCTTCTTCCCACTTATCCGCCATTCGTAACACCAATACTTCCCTTTACGAATGACCGCCATTTCAACATCCTCCTTCTTCTAAAACCTTTTCAAGTTTAGACTTTAATTCCCTACCTTTTATGGTAAGGGATAAAGCGTATCTCCTCCTATTCTCAAGAGCAGGCTCTGCAAAGATTAAGTCAAAGCCTTCTACATGGCTCTTGACTTGATAACGTGACAATATTTTTACACTTCTTGCCACCGTACTGGGTGGTATGTCTAAATACTCTGCAACCTCAGGAATGGTAATACCTTCACGGTCCATGACAGCTAACAGCGTACCTATTTGATTCGCTACTAGCTCCTTGTCCACCTCCTTTCTTAAGAAGTTAACAGCTTCCAAAAATTGTTTTATCTCCATATTTTATCCTCATTCCATGATTGTTATTTAATTCGTTCCGATAATGCGCTAATGTGTTTCAGTTAATTCTTTATTGTAATTGTATATTATTATTGCACTGCTATAATGTCAACCATTGAAAAGAGGAATCTAATAGAGAAGAAATAGAGGAGAACAGGATTTTTGGTTAAATATAATATAATTCGGAAAATTTCAAAAAGATTGAGTTTTTCTTAAAGTAGTGTAGAAATGAAGAATGATATGAAGTGATTGAAGGATGAAGAAGAAGAAAGATTGAATAATGAAGTGAGAAAGAGAAGAAGGATATAGAAGTATATAGATAAGCTTATACTAGCTATTAATACCAGGTATAAAAAGGTATAGATAATTTACACTTTTTGGGAGAAATGAGTACTCCTTACTACTCTTACACGCTCCTACCCGTTCCGGTTCTTTCCAAAACAGCATAGCTCCAACTATAGAGCTTATGCGACGCAAAAGGAGGATAAGCGTGATACTATGGATACCATACCCCTATGTCCATACCCTCTCGCGCAGTTCCTATGAGATCTCCCCGCTGCCAGCGCGAAGGCAAAGATCCTGTTAGACCTGTATTATAATATTTAGTAGAACCGTCCTCTTTAATAGCCTCATAGTCAGGTGGAGCAACCACGTAGTTAGGCTGGAAAAGAACAGGTCTTTCTAACGTTCCTTTAGACCAAGTATTCTGCATAAATGGACGACTTAAATATCGCTCATAAGCTAATACGTCAGGTGCCCAAGCACCCATACCCCAGTCATCGCTCCCAAGTATTACAGCGTGGTGTCCCCTCCAATCCATTCGTGACCACCCTATAATTATATATTATCAATATCATGGTAGACCCAGTGTACAAAGGGAATGGCTTCTGCCATAGCATCAACGATACGCTTATTTCCTCCAACCAATGTTATGCTGCCCTCTCTAATACGCGCTCTAAAGTCAAGCCTGCCCATTATCCACCTTACAAGAGTCTCCTCTTTCATCTCACATGTAACCTTCTTAACGGTATCTCCTTTAAGCCTCAAAAGACAGAAATCCTCTTGAGGAGTCCATATAGTTACTTCCACACCAGGTAAATCAAATCTGTCTTTCCAGAACTTTCCCATAATCTCCCATTAAAGCACTCACAGTCTTTAGCCCCTCCTTTGAAGCCAGAGCAATGGCACCTTTTAATAGCTTCTCAGCTATCTTGTTGTCCCGGTCTCTTGTGGCCAATTCTAGCACATTGAGTCTACCATCCTTTTGAGAGTCACGAGTTCTCGTACCAGTGATAAGATACCCTAGTAATCTGTTATTCTCTTTCATGGAAAGGAAATAAAACTCCTGAGGTATTTCGTCATATATTGGACCTGTCAAGGCCTTTTCCCAGTAACCTGCAAACCTATGACGATAACCCCCATAATCTGAATAAGTCTCCTCAAAGATCTTAAACATCTCTACACCTAAACCCACTACTTCTTCATACCCCTGGCTAATCTCTATTCCTTCTGGAGATTCACATTGAAGATGGCTCTTCTCAAAGTATCTCATGTAGGGATGAATCCAATGACTTTATCACCACAATATGCAATACTTGCCGTTTGAGGCTCGCCTTTTTCTCACTGTTCTGGTGTAAGAGGTGGAAAAATAGCGTTTCTCACCTTAAAACCTGCCTCAGGCTCTTTATCCTTAATATATTCCCGCGCAGTCACTTCAGGAGTCATTCAAATCACCTATAAAACCATATTTATAATTACCAATATTCTACATGGTATCCTATAACTCCTTCTCATGTGTCTTTGTTCACTAGTATAATAACTCAGATGAAATTGGAGATTATAAAGAGAAGAAAGGAGGCGATAAAGTTGAATATGGATGATGGATACCTTACAGAACAAATCAATTCTATGACAGAAGATTATATCGAGGCATGGAAGAGCATGTACTCTAACTTAGATGATTTAAACAGCCTAGAACGGGATGAACTCTTCTCGCTTATACAGAATCAAATGGGCATAATCATGGATACAGATGACTTTGAATATCTTATAGATAAAGAAGAATTATCTATAGACGATATAAGAGAAGCTTTAAAGAAAGGAATTCCCTTTTAATATCTTAAGGGGACGTCTCACCTTTGTCCCCTTAAGTCTCAAAATAATAATTTTAAGGCCGTGTACATCACAATTTTACATGGAAGAGTATCGAAGCGGCCATAAACAAGATTAGTTCCCTGAACTCAAAGCCATCCGTCCGTTTTCGTATGGTGTGGGTTTCTTTTAACACATCTGCTTTGTAGACATACTAGGTAAACAAAAAGCAAGTAACCGTTAAACAGCTCTTTACTTCTCTTTATAGTTCTATTCTAGTAATACCATCAAGCCCGTCAAAATGCTTACCAAATGAGTATATCTCCATTATCCCACATTGTAGCATTTGACTGGCGTGATGGTGATATCCGGGATAAAGAGATAGCTCAGTGGTATATAGAAGAGATCATTAAAGAGCTAAAAGTCTTAAGCTATCCTGGTGCTAGAAGAATAGCCAAAGGATTAAAAAGGCAAAAAGAATCGTATTCCATATATTTTAATTTTCTTTAGCCTTTAAGAATTCAGCCATATCTATAACCGTCCTAATATTTTCTGGCTTTAATCCATCTTTTAATATTTCTTGTATCTTTCTTGCTAGGGTCATATTCATCCCCCTATTCATAATTTTTATTAATAGTATTATAGCAAAAAATGATACCAAATTGCATAGATTATTTAAAGAGGCTTTTTTGATTCATTCTAAGTCCTATTTTAAGAAAGAATAGCAGAGGTGTTTAGTCTTAAATAGTGAGACCGCCAACAATACAGCCCTTTAGCTGTCTTAATGCCGTACTCGAAAAAATATTAACTTTTTTTCTATATTTAAAGGTTTTAATGGAATAGATCTCTCACTTCAATCATATATTGAATTGTATAACAAATATCAAAGGCATTTTCCAGATTAAATAAAATTCATCATGGTAAAGACCAAAGGCGCTATAGGAGGAGAGGCAAGATATGTTTAGCAGAGCAGTTACCCTAAAAAGAGCACTTCTATTTATAATAATTATATTCGTTGCAACCCCTTGCTCTATCTCATACTCAAATCCCCTACTACTAGAAGATATTAGTGTTTGTATAACCCTATTGGAGACTACTTTAGAGACAAGCCCTAGTACATTTATTATTACAGCTCAGCCCCTTACTGATAATATTGAGATCATTGAGGAAGACTTCGTATTAAATAAAATAGGGGCTTATGCTGCATGGAGGCTTACTTATAGGGTAGAAAATTTGTCCCCTGACCAGACTATGACAAATATCATAGTACATGATAACTTCGGAGATGAACTTGATATTATAGCCTATCACGATGAATATTCACAGGGCGTTACCCCGGGCTCAATTGAAGTATGGACTAGAGGTCAAATGAATAAATACTTTTTAAGCTGGGAAGGTTTTAGTCTATCCCCAGGTCAGTGGGGTCTACTCACAATTGATATTGCTACAGGTAAGAATCCCGCTGGTAAGCAAGAGTATACCTCCTGTGGCATCTATAATCTTAATTCTCAAAATACACTCTGGTATGAAACTGATAATCATAAACGAACTGAAGTGAAAGGACCACAATTCAAGGTAAAGATCCCCTGTGTTCCCTATATCTCTATTGATCTTTCTGGAACATATATATCGTGGTTCGTACGTAAACCAGGGGACTACTTCACAAAAGCTGCTGAAGGAAGTGTTACAGCAAGTTACCCTATTGTAGTTACTTTCTCATCCTTTGATGATTTGTCAAACGAAAATACAACCGATAGAATCCCAATATTTTATGCTCTGAATACTGAAGAACCTAGCCAATGGATCCCAGCAATGGATCTGAATAGTACCGAATTAACGCTCAATACCTCAGATAACACGGTTAATTTTAACATATGGCAAAGGATCGTTGTAGAAGGCCAAGGCGTGAACACTTATACCAACAGGGGGGTGATAACTTTTACGTTGCAAAATATGGAGATACCTTAAATAATTTACTGCATCAAACATTGTGAGACGAACATCAACTTCCCCGCCAGAAGAGCGGCTAAAAGAATAGGAGGCAAAATTAAATGAAAAGAATATCATTAACCATAGTTGTAGCGCTTTTAATCCTAGGGCTTTTGAGTGTAGGAGCTGGAGCACACGAAACACTAACAGTTAAATACACAGCGAATAATACAAACGCGACTGATGCAAAGGCATTCAGTTCATTTCCAGATAGCGGCAGCTGCAATAAAGCAGAATGGGAAATTCCATTTACAACAGAAGTACAGGTAGCACAGTGGCTAAATTGGACTATATCTGGAACTAAGTGGACATGGTTTGTAAGAAAGCCAGGCGACTATTATACAAATTGCATATCAGCAACAGTCAAAAGTAACGGTAATGTAGCCATCACCTTCGCAGGCTTTGCAGATCTAGCATATCAAACAGGTGAAGGCGATTATAATGGGTTAGAGGGTGTAAATCAGTACATACAGACCTGGTATGGATATAGCGAAGATGAAATGGGTCCTGCAGGAACTACCTTCTCAGGCTGGATCGCAGCAGATGACCTAGATGACCAAACCCCTATACTCAGTGATTCCCAAGACCTACACGATGGTCTTGCCTTTAAGCTTTGGAATAGAATAAATGTAGTGAATTGCAACTCTGCTGGAACCTACAGAAATACTGGAACCATCACCATTGCTATTCTGAATCAACTTCCATGGATAGATGAAGATGGAGATTATCCCGATCCTGCAAATAATGAAAAGCTATTAAAAACTTTTATAACCGATGTAAGATAAAACGATGTCTTAAGGCTTATATGGATAGGTGCTATTTAGAAGAGCACCTATCCATATAAAATAAAAATGGGCCCTGATACTCAGCTGGAAGGAGTGGAAATAATGTTCAAAGCCCTGTTACGAGCACTTGCCATCTTATTCATCATTTCTGTAACAGTTAGTGCCCAAGCAGATGGTCCTTCAATACGTCTTGATCCCATGGTAGTACAACGATCAGTAATACCGGGAGAAACTTTTAGTTATACCCTTTACATAGAGAATGATGATAGGTTTAACTCCTTAAATTTAGAGATTTCTGTAGCTGATTTAAATGAGGATATCAATGGTATATATACTTTAAAGCCCTCTAAAAGCACACCTTATTCCCTGGCAGATTGGATCAGTATTGAACAAAATCAATTATCTGTCCCTCCAGGTGCTTTAAGAGAGGTTACTGTAAAGGTCTCAGTACCCCGAGGTGTCTCCGGAGGACGATATGGTGCTGTAGTATTCTCTATAAAACCAAACGATACCGGAGACGAACTAGGAAGCCTTGGTTCTTCTCTCTTCACCTTTCAAGCTGTAAGTGTTCTGGAACTTACTATAACTGGAGCAGCGCCAAAGATGGAGGCTTACGCCACATCTTTTGATGCGAAACCCTCATCAGAATTTCCAATGCTGCGATCTAAGGTAGGAGATTCTGCTATGGTCTTTACTGTAACAGTTGAAAACATGGGAAATATACATATAGTCTCAAAGGGGACACTCATCATATATACCACTGACGGAAGAAGGGTTGCTGAGTATCCCCTTGGCGGAGGTAGAGGAGTAATCATCCCTGGTGCTACTGTAGCTATGATGACAGTTATAAAAAAACCCCTGCCTGCTGGGACGTACAAAGCAAAAGCTATCATTGATTATAAAACTCGAAGGCCTATTGTAACTGAACTAGACTTTGAAGTTGAAGAAAATTTAATTGCCTCTGATAATAATAAGCAATTACCATTATCACGCTTCATAGTTCAACCTCAAGAAATAGAGGTAAACCTTAGGCCAGGAGCCCTTAAAACCTTCATTCTTGAAGTTATAAACCGTGGTGAAGAAAGAGTAACATTGGAACCATCTATATTACCCCTTATCTTCGACATTTACGGTAATATCCTCCCTAAGGAAGAGCGAATCAAAGAAGGTTTTGACTGGATGGAACTTAACGAGCAATTAATAAGCATTAATCCTGGTCAAAGTAAACGCATTAGGTTATCTGCAAGACCTCCAAAGGATGCTAAAGGAGGCTATTACGCAGATATAATATTTACATCAGTTAACGAAGGCTCTCAAACAGAAACAGGGGTTAGCCTCCTTATCTTTGTAGGTGATGAAAGCACACATGAAATACGCGGAAGCGTAAAAATCACTAACGTAGAAGAGGTCACAGATGCGTTAAATATTGATCTAATCTTCACCAATGAAGGTACATTTCATCTTAATACATCTGTAGAATTAATACTAAATCGTATTTATCCTCAAGTAGAAGAAGAGGGAGGCCTTATCATCCCAGGACGCACTGAAAGACTTGCTTCTGTTAAAGTTCCTACTAGCGAGAATCCTGTTCTTCCAGGTGCAGAAAGGGCATTCAATTTCATGGTGCCCACTAACTTAGAGGAAGGTCAATATGAATTAGCAGTGCGTATCGATTACGGCGGTGACGAACCTACAATTGCAAAACTCGGATTAAATATTGAAAGGGGAGATTAGAATGAATAAGTCCATTAAATCCTTTATATTATTCCTATTTATAACTGTATCAATATTAGCAATATCTCCAATTAGTCAGGGAGAAGAAATTCTGGTCTCAGATATTTTCTATGATACCTTTATAGTCGATGCATTGAATAATATCTCAGTCCAAACAGGAATCCCTATAATAGCTGATAGCACAGTCTCTGGATTCGTTACTATGGAACTTGACGAGGTTCAAATTGAAGAAGCTCTTATGCGGATATGCCTTCCATATGGATATACCTTCAGATATATGAATGGATACTATCTAGTAGGAGCAGCTGATATCAATAATCCTACCTTTTGGCTACTTAGTGAAGTTGACGTGGTGAGTACAAGATATGTACCAGCAGAAGTAATATCTAAACTACTTTCAAACTTTTATTCTCCTTTTGTCAAAATAGATAAGGAGAGTAATACTATAGCTATTACCGCATCCCCTGAGATCATCAAACGCATAAAAACTGATATTGCCAATATAGATCAGCCTGTCCGCCAGGTTATGCTTGAGGTCCTCGTTACTGAACTCTCAACTAATGCTAGAAAAGCTTTAGGAACAGATTGGCAGTGGAACACCGCTCAAGGATCTGGTAATAGTACTGGGCTCCTTAACTTTACAACAAAGACCCTTACTTCTTCTTTAGAATATAAGTGGCCTAATGGTATAAGACAATTCCTTATATCTCTTCAAGCTCTTGTAGAAGATGGTGAAGCTCGAGTCCATGCTAATCCTAGAATCGTTGCTATGGATGGCAAGCAGGCTGAGATATTCTTAGGACAGGAACAATCCTATATGGTTCTTGTAGATAGTGGAACTAGCACTACCAATCAAAGGGTTCTAGTTAAGACTGGGGTAACCTTAAAGTTCCTACCTCATATATCTCCTGAAGGAGATATAACTGTAAAGATAGAACCAGAGGTAAGTACTATTACTGGAGTCAACTCGACAGGATTCCCTATAATCTCTAGTAGAAAAGCTAGTACTACAATACGAATTCGTGACGGTGAAACCTTTGTCCTTGGTGGACTGCTCCAGGAATTCGAAACTAGAAGCACAGGTAAACTTCCGTTATTTGGAGATATCCCTCTTTTGGGTAAACTCTTCAGATCTGAACGGATAGATAAAGCTGAGACAGAGGTAATTATCCTGGTAACTCCAGTTATAATCAACGGGGAGGGAGAATAGGCTATGAATCTACGTAGAATAGTCTTCTTGACCCTTATATCGTTAGCCATATTGAATTCTACCTCGCTCTGTTACGCCATTAGCCCAGAGGATGCCCTGGAAAACCCTGGGCTCCTCCCTCAGCTAGGTGAAAAAAGCTTTCTCTATACATCATATGTATTTAAGTATGATAAATGGTTACTTGCCTACTCTGAGTATGATGAAGAAGTTAACGGGTACGGAGCTCTACTGATGCGTCATAACGGTACAGAGACTATCTGGTCTTACCTAGCTGCAAAGACTCGAGGTAATATAGGGGTGGGGTTAGGTATTCACAAAGGGACTGGTAGCAACTGGCTTATGGATCTTGGCTGGTCATACAAGAATGACATTTTAAGCGCGTCCATCTCCCTTAATGACTTGTCCCCTATAAATAAAGGTAGTACTATAGATGAACTTCATTATAAGACGGGTGCATCAGTGAATGTCTCTAGTAATATCGCTTTGGGTATAGATAGAAAATTTTCAGGTACACCTTCATATACAGGCCATGTGACGCTAAGGTTCTCTCCTAACCTTAAATCCATGATAAGTTTTGCAGAGGATGATTCAAAGTGGAGGACTTCTAGCGTGGAAGTATGGATGACTTATAAAGGTGTGCTTCTCAATGCAGCTCATGAAGTAAAAAACGATTATACACGCCTAGGCTTAGGGGTTACTTTTTAATGGTAACCCCTATCACTATAGCAGAAAATACTTTGATAAAAAGTCAACGATCACATCTCCGTAGATCATAAAGATCATCCCTAAAATAATCATATACGGACCAAAGGGGATCGATTCTCCTTGCAGGTTTCTTCTCTGAAAGGCTAGTAAGGGAATATTAACTAACACTCCTAAGAGTGCACTGAAAAATAGTACAAAGAAGACCTGCCAAGGCCCTACTAAGGTGCCTATATAAGTCAGGAGTTTTACATCTCCTCCTCCCATCTTGCCCCTACTGACTACTCTAATAAGGGCAAGAACGAAAAACCCAGCTGCTCCTCCTAATAAGGCACCTTTTAACCCAGGTCCCAGACCAAAACCTGCAAATACTAGTCCTATAACAATACCTGTTAACGTAAGCTTATTAGGGAGCAACATACATTCTAAGTCAATTACCGCTAGAACCACAAAAATGAAGAAGTTGATTATAAGCCATAACCCTTCTCCAATCCCCATAGATATACTCCACAGCACACCAAAACCTATAGCCATGATAATCTCTACTATTAGGTATCTTACAGATATAGCTTCCTTACAATATCTACATCTACCCCGTAGTACCAGAAAACTCAGGATGGGTATTAGATCTATTCCACTCAAACGCGCATTGCACCTAGGGCAATGCGAGGGGGGATATGTTATAGATTCCTTCCTAGGGATCCTATATATACATACGTTACCGAAACTGCCCATTATAGCACCTAGTAATATTATAAAAAGCGTCACCTCATCAACCTCACCATACTAAGAGATATGAATGTATCGGAGTCGGATATATATCTGACTCCGATACATTTATTACGCTGAGTTGTTGTGTATATTATAGCTATTAATTAGACGGATAGGTTCTTTCTCCGTCTTCGCCTTCTTTGTATGTAGCCGTTACTGTAGCATCTCTTCCGTCTCCATCCACATCAACTGTATACTCCTCTATTTCATCGGTATCAATATCGCCTTTCCCAAGATAACCTTCGGTTTCAAACCAATCAACCAAAGCCTCGATGTCTTCCTGTTCTCCTAACGTCGCACCCTGTCCATCTAACACCGCAACTCTCGCTGCCATGTAAAGGTTACGCAGATTAGCATCTATCTTGAGATTCTCTGCTCTTTTAATCATGCCTGTGTAGGCCATTCCCATAACACCCATGAGAATACCTATAACCACTATAACAACCATCAATTCAATTAAAGTAAAACCCTTTTCATCCTTTGTAATTCTCAACATTATTTTCTCCTCCTCATACTATTTATTACCGCGAAATTTATACTTATAAAATAAGCTTAGATGAGAGCATCTCCTCCTTTCCAATGAATAGATTTTGAATACTAGGAGTCCTTAAGGACTAAAGCTTAAAACCTACCACTGTACCATTATCACTTCCATCTATTGTATCGAGGTTTAAGAGCAATACTTCAGACTCTATTTCGTAACTTCTAGTTCCGCTACTACATGTGATTTTGAAGCAAAGGATCCTAGGAGAATCTTTGACTTCAAATGATATTTGGAATCCCGAATTACCTGAGCCATTCAAAATTATTCTGGAGCTATCTTTGTCTCTGTACTCAATAAAGCTATCATCGTTTACAAAGATGTAACCCCAGTCGCTAGTGATGGGATCAGGAACTTCTGGTAATATCCGTAATTCTTTGGCATACCTTAATTCTTTTGTTAAAGACCTAGCAGCTATACGCGTCTTGTTTTGAAGATCTGACTGTACTTCTCCTAGATTAAAAGCCCTTGATCCAAAGATATAAAATGAGAGTATTATTTGGAATATAATACCCGCAATAGCTATCCCTATCATCACTTCGATTAAAGTTACTCCTCGCTGGTTATAAGGGTTCATCCCTTATCTCCCCTCTTTAATCGTTAGGCACAAATGCGCTTAACGATATGGTTCTTCCTGTGTTTCCTACAGTCACATCTACAGTTATCTCCCTTCCCTTTATGTAGATGGGCTCATCCATGCCTGGAACTGTTATTGGTAAAAGTTCTTCATCAGGCTCACTATTGATAATTTTGTTTTCCATATCTGCTTGGGCCTTATATAACCCTTGGCTTTTGTGTCCTGTAGAAAAGATAGTAGTTAAAGTATTATTAAAAAGCAAAAGAACAGAAGCAGTTACAAATGATAATATAACTAAAGCAAATAAAATTTCAATTATGGTAACTCCATCTTCATTATATAGCATTCTAACCCCTCGCTTTACTTACCGCTCCAATAATCCCGTTTATAGCTATTAGTAGAACTTTCAAATGTAGTGGTCTCTAAGGGTAAACCCTGAACATCAACGTGACTATGTATCACCTTTGTATTACCCCACTGCTTAAATTCACCAGCCACCATCGCACCCGTAATCCTTGCTGTTCCCCAAAGATTTATAGATGCATCAGGAGCATATATAGCACCATTGAACTCTGGAGTCCCACCAAAGTTTAGGCTACCAGTTGGAGGCAAAAAGAGTACAAGAGAACCGGGAGCACCAGTATTATTCAGAAAGTTACCTCCTCCTGTAAAATCTTCTACCAAAAGAAAGAGTCGACCTGAACCTTTCACTTCAACAGTCCCTGACTTTGCTGAAAAAGTCTTTACCTTTACGTACATATTCCCTTCTATTTTATCTAGGTCAAATATTAGCTTAGACTTTCCGGTAAGAGTAATTTCATTGAATTCGTAATTATCATCAATTATAAAAGGTTCTCCCCCAGAGATCTTAAGATCAGAATGCTTATGAATAATTATATCTTCTGGGATCTTAGGTTGTGGGTAAGCGCGATTTTCACCTTGGCTCACACTGCCACTTACTCTAGCTGGAGAATTAATATCTATACTACCATTAGCAGCTATATTACCTTCTACTGAGGCATTTCCCCACATCTTTATATTCCCTGTAGAAAAGACAGTCTTTTCGAAGAGAGTCTCTTCTACAGGTACAAGTACTAGTCTTAAAGAGACCGTCTCTTCTATAGTACCTACAATACCAGTAGAGTCAATCCTTATGTTGGATAGGTCGCTGGATAGATCGAGTATATTTACTATAAATGTACCGGCATTTAGAGAACCAGTTGCAGGGTTGTCAACATCTGTAGCATCTACTAATTCAGATACAAGGTCGGGATTATATATTATATACTGTGCAACTGCATGCGCACCTGACCATGCTAGATAATAGGCTTGCATCCTATCTTTATCACGGGCGAAGAAACGTGCATCAAGGAAAGCATATTGAACCATGGCGCCAGCTAGTATGGCCATGGCAATTGTAACTATAAGGGTCATTAAAAGTGCTGAACCTCTTTCATCCCTCATAAGAATTCCTCCTAAGAATAACGCCCTCTCTTTGTAGTTAAATCAAGCCCCCTCTTTGCAAGGCCCACAGCACATGTATATATAGGTGCTGAATAGAAAAGCTCCTCTCTGAAATCTGTAGAATCTGGTATCTCTATATCTACGAAGGGATCTCCTAAAGTAACAGGTATTGAAAGGGATCTAGCTAACCATGAACTTAATCCCTTTATCTGCGAGCCTCCTCCAGAGAGAATAATCTCCTTCACATCAGTACTTGATACATCTTCATGGCGCCTGCTTCTATAATACTTTACAGTCTGGAGGATCTCATCGCTAAGTTCATAAAGCAACTCATTTAATCCCTCAATACTTCTAAGACTCGAGGAGTCCTCTCCACTCTCTTCCAAAAGTTCAAGTTTATCACGTTTATATTCCTCAGCTCCTGATAACGACATATCTAGACTCTGTGCAAGAAGACGAGTGAAACGTTCGCTTCCCCATGGCAATGTCCTTACCACCTGAACCCCAAAGTCAGAGACTATAACTATACCCGTGCAACCCCTCCCTATATCCATGTAACAGGTAGTAGCTACCCTTGGAAGGGCCTGTGGTGGAGCAAGCACAGAAACATCTATCACATCAGGATTAAGTCCAGTATGTGAAAGAGCTGATACGTAACTTTCTATGCACTTACGTGCTACAGCCACAACAAAGAGCTCCTGATGGGTCTTGACGAACCCTGTATCAACATCCATAATAGGAATATAGTCAACTACCACATCATTGATATCATTTACATTGAATGGGACAAATTTCTTAGCCTCCCAGCGTAGAGCTTCCCTTAACTCTTCTTCAGGCATAACAGGCATCCTCAAACGCCTTATTATAACATTCTCAGCTGTAATGCCTACAATTAGAGGTCTTTTGCGAAGCCCGACCATTCTGAAGAGTTCTCCTAAAACCCTTCCCACTTGTTCTACATCAGCTAACTCCCCATTATCCAAGACTTCGATTTGGGTCTGGACTGAAGCACCCGATAAGAGCTGTAATTTCTGGCCCCGCCATCTGAGTTCAACTACCTTTATGTTGCTAGTGCCTATATCTAACCCTATTGCGGTAGCTGCCATACCTATATCATCCTTTCGAATACCTTTTGCTTAGTCCTAAAATGCATCTAAGAGGCCAAGCATAGGGGTTAAAACCGAAGCTGCAATAAAGACTACGACTACAGCTAGTAAGAGTATAACTATTGGTTCTATAAAGAGAGTCAATGTTCTGACCCCATGATCAACCTCAAGGTCATAAAAATCAGCAACCTGATCCAGTACTACATCTAATGTTCCAGTTTCCTCGCCAACTGCAATCATCTGAATCAGCATAGATGGAAAAATATTTGCACGTCTAAGGGGTTCTGTAATACCCTGTCCCCTGATTACCCCTTCTTTCACTATGAGAACCCCATTAGATATAACTGTATTAACAACTACATTCTTCACAATATCCAAAGAATCTATCATGGGGATACCACTATTAACTAGTAAGCTTAAGGTTCTGCTGAACCTAGATACGATTACCTTTTCAACGAATCCACCAATTACTGGTATGCGAAGAAGCTGTTTGTCAATCCATCTAGTCCCCCGTTCTGTACTGGCAAACTTCTTAAATGCAAAGTATAATAAGGCGAGAAGGGCTACACCAACAAACCAATAATTAGCTACTATAGATTGTAATCCTAAAACTATTCTTGTTGGCAAAGGCAGCTGAATTCCAAGATCCTTGTAGATCAAAATAAACTTAGGAAGCACAAAAAAGACTAAAGTAATGGTCACAATAACTGCTACAACAGCTATCATAATTGGATACATAGTAGCCTCCTGAATCTTCCGCCTGATGGCATCCTCTCTTTCGTAGTACTCTGCCAACCGTTCTAATATAACTTGCAAATTACCTGTGGCTTCTCCTACTTCCATCATATACACAAAGAGTTTAGGGAAGAGATTAGGGTATCTGCCCATTGCACTTGTTAAACTAGAACCAGAAATAACATCTTTTCTTATCTCCTCTAGTCCACCCTTGAGTTCCTTATGGCTTGTCTCCTCAGATAATATCTTAAGACAAGCAACTACTGAAAGTCCAGTCTTTAGCATTATAGAGAATTGTCTGCAAAATATAGCAAGGGACTTAGCCTTTAGCCTGCTTTTCTTCTTAGAAAGCCATGCAAAAGGAGGTTCTTCCTCTTTACGCGGGGTAACAGAGATTATAAAGTACCCATCATTTACTAACTTGGTGACAACTGCCATCTCGTTATCGCCTTCAAGTGTACCTACTACAAGTCTCCCCATATTATCTCTGACTTTAAAATCAAAGCTACGTGACATATCCCTTCACCTCGCGATTCAAAGCATTATCCCTCTTGTAGTCACGTCCTTCGAAGTAATGACTCCATTCTTTAAAAGCTCTTTTAGTGATCTTTCCAAGGTTTGCATACCAAATTGCCAACCAGTCTCTAAAACAGAACGGATCTGATGAGTCTTTCCTTCTCTGATCAAATTACGAATCGCTGGTGTTCCTATCATAACTTCTATAGCTGGGACAACTCCTGGCCTATCATACCTTTTAATGAGCTGTTGTGAAATAACAGCTTCTAGGACACCTGCCAACTGGATCCTTATCTGTTGCTGCTGATGGGGAGGAAACACATCTACTATTCTGTCAATAGTTTGAGCAGCCCCTTTGGTATGCAATGTGGATAAGACTAAGTGTCCGGTTTCTGCTGCAGTTATAGCTGTAGCTATAGTCTCCAAATCTCGCATCTCTCCAACAAGGATCACATCTGGGTCTTCCCTAAGAGCAGCCCTTAATCCCCTCTCAAAAGACTTAGTATCACTTCCAACTTCTCTCTGATTAATGATGCTCTTTTTATGGGGGTGAAGATATTCTATAGGATCTTCTAAGGTTATAACTACGCATTTACGTTCAGAATTTATTATATCTATCATAGAGGCTAGAGTAGTTGATTTTCCAGAACCTGTAGGTCCAGTAACTAGAATCAACCCATCCCTCTTAGTACAAAGAGTCCTTATTATAGGGGGAAGCCCTAACTCCTCAAGGGATCTTACTTCAAAGGGTATAATCCTAATTGCAATTCCAATAGAACCTCTCTGTCTATATGCACTTATGCGAAAGCGACCTACTGAACGTATGCCATAAGATAAATCAAGTTCCCCTTCATCGATAAAACGTTCTTTTTGCTCATCATTAAGTAATTGCGCTAATATATCACTAGTATCGCTATCAGTTAAAGACGGCCAGTTCTCTAAAGGAACAAGTTCTCCACCTATTCTTAGCACAGGAGAGATACCTGTTGTAATGTGAAGATCTGATGCGTTCTTTGATACTGCTAATTCAAGGAGCTCCCGAATATCCAAACTTTATACCTCCTTTGGTTCTGCATCTTCCATTGTAAATACTGCCTTCATAACCTCTCTAATAGTAGTAATCCCCTGATAAGCCTTGTAAAGTCCATTCTCTTTCAAAGTAATCATCCCATATTCAATAGCAGCCTTCTTTAAGTGTATCTCAGATGCACCATCTGTTATCATCTCGCGCATATTAGAACTCATCACCAAGACCTCTTCTACTAAGGTCCTGCCTTTAAATCCTGTACCCCCACACAATGAACACCCTACTGCATTATATAAATCTCCTTGTAAATTACCGCTTGTTTCTTCCTGAAGAAGGATGGAATCAGTCTCATGTATCTGATCGACTCTTTCCTTACATACGTTACATAATTTTCTAGTAAGTCTTTGAGCTACTACGCCAATTACAGTAGATGCTATCAAATATCTTGCGATCCCCATATCCGCCAGCCTTGTAAGGGCCCCAGCAGCATCATTTGTATGAAGAGTGCTCAATACGAGATGACCTGTGAGAGCAGATCTGATAGCTATCTCTGCTGTTTCAAGATCCCTGATCTCCCCCACCATTATGACATCAGGATCTTGCCTAAGTACGTGCTTCAATCCTGTTGCAAATCCAACACCAAGAGCTCTATTCACTTGCATCTGGGTAACCCCTTCAAGGCGATATTCCACAGGGTCCTCTACAGTAATTATGTTCTTTTCAGGGATATTAAGCTTCTGGAGGAATGAATAAAGAGTGGTGGTCTTCCCACTACCAGTAGGGCCAGTAAGGAGTATAAGACCATACGGTTGTTTCAGCATCATTCCTACCTTTCTCATAGAGTCCTGCGAAAAATTTAGTTCTTCTAGGGTAAGAAGATTACCTAACCTACCTAAGAGCCTTATTACAACCTTTTCCCCAAATATGGTGGGAAGAGTAGAGATACGCAAATCAACTATTTCTCTATCAATCTCCATACGAAGCCTACCATCCTGAGGCCTTCTCTTCTCAGTTATATCCAACGAAGATAGTACCTTTATACGTGAGACTATATCTGGCTGCATCTTCTTTGGTACAGTCATAGCGTCATATAGAAGACCATCTACTCTAAAGCGTATCCTAACCCGATCCTCTCTAGGTTCAATATGTATATCACTTGCACGTTCCCTAACTGCCTGGGCTATCATTAAGTTTACCAATCGAACACCAGGTACGTCCCGTTCTTTTACCTCCTGAACTTCTAACTTCTCCCGTTCAAGGTCTTCGTCCTCCTGGTAATCATCTAGAATCTTTTGAACTGATTCTTTCACGCTAAAATGTCGTCTCCTAGCATCCTCTATCTCCTCACTAGAAGCTAAAAGTGGCTTAATATTGCAACCGCAGACCCTCTTTAAATCATCTATTAATAAAATATCAAGGGGATCTGACATAGCTAGATATAAAACGTTTTCCTCTCTGGAAACAGGAAATATGTAATTGTTCTTCAATATAGATTCAGGGAAGAGTTCAACTAATTCTGGAAGAACATACATTCGGCTTAACTTTGCCCTCTTAACGTTAAGTATCTCAGAGAGTATATCTAACATCTCCTCAGTCTTTAAATATCCACATTCAACGAGGAGCTCGCCAACTTTCTTTTCAGGAGACTGCTGCTGGAGTTGGAGGATCTCCTGAAGCTGTCCTCTATCTATAACGCCGCGCTCCACGAGATGTTCCCCTACACGCCTACTATAATCTACTGGCATCATAGAATCTCCCCCTAATACTTATAATTGGTTCTGAATAGATTTTGCAGCTGGCTCAATAATATATGGGGTGATGAATATAACTGTTTCCGTCTTCTGCGTTTCAATCTTCTTAGTCTTAAAGAGCGCGCCTATAATAGGCAAATTCCCTAGAATCGGAATCTTCGACATATTTTCAAAATCCTCAGACTTAATTAAACCTCCAATAACAATGGGCTCACCATCATTTACCCTAGCTGTTGTCTGCGCCTCCCTGGTCCTTATCGTTGGAAACTGTTGAGACCCCGTCCCAGTCCCTTCTACTATCGTACTCACCCTTGAATCAACATCAAATATAATTGTTCTATCATTACTGATCCGTGGAGTTATCTCTAGGATTATACCTGCATCTATATACTCTATCTTTTCATATTTTATAGCATCATCAGATTCACCCCTTAAGACAACAGGGATCCTGTCTCCTATAAAGATCCTAGCCATCGTTCCATCCAGCGTGGTTATTCTAGGATTAGCTAACAAAGAAGATTCTCCTTTAGTTTCTAAAGCATCAAGGGTGCTACGAATCTCCCATGGTTTCCAAAGAAAACTTGTACCAAAGGCTCCTTCCCCTTTTAATACAGGAAGCGTCCAACGAATTCCCAACTCATCAAGGGCGCTGACTGAGATCTCCTGAACCCGTGCCTCAATTAGAACTAAAGGTTCAGGTTGATCTATCTTTTCAATAAAGGATTCTACTGCTTGGATTTCTTTGAGGCTTCCCCTGACTATCACAGTATTCTTCTTTGAATTAATCTGTACCTGTGACGCATCTACAAGCAGTTCTAGGAGCCGCTTCACATCATTGACATCAGCATGATTGATCAAGAAAATCCCTACTTCATCAGCGGATATAGGTCGGTCAGCTTTATCCACTAATGACGCCACAGTGGCCAGTTCCGCAGGGGTTCCCCGTACTACTAAAATATTATTAGATGTGTCTATATGAATCTCAACTGATTCTAAAACAAGCTCTATAAGATCCTTAATGTCATTGACACTTATATGCTCAATAGCGTAAACTTCTACGTCTTCAACGATTCCACCTTGGGGAAGATCTATCTCTAAAAGTAAAGCTCTAACCCTATTGAGCTGTTCTTCTGTTCCTCGAACCACTAATGCATTGCGATTCTTGTGTACCTGAACCTCAGAAGGTACCACAATAGTCTGCACAAGAAGATTTATTTCTTCTATATCTCCATATGTTACAGGAAAAACTTCTATTTTTTCTACATCAAATGCATTCTTTAGATTCTCTTCAGTGCCTACTATAAGTACATCCTCTACAATTCTATAGCTAAACCCAGCGGTCTTTGTTACAAGATATATGGCCTCAGATAAACTTACATCTTGAAGATCTAATGTTATCCTTCCCTGAACTGATTTATCTACCATAATATTCATTTGACTTGCTCTAGCAAGTGCTTGAAGCACATCAAGAATATCTGCGTTCTCAAAACGAAGTCCAGAGCTAGCATGCCCAATAAATATAGGAAAAGATTGAATTAAAATAAATAGAGATAGGGAAATACATAAAACTTTACGTGTTAGTTTCATTAAAATTCACCTCTTTAAGAAGTTGAGAAAAGCAGGAGGTATTCATGGTTATTCCATATAAGGCTTACTCCATCAGTAGTTACCTCCTTAACTAAAAGTTCAAAGCCAAGGGCGTTAAAGGTCTCGCCCTCCTGTACAATATGGCTTGTATTCCCTGTTCTCACAATAGCAAAATGTTTATCAGTAAGTATTACTCCAGTTAACGCTATATCTGCTAATTTCCTTTGCTCTTCAAAGAGTTTAGCATTTAAAGCTTCTCTTTGAGCAGCTAAAAGAGGACCTGGAAGGCTAAAAGGATCTGAGAGGGCTTTCAATTCTTCAAATGCCCCATTTTTTGTCTCTACAGCCATCCATGTACCAGGCCTAAGATCCTTTGCAAAGTATAGCATACCTTTTAGGTGTAAATGCAGAAGGACTAGAGCGTCATTCTGTGGCAAAGTACCTACTCCGTCTATACCGTTTATAGAGAGTTCCTGTAAATCAAAGCTATAGAAATTCCTAATAATTAGTACTAGAAAACCCATACATTGCCTATAGTTCCCTTGGAATTCTATTAGCAAAGGAACTTCTATATGAGTGGTCTTTTCCATTAACATTCCAGTCTTACTGGCCTTTAATTTGCCTCCTGATGCATCCGCTATAATTGATAGGCGTTCTATGAGCTCTGCTAAATCAATTCCTCGAGGGATAATCTTTCTGTAAGACTCAAGTTGCACTAAAGAATTATCCCTTCTTCCTTCAAGTTGTGATATGTCTTTAATTCTATTAGATATGATATTTAAAGTCTTCTCCGCGTTTTTGATCTTACTTTCCAAAACTCGAAGTTCACTTTGGGCAGGTATAGTAAAGAAGAAATAAAATCCCCCTATACTAAAGAGAAGTAGAAGAAAAACCATTATGACAATTGTATCTTTTTGTTGCGAAGAGGACCTATTCATCTGTTCCTCACCGCCTCTAGATCAAGTACTATCTGTAAATTAGCATGAAATTCTAAGACTTCTATATCTTCAAGTGTAATAGCTTGTACATATGTTATGCAGATTTCATCAAAAGCTTTAGAGCCTACAAGAGCCCTATTAAACTCTATTAAATCTGAATATTCTCCTGCGTATCCTAGGATATTTATATTAAAATCACCATAAGAAAACTGTAAATCTTCAAACCAAACCCCATCTGGACATATATTTGCCATCTCATACAAGCCATTTACCAAAAACGGAGAACTCTTACTGAGTAGACCTTCTTCTATCTTCAATTGTTCCTGAAGCTTGTCCACCTCTCCAGTAAGAGCGCGTTCTTTCTCAAGAGAATCCTGAACCTTGTCTATAGCTGCATTTATATAATTCAATTGTTCTTTGGCAGAAGCCATGCTCTGTATTAAAATAAAATGATGAATACCCACTAAAGTAAGGAGCATCGCTATTATAGAAGGGAATAATATGAGTTTCCAATCTAAAATGACCCTACGGGCTCTCATATCCTCTGGTAATAAATTTACCCCAAGCTATTTCACCTCTTTCGTTAGATAAGTTAAGCGAGAATCCACAAAAAGTATTTTCTCGCTTTTAAAGCTACACCTATATTTTAGAAATGTTATGCAGATTTTATATAAGAAATAGCTTTATAAGCTTTAACACCTACTTTTATTATATCACTTATTCTGAAAGAAGGAGAATAAAAAAACCTACCACCTAATATGTGGTAGGTTGCGCTACCCGCTCCATTTAACCCAAGCGCCCAGTTATAGGTTAAATTTCATCGCTTCCACCTAATATTTCTATTTTATCATAAGATCTATTTTATAAAAAGTCGGATCTTAAGGAAAAAAAGATAAAATCTTCAAAAGAGCTCGTTAAAGCTATGTATATATAGATTAGACGCATTTTTATAGTTTAAACTGGGGCTTTTCATAAAAAATGAACGGAGGGGGCTTAACGCCCCTCTCCATTCATTTGCTGAGTCATTAGGTCTTGCGCCTTTTGTATTAGGCCACGTACTATGAGCCCAGCTTCTCTCGTGGTGATGTCACCGTAATCGTAGATGCCATTGTTAACGTTTATCTTATCAGCGAAACCGAGCTCCTTAGCGATCTCATACTTCACTGCATCTGAAACAATACTGCCTCTACGAGGCATTTTACATCACCTCAATAATAGTGTCTCCCAAAGGATCCTTTTGATGCTGGAAGTTACAGTGGTCACTTCTTCTTTATGGTCATTGCTTGCAAACGTCTTACATAAGTTCCTATAAGTAAAAATTAAAGTATCAGTTATAAAATTATTTTTTTAAATCTCATTAATAATGATATCTCCATTGACCATGACCATATGGACTTTTGTCATAATGTCAAAGGGCGACCCTGATAGGATCAGGATATCAGCATCCTTACCTATTTCCAAACTGCCTACACGGTCAGAGATGCCTATGATTTCAGCAGGATTGATGGTAATTGCCTTAAGAGCATCTTCCCGGGACATTCCTTCTTTTATAGCCATTGCAGCATATATTAAAAGATATTTACAGGGTACAACTGGATGATCACTCATTATAGCTACTTTAACTCCTGCCTTACTTAAAATAGCTGGTGTCTTAAAACTAAGTTCACGGGTTTCTATCTTATCTGAAACGCCAAAGGTAGGCCCCGTTGTTACAGGTATATAATTCTCTGCGAGAAAATCAGCTATCTTATGGCCCTCGGTGCCGTGTTGTATAGCTATATTAACGTTGAACTCTTTAGCTATTCGTATCGCTGTTAATATGTCATCTGCTCTATGTGCATGGGCAAAGAGAGGCATTTCCCTATTAAGCACCTTTACAATAGGTTCCATTTTAAGATCTCTATCAGGAAGCTTATCTGGATCTTTTATACCCTTTTCCATCTTATTAATATAGTTTTGAGCATTTATCATGGTCTCTCGTAACAAGGCAGCCGTTCCCATCCTCGTTGAAGGCATCTTATTTTTACTACTATATACTCTCTTTGGATTCTCGCCAAATGCAACCTTTAAACCTACTGGTTCTCGTATGATCATATCATCAACGCTCTTGCCATAGGTCTTTACAGCTGCTGCCTGTCCTCCTACTACATTAGCACTGCCAGGCATAGCTGCTATTGTAGTTACGCCGCCCATTAGAGCCTGCCTTATCGCCTTATCTTCATGGTTAAACCCATCAATGACTCTCACATGAGGGGTCAGGGAATCTGTAGCCTCATTCCCATCTGCACCCTCAAAACCGATGCCTTGTTCAAAGAGGCCTAAATGAGTATGAGCATCGATAAGACCGGGCATTACTATTTTGCCCTTCCCATCAATTACCTTTACATCTTTAGGAATTGGAAGATCTTCGCCTATACTCTTTATCTTCCCGTTTTCTATAAGGATAATCCCATTCTTAATTGTTCCACGTGTTACACTTAATATATCTCCACCTATGATAGCAATCATAATTTGCCACCTCTTTTATTAGTTGTCTATAGTCACATTATACCATATGTAACTTTCATAGTATATAAAAAGCCTGAAAAGGTTAGAAAGTCCTTATATTATTGAGACTCCTTATTTCTTCACGAGATAACGTCTTATGTTCTCCCATATACGGATAAGCTTTACTAGTAGCTACTTGTTTAACCTCTAAAAACCCTGTAAAATGAGGTAACGATTAAAAGAACCTTCAAGATGTGTTCTTATAGGAGAGGAGGGAAAATAATGGAGACACCCACAGAGGAGGAAGAGGAACTACCTTTACCATATAAAAAAATATTTCAAAGTATAGCATTACCTGAAGAAGAGATTTGCCTTGCTGTTTCTACTGATATGTCTTTAAATGGAGGGTTTGAAGAAGTATGGTTGGTGGTAACGGGAAGGCATATTTTAATTTTATATTTGGCTCTAGCAGCGCTGGTAAGAAGACTACTGTAATAAATCTATTATCGCGTTTCTACGATGCTACTGAAGGTAAGATAACCATAGATGGGATAGATATAAAGAATATAACTTTAAATTCATTGAGACAACACATATCCATTGTCATGCAAGAACCATTCCTCTTCCATGGAACTATAGCTGAAAATATTTCATATGGAAATCCAGAAGCCTCCAGAGAAGAGGTAATATGGGCTGCAAATGCTCACCAGTTCATTATAAACTTCCCAGATGGATATGATACCAGAATTGGAGAACGAGGGGTAGGAATATCTGTCGGAGAACGACAACGGATATCTATAGCCGGGGCTATCTTAAAAAATCCTCGCATTCTAATACTCGATGAGGCCACCTCATCTGTGGATACTGAGACTGAAAAGCTTATACAGGAAGCCATAGATCGTTTGATATCTGGACGGTCAAATAGCGGAAACAGGAACCCATGAAGAACTCCTTAAAATAGATGATGGGACCTTCAAAGGCCTTTGGACACTTCAGACCGAGATAGCCAAGTCAAGAGTTGTGATATAAGAAGAAAAAGAGCCTTTGATATAAAGGGTAGAAACGATGTGCGTCTTCTTAAAGACAATCGTGTTATAATAAAAGACGTAGATGGCAATAGATTTGAAATACATGATTATAGCAAATTAGATCAAAAAAGCGCAAGTCTCCTTGATAGCGAGATATAACTAAAACGGATGGCGGTGACCTACCAACCGCCATCCGTTTTTTATTCATTTAAAAAAGTCCGGGAAAGAGTCTCTCCATATTATTCTTCAGAATATCTTCCTTTTGAGTATTATCTTCTAAACGTTCTACCATAAGAAGCGCGGAATCTCCATAATGAAAGGATTGACCAGTGCCTAAAACCAAACGTTTCCCAAGACCCATATCTATTAATTCATCAATGGGCAATACTTGCCCCTTTATCCAGGAAATATCCGCAAGAGTTTGTGAATCCTCTGGGAGCTCTCTTAGAAAGGTGACTATTTCAAGATAACGTAGTCCTGAGATTATGAAAGGTATATCTTTATTTCCGTAGACTAAATCCTGTAATGATCTTAAACTTACCTGTCCCACATGAGTGAGCCAATGATGTTGCCTTTCGTCTTCAATTCTGGCTAATACCTGAAGGAAAAGATTATTTTCCTTTACTAGTTGAAGAAAATTAGATAGGAGTTTATCCTCAAGTGTATAACCATGATAACCTGGTATAAGTCGAATTCCGGGGACTCCCATATTTACTATATCAACTAAATCTGCTTCCCATCCGTAAATACTAGGATTTAGGGATGGAACAGGAATCAATCGTTCCCTATAAGGGTGTATCTCCTCCATTAGCTCTTCTGCTGCTATAAGCGAATCTTTATAAAATACACCTTGGTAATTAGAGACCAAGGCCTTATCTAAACCAAGCCTATCTAATTCTTTTACTAGCTCATCTGCAGACCTAATCTTTAATCGCCTGAATGGCCAAGGCCCTATAAACGTTAAAGCATCTATACTCACTTTAGCCACCTCCCTGCCAGCACTTCTTCTATATTCTCCTTAAAGATCTTCCTCTCATCCTCCTCTGGAAGGCATGCGCCATAGATCTTACCTATATTGGGTCCAAAGTCATTTCCGCATGCATCAGAACCATAGACTACTCTGCGAACCCCTAGATACTTAACTGCTCTTTCTATTGCTCCTGCGGATGTGATCGAACCACATGTATCAATGAGCACATTGGGACAGTTACGTACAGCTTTGATTCCTCTTTCCCAATCTCCTCCTATATGAGCCATAATAAAGACTGTATTAGGATATCTTTTGGCTAGGGTCGCTACATCTGCTGGAGTAGATTCTCCTGGCAAATTACCTTTAGCCTTTTGCCATGAATGTAGTAATATAAATCCATTATTTTCAGTTACCCATTCTACTAATGGTTCAACCCTTGGATCCGTACAGATACAGCTGACCCAGAGTTTTAAACCTTTGCATCCATAGACCTGGAATCCTTTCTTTACTTCATCTAGAGCTTCCTCTTCATAGCAAGGGTTAACATAGACATAACCTATTACCCTATCAGATTGCTCTTTAATAAGCCTAGCTACATCAGCATTTGCTTCTCGAAATTCATCAACAGTAGGAATATATCGCCAGACGCGCCCAAGAGATGATACCATTACCTTCTCAACCCCATAACGATCTACTGCACGCCAAAATTTATTAGGTAAACCATCACCTCGGAGATGTACATGGACATCAATTATCCCAGATCGCATATCCATAGGCAGCCCATCATTAAATCAGACGAGCCTCCTCCACCTACCTTTCCTAATCTTATTAAGACTAATGTTCACTATTTCCAAGTATAGCATATACAAAGATAAGCTGCAATAAAAAAAGTTCGCTTCTTCTTTGCGAACTTACATAGAATGGCGGAGAGAGAGGGATTCGAACCCTCGATAGAGGTTTAGCCCCTATAATCGCTTAGCAGGCGATCGCCTTCAACCTACTCGGCCATCTCTCCACGCAATTATTTAATTATGATATTCGGGTTTGAGTTTCCTGCTCCAACCAATTAAATGGCGGAGGAGGTGGGATTCGAACCCACGGCTCCTTGCGGAGTCACTGGTTTTCAAGACCAGCTCCTTAAACC
>DIRN01000058.1:0-9931 GCA_002426645.1 Firmicutes bacterium UBA5435 | reverse complement strand
GCTCCATAAACCACTCGGACACCCCTCCGCAGACCCGCTTACAGATGTTAGTATAGCACATGTACACTTGGATGTCAATATAATTTGAAGAGTTTGCCCTACAAAGTTTCAAGAAAAATATAGTCTGTGATCTAGCAATTAATACCCCTTTCTTTTTTATACTCCCTATGGTATGATGAAGCATAGTAGCTCTTATATTACACAAATATATCATGGGAGGAAGGTGTTTAGTTTGTTGGAGATGAAGGTTCTAAGAGTTGTTATGGGACAAAGCGGAGATTTTTCAGTATTCCTAAATGATACAGAAGAAAAAATGGTCCTTCCAATAGCCATAGGACCATTCGAGGCTCAGTCTATAGCTCTTGCGCTTCAGGGAATAACACCCCCACGTCCCCTGACCCATGATTTAATAACCTCTATATGTCACGCACTAGATGTGACAGTAGAAAAAATATTAATAACAGATATAAGCGAAGGCATCTTTTATGCAAATATTCACATGATGCGAGGAGATAGAATTTTTGTAATTGACGCTAGACCCAGCGATGCCATAGCCTTAGCTGTAAGATGTAATGCTCCTATATATATGGCTCCAAGGTTAGTGGAGTTCACATATAGATATGAGGACATCGTCTTTTCAGATCAAGAAGATAGCGAGACCTCATATTAGTCAACTATCGGGCTCGCAGTAGAAGAATGCAAGCCTAGTTGAACTCCACGAAACTCCAGAGACTGTGATCTATGGACAAAACCTATAAAACGATTCAATTTACTACTTGACAAAGGAGTATCTTATTGTTATAATACAAATGTAATCATTACAAATATGCAATCACTACATAAATGAATTAAGCATGAAGGTGATAAATCATGACTCCCTCCGTCGAGGAAATAAGCGAACATCTATTAAAACATAATATTAAACCGTCTTATCAGAGAATAAAGATATTAGAGTACCTTGTAACAAAGCGTAACCACCCAACAGCTGACGAGATACACAAAGAATTAGTTAAAGAGATACCATCTCTTTCAAAGACAACAATTTATAACACATTAAAAACTTTTATTGAGACAAATCTAGCAAGAGTCATAACCATAGAAGAGAATGAAACTCGATATGATGCTGATATCTCTGATCATGGTCATTTCAAATGTGATGAATGTGGCAGTATTTATGATTTTCGTGTAAACATAGATATACTAGAGCCTGATGAACTAGAAAGCTTTAAGATCAATGAAAAAAATGTTTATTACAGTGGAATCTGTAAAAAATGTATTTCTAAGGAGGAAGGATAATGGAAAGACAGAGTAAACTCCCACTATTAGGTGATGCATTCCCCTCAATGGTAGTAAAGACAACCCATGGGGTTAAAAGACTACCAGATGATTATAGTGGAAAATGGTTTGTGCTCTTTAGCCATCCAGGAGATTTTACACCAGTATGCACAACTGAGTTCATTGGTTTTGCTCAAAAAGCAGAAGAGTTTAAGAAACTCAATACAGAGCTCATTGGTTTATCCGTCGATCAAGTCTTCTCACATATTAAATGGGTGGAATGGATAAACGAAAATACTGATGTTAAAATCCCATTCCCAGTAATTGCAGATGAGCTAGGAAGAGTCGCTATAGAGTTAGGGATGCTCCATGAAAGCAAAAGTACAAATACTGTAAGAGCTGTATTCATCGTAGATGCTAAAGGTATCCTAAGGTTGATGATGTACTATCCTCAAGAAGTAGGAAGAAGTGTAGATGAAGTATTAAGGGCAGTCAAAGCATTACAGACTTCAGATGCCAATGGTGTCGCAATGCCAGAAAATTGGCCTAATAATGAAATGCTAGGCGATAAAGTAATCATACCTCCTCCACCAACTGAGGAATTGGCCAATAAGAGATTAGAAGAATCAAAGAATGGTAAGATAGAGTGCTTAGATTGGTGGTTCTGCTATAAGAAGTTATAAAAAATTGCCGGGGTAATACTAACCCCGGCCTATATTATTTAACTCTCTTGTTCAGCAGGTCTCTGAACAATGACTCGTCTTTTCCATATTCCAGTCTTATAATAAATTAAGTGGAGTATCAAACCCATTACTGGACTTAGTGCAATGGCGATCCAAACCCCGCTTACTCCCAAATTAGGAAGGGATGATAGATACCGGGCTATTGGTACTCTCACTACCCAAAGGGAGAGTAAAGTCAAAAACATAGTGGCTACAGTATCTCCAGCTCCCCGAATCACACCACCAACAGTGAACATCAAGGCCAGTGGCACATAAGAGAGGGAAACATACCGCAAATAACGTGCACCTTCTGCTAGTACTGCATCATCCTTTGTAAAGAGCACCATAAGAATATCTGGACGAATAACAGCCACCAAGGTAACTAAGGAAGTAATGCCTCCAGCAAGAAGCGCGCTCCATTTTACTATTTCCGAAACCCGTTCAGTCTTACCAGCCCCTAAATTCTGCCCTACTAGAGAAGAAACTGCAAGTCCTACACTCATAGCTGGCATAAAAGCAAAATGGTCTAGACGAGATGCAGCTCCAAAACCAGCGATAACAGTGGCACCAAAACTGTTAGCTATTGAGTTCACTACTAAGGAACTTAGAGAGACCAGTATTTGCTGAATTCCAGCAGGTAGACCAATTTTAAGGGTTAACGAAGTAAGTTGTCCATCCAGACGGAACATTCCAGGCTTATATTTCAACAGATCAGATTTTATATATAAGTACCTAAGTGAAATATAGGCGGAAATAGCCTGAGCAATAATAGTGGCTAGAGCAGCACCAGCAACTCCCATAGCAGGAATGGGCCCTAAACCGAAAATAAGCAAAGGGTCAAGAACTATATTTAATACAGTGGTATAGAATAAAAATCTAAGGGGCGTTCGAGAATCTCCCAACCCTCGTAAAATAGCGCTAGCAACGTTATAAAGGAACATCCCGAGTAGCCCCGCCAGAAATATAGCTAGATAATCAGAAGCCATATCAATTATCTCAGGTGGAGTATTTATTAACCTTAACAAAGAATGCCGAAATGTAACACCAAAAGCAGAAACTATAATCCCTAGAATAGTAAGGAGTATTATAGAGTTCGTAACAGTCTTTGTCATTCGTTCATGATCTTTAGCTCCAAAGTATTGTGATACTAAAATTGTTGTAGACATGGTAATACCAGTTATCAAAGCTATTAAGGTGAATATAATAGGAAATCCCACTGAAACAGCGGCTAACGCATTAGGTCCAAGGAATCGACCTACCCAAATGCTATCTACAGTATTATATATAGCTTGAAGAAGGTTTCCCAGAAACATAGGTATAGAGAAGACTATCAGGTGGCGTGGAATGCTACCTTCAGTGAAATCAGTAATCTGCTTACTTTGCATTATTGAACTCCTTTCTCGTGGTACAATCAACTCCATCAACTGAGAGCTCCAGCGATTCCCAAGCCTCCCCGGTTATCCTCAGTCTTATGGCACGAGCATCTAAAGGATCTTGCTCCCGAATTAGAAGGCCATTTCTCTGTAATCGATGGATTATATCCGAAACAGTAGTAGAAGCTAAACGTACCTTATCAGATACTTCTACCAGGGTAGGAGGTATATCGCTTTTATCAATCACTTTTAGTACTATAGCTTAAGGAAAAGTAAGGCCAGTCTCCTGCATAATATGGTTCACTCTGTAGTAAACCTTTTATTGCATCCACTTTCTCTTGACCTATTACACTCAATATTATCCTCCCTTTTCCCAATATAATATTTCGCATACGAACTATTATACTACAGAGAAGACTGCAGAGCAAGACCAGGAGTCTCTTATCAAATACAATTAATCTCCTCTAATATCTGGAACTGCATTTATCATTTTAACAATATCTAAGTATAAATCTTTCTCTTCTAAGACTTTAAAACCAGCAGCGCGAATATCCTTAACAGTTTCTCGGTGTATATTTTCTCCTGTTAGTCTTGCGATGATGGGGCCTGTTCTCTTCATCATGCTACTTAAAATAGGTCTATAGCTTAAGACATGTTCTATCAGTAAAAGACGGCCTTCTGGTCGTAGGACCCGACTTATCTCCCTTAACCCCTTAAGATGATCTGAAACTGAACATAAGACACATGTACCTATTACTGTATCAAAGTATGAATCTGGGAAATCCATGTTCTGAAGATCCATTAAGTGTAACTTGATATTTATATGAGTATCCTTCATCCTTCTCTCTGCAAACTGGAGCATACCATGGGAAATATCAATACAAATGATCTCCTTATCTACGAAACCCGCCTTCTGGTAATATTGAAGGTTAAGACCTGTTCCTACACCTACTTCTAAAATAGAATTACCTCTTACCTGATTTAGCAGGTCCATTCGCCACTGGGAAAAAGCTGACCCCTCCATAAGTAGTTCAATGAATTTATACAGCCTTGATATATTATTATATCTGCTCATATCATGTAGTTTTTGCTATAGTTTAATATGATATACTCAGGCATCATTCACCTGTATCGGGAAAGATGGTTACTATTTTAGAACCTATACGGAGATGTTCTGCAACTTTGAGTGCACCTAGCATAGCTGCTCCACTATATAAAGACCTTGACTAACTGGAGGGGGATAAATCTCGCTTTATCTGATGTTAAAAATAGGCAGGCGCTTGCAATGTCTTCTGGTCTACCTACTGAGTGCTGTATATAATCCATTCTGAGACTTCGTTCCGGCCTGGGCTGATAACATTCACCCTTATATTATCCTTTTTCCAAGGCTTACTACTAGAGCATAGGTCATAGCTAGAATAACCACCTTTAGACACAGAATACGATTTAATGTTAGGTTCAGCATTATTACATAATATCGTTGGCTTTACCATACGTCTTACATACATCAGTCTCTATAAAGAGGCAATCACCACAGAAGCATCTTTATCAGCTCCTGAGAACCTCATGTAAATGGCCTTCTTTACTCTACATGAACCTGATCTATAGGAGGTAGGCTAGTCTCTTTAGGTGCTCTTGCCCTTATTAATATCGCTTCAAGTAAGCCTCTCTTCTGGTGGGGCTTACTTGTACAGTCTATAATAGCCTGGTGATCAAGACCTTCTATCCTATCATTCATGCTCCGTAGGGCATCTATGCTATTTTTTACTCCTATCTCTACAGGCATCCTCTCCGGGTTTATATCTATCCCAAAGTACCCCTTGTAACCGTACATCTTCATAACATAAAGGGCTGCTTCTGCCTGCTCAGGAGAGATTACTCCTACGTTTTGATCCTGATCATAATTCCCAAGTGGCTGGCTGTTCCAGTGAGTGTGTACAAGTTTGCCGTATTCCATAGCCAAACTAAAAGCATACGGGAGATCTTCGTAAGCCATTAAAATATGACCTACCTCTGGGTTTAACCCTACAAGAGAATGCCCTTGAGCTAGGATCTCTCTATTCTCTTCGTTAGTCAAGGAAGCTTCCACCTTCTGAGCCACTAGTATACCCTCAGCTGTAGTTCCATATATCATTCTTCCTCTTGGTTCATAAGGTTTAGGCTCTATTGCCACCCTTACACCAGGGACTTGATCCATAGCTTCTGCGATCCCATATGCAAACCTATCTCTCATAGCCATGAAATCTATACCAAATGGATTCTCATACCCATCTCCTCCGTGCCATAGTACTGCAAAATCCGTCTTAAGTTCCCTATTCAATTGTAGAGATGTCTTTAATCTCTCTATTGCCTGAGAACGCACTTTATCAATTGGAGAAGCCAGAGAAGAAAATTCCCATTCTTTCTGATAGAAGAGATTTGGGATTACAGTTAAGATCCTTATCCCTGTATCCTTAGAGAACTCTTTATAAAGATGAAGATTATCCTCATTTATCTCATTAGGATAATGGGCTTCAAGAGCAGATACACCGTAATCTTTTAACGAAGCTATCTTCTCTAACCTCTCTTCAATTGATAACGGAGCACCAGAAGGCTCTTTAAACCTACTTCCAGCAGGCGAAAAATACCATATGCCAACTGAAAATTTCAAATCCAAGTGAAAGTTTCTTAGATGTTCTACCATCTCTTCCTGGTTCTTTCTAACTATCTGTCCTCTTACATCAAACATCATCTTCACGCTCCTTTTAATTATATGTTAAACCATGGTAGTCAGGTGCGATTGGAGACCTAGGATCCCAGCCCCTACTATAGGAGCTGCCCTACCCAAAGAACTTATGACTACTTTGCATCTTTTTACGGGTGTGAAAAGTGCCTTTGATCTTATTGTTTCCCTCACATTTGAAAGTATTATATCCTCGTATTCTACAGCATCTGCACCTAGAACAATTACATCAGGGTTTAAGAGGTTTATGGCTATGGAGAGGGCAAGGCCTATATATCTCCCTACCTGGTTTAGTACTTCAATAGACAATGCATCTCCAGACCTTGCTGCCTCTGCTATCATACTTATATTGATATCCTCTAGCTTCCCTGTGAAGGTATCTTTAATGACTGATGGCATACCTTTCTTAAGAAGACTATAGAGTCTTCTACAGATACTAGGTGTAGATGCTATAGTCTCTAAGCACCCATAATTTCCACACGAACAGATCGAACCGTCCTCATCAACTGGTATATGACCTATCTCTCCACTGCTACCTGTGACCCCTTTATATATTCTTGAGTCTATAACTATACCTGAACCAACACCTGTTCTGAAATTTACTGCTATAAAGTTCCTTATGTTTTGGGCGCTACCAGCCCAACTTTCTCCAAGAGCAGTCACACTAGCCTCATTATCCACGTAAATAGGCAGCTTAAGTTCTTCAGTTAACCTTGTCCTTATATCAACACCCTTCCAGCCCAAATTAGGAGCAAATGTAACTATATTCGTTTCAGGGCAGACCCACCCTGGTATCCCCACTCCTGCAGCTAGAATCTTTCTATCTACGTCTTTCTTTATTGAATCTACTATGGTTTTTATCTCTTCTACTAAATACTCTATATCATTTCCCTTAAGGTCTTTAGTCCTTAAGTCTATTAGGCTCCCTTTTAGATCCATAAGTCCAATAGAAAGCCTAGCAGGATCAAGATCAATACCAAGGATGCTCCAGTCATCAACATTAACTTCAAGGAGTTTGGGTCTCCTTCCCCCTGTGGATTTACCATTCTCTCCTTCTACTATCAACCTCTTTTCAAGAAGGTCATTGACTATATTTGATATAGCAGTTGGTGTAAGACCTGTCTTCTTTTGCAGATCTCCTCTACTCATTATACGGTTCTTGTATATCTCTCCAAATACCATGTATCGATTGAATACTCGTAAGTACTGTTGATTCATTACAATATTCATTAGTAGCCAACTCCTGCCATATTAATAATAGACTTTTTAATATTATCTTAAAAAGTAATCGTATCATACCATATTAATCAGGTATATCTCTTCTATATACGTTCAATTATTAATACTTCTTTAATAAGTATTTCTTCATATCTTTAAAAAGTCCTTCTCATTCTAAATAGAACGAAGGAATTTCAAGATAGTTGCCGAATACAACTAAGTGATGCTTCGTTTAATCTTACTCAGAGGGGAGCCGATGGGACAATGGATGCGATTCGTATAGGTATTATTGGAGCTTCTGGAAGAGGAAGGATGGCAAGACACTGGCATAATGAGAATCGAAAGCGTTCTAAAGTAGTAGCTGCCATGGATATATCTGAAGAATCTTTAGATGAGTTCAAAGCAAATATCAATTCTAATGCATATGTAACTAAGGATTTAGATGATCTCCTGTCACGAAAAGATGTAGATGCTGTAGCAATATTCTCACCTGATTTTTGCCATGAAGAACAAGTAGTAGCAGCTTTTGAAGCTGGTAAAGATGTATTCTGCGAAAAACCAATGGCTATAACTACCCAGGGATGCGATAGGATGCTGCGCGCGTGGAAGGCCTCAGGCAAAAAATTTATGATCGGCCATAACATGAGATATATGCCATTTGTGCGTACAATGAAGGAGATAATAGATTCTGGTGTTATCGGTGAAGTTAAGACGGTCTGGTGTAGGCACTTTATTAATTATGGAGCTCGATGGTACTTCCACGACTGGCATGCTAACCGAAAGAATACAACGAGCCTGCTATTGCAGAAAGGTGCCCATGATATAGATGTCATTCACTGGCTAGCAGGTGGATATTCCAAAAGCGTAACAGGGTTTGGTGGGCTTGATTACTATGGAGGAGATAAAGATAATAGCCTTAGATGCCCTGAATGCCCGGAACGTACAGAATGCGTTGAGGTACAGTTAGATATTGAGCCAGCAAGAAGACATATGTGTGTCTTCCGTAAGGAAGTGGATGTTGAGGATAATAACATGATACTGATGAATCTGGATAACGGGGTTAGGGTCTCATACCTCCAATGTCACTTCTCACCAGACGCAGGACGAAATTATACATTTATAGGAACAGAAGGGCGTCTAGAAAATCATAACGAAGAAAAGTGTATCAAGGTCCTAACTAGAAGATCCGATTCGTGGCGTGAATATACAGACCGCACATATAATATAAAACCTACAGTAGGATCCCACGGTGGAGCTGATCCTTTAATAGCTGAGGACTTTCTAGATCTTATAATAAATGGTCAAAGCCATATAGCATCTCCCTTTGCTGCTAGAATGGCTGTTGCAACAGGATGCGCTGGTGCCGAATCTATCAGACAAGATGGAGGAAGAGTAGATGTTCCAGAGATACCAGGAGATATTTTAGCTTAATATATGATACTACTCTTGCGCACATTCGGATAAAACAAATTGGTGCCAGTTCCTTGAAGGCATCTCATATTATATTCCAAAAACAAAAGATAATTCACTGAGTTTGCTAAAGTATCTGCCATACCTGAATTGGTCGAAAGAACAAGATAACTATAGAGCACAGTTATGATTTATCTACCTTTGGAATACCGCCATTTAGTGTATGAGTAGTTTTCTTCTCACCTTCCAACATTTTAAAGCATTGATGTTCCACAAATACATTAGGAGCCTTGTCAGATCGTAAGTCAAATATGAAACTCCTACAAGCCTTGCACCAAGATATGCTTGGTTTCTTATCATACTTGAGTGTTTTCCTTATCACTTCTTCGTCGGTGAAAACTTCAACCTGACCTGAAAATACGGGGCTATCGAGAAGAATTGACATGCTCAAGATGACACACTCATCACATATACGAACACCTGGTCCAGCAATGATCCTCAACACATCATCACTAGCCTTGCCACAAAAACTACACTTTATCTGAGACATATACAAATTCCACCCTTCCGTATAAATATTGACTACTAATATACCTCCGAACACCACTATCACTCTATCTTACAATAGCCATAATTCTTATACTTACGTTATTCTACAACTTCATAAATATCCCTTCTTTTATTCCAATAATGTGTAGAGCTCTTAAACTTTATAAATGCACATCAACGCCAGATGATCCGTTGTCAGAGATACATTGCTCGTGTATATCGTAACAATAAGGATGATATTAACCGCAGATCATAGTTTGATGTTAAAGTATAGTGCAAAGACTTGCTACCTTCGTTACAATTGTCTTCTATATCAACAAACCGCGGGCCTCAATACAAACTTTGCGGAGTTGCTCTTCTTCCATTAGCCATATCCTTCAAAGTAAAACGGTGGGATATGAACCTGTATTAACTTCCAAACTGACTTCAAAACAAATGTCAGCATCTACAGCAGCATCAGAGAGCACTTTAGCAGCACATTCATATCAACAATTAACGTGGGAGTCTCCAAATGTCCTAATTCTATCACGCGAGCACCTGCTTTACATATTTTGCTTTTATCGTGCCTATTTGTTAACCCCAAAAAGAATTCGGCACAAAAACCGGGTTTCCTTTTCCTCACATTCCACATCACCTTATATAATAGTAAATGTGGGGTGTTT
>DIRN01000109.1 GCA_002426645.1 Firmicutes bacterium UBA5435 | reverse complement strand
CCTGGTAAAAAACACCACATCGGTAAGATGACAAAAAGACAGTTGTCAATTTATCAGTCTTTCGGAATCAAGCCGCCATCATAAAACCTTGTGATAATTTTACGGGAATTCAGGCTGAAAGCGTACGACGTGAATTTAAAAGAGCAGTCCAAGGAGTAGCTAGAGAATACGAATAGTGAAGGAGAAATTCTATAGTCTTTGCCGAATACCTTCAAATAACTTATAATAAGAGGTAAGACAAATGAACTTTATACAATCTTTTTCTAACGAATTTTTAGACAACTTTTTTAAAATAGTGACTATGTTAGGAAACGGATACTTTTTTCTTTTTGTAGTCACATTGATTCTATGGTGCATTAACAAGGACTTAGGGTATAGAATAGGGTTTTTATTCATAACTACTGGAGCTATAAATAACGTGCTCAAAGAGATATTTAAGGTTCCGCGTCCAATAGGTCAGGAGGGCATAAGGTCCTCAATTATACCAAATCCTGGAGGGTATTCTTTTCCTAGCGGACACGCACAGACTACTTCATCTTTCTGGACACACATAATGATAGAATTACAAAGAAAATGGATATATGTTGTTGGCATGTCTATTATTTTTTTAGTCGGGCTTTCAAGGATTTATTTAGGGGTGCACTGGCCAGCAGATGTTTTAGCTGGCACAGTAATCGGTATAGTATGGGTATTCATTGCTAATTGGTTATTCCATGCCTTTATTGAAGGCTCAAGCTCTTTAGCACTTTTAATCCCAGTATGGCTGGGATTGCTCTTCGTACAGACGGTAGAATATCTTAAGATATCTGGAGCATTAACTGGATTCATCATTGGTTACTGGCTAGAATCTAAATACATTAACTATAATATAAAGGCATCCTTAGGGAAGCAGGCAGTTAAATTTATAATAGGACTTATTGGTCTTTTAATCATTAAAGTTCTTGTATCAAAGAGTTTCCTTGGATATTTTTTGATGAGTATATGGGTTACAGCCTTGGCTCCTTATTTATTTAAGGTTGTAATTAGGTCAGAGGAGGCCTTACTGTAACCCCTTCTCTCTTTAATAGGGCAGTAGTCATTCCTTCGCCTTCTATGAGCTGTTCTGTAAAAGATCCATCATATATCAAAGTAGAACCGCATGAAGGACTTTTATCCTTTAGTATAGCTAACTTTGCTCCGAATAAACGAGCAAGTTTTGCGCTTATCTCAGCGCCACGCAGGAAATTTTCAGTGACATCTTCACCATTTGAATTAATGACTCTACCTTTAGAGATCTCTGCTGGAGGACGCGGTGTAGGTAGCCCTCCGAGTTGTTCAGGACATATTGGCATGGCCCTACTCTTTTTTACCAGGTCCATAACCTCTTGTGAAGGTATGCACGTTTTCCCATCATACCTGCATGGTAACCCCATAAGACATGCGCTTACTAGAACAGGTCTCTCTACGTTATCTTTAATCACCGTTTCCTCCCTTATATCCTTTTATAGCATCATCAATGTAGTCCTTTATCATATCTTCTGTCATAGCCCCTATGTGTTTAGCTGTAATGATCCCGTTTTTATCTATAAAGAAATTTACAGGTATACCCCTTACTAGATAACCCTCTGCAACTTTGCCTTCCTCGTCCAGGAGGACAGGAAAAGTGTATCCAGTAAGCCTTATAAAGTCTCCCACTATATCTGCAGGTTGTTTCCCAGGCTCTTTTTCAGTAGAGGTCCAGTTTATTGTGAGAATTATTATCTCATCTTTGCGTTTTTCATAGACTTTTTCTATATACGGCATCTCCATTTTGCAGAATCCACACCAGGTAGTCCAGAAATTTATGAATACTGCCTTGCCACGGAAACTCGATAACTTCACGTTATTGCCTTTTAGGTCCCTTAAAGTAAAATCTGGAGCAGTAAAACCTACTGCTGCTCTAATTTCTACTTTATTTTGACTTTTAGATGCACCTATGAATATGAGAGTACCTACTACTAACAGTATAAATAAAATTAACAATGGTTTTTTACCTTTCAATTAAAGGTCACTCCTTTCTAATATATAAATAGGCTATTAAAGACGCCTGTATATACTATGGTCCCTAATCCTACCATAAAGATACCTGCAACTACTTTAATGGCAGGTAGATATCTATTGAGTTTCTTTAATGCCTTTAAAGACCAGCTTATAAAGATCCCGGTGAGGATGAATGGTAACCCAAAACCTATAGAGTACATACCAAGCAAGTATACTCCTTTTAATAGGTCAGCGCTATTGCTTGCAAGGGTTAAAATTGAACCCAAAACCGGTCCCACGCATGGAGTCCAACCTACTGAAAACGCCATACCTATTAAGAGGGAGTTAAGTGGTCCTGGTCTTCCTTTAGGCAAATTGAATCTAATTTCTTTAGAGAGGGGAGCTAATTTTATAAGTTCCATCATATAAAGACCAAATATGATTATTATAATGCCACTTATTTTCCTTAAAATTATCTGATGTTTAAAGAGGAGAGTCCCTATTAGACTTGCTGTAGCCCCGAACGCTATAAAGATCAATGAAAAACCTATGACAAAAAAGAACGCGTTTATAGTGATTGGGTTTATAAAGCTCAGTCTATTCTTTTCTTCACCTGAAATTGCTGTAATAGATGAACCAGTTAGATAAATAATGTATGTAGGAATGAGTGGAAGCACACAAGGCGAAGCAAAAGAAATAACTCCTCCGATAAAAGCTATCCAAGTGTTCAAAGAGATTCCCTCCTGTCCCTAATTTATTTATATTTTAACCGAGGAATTGTTATTAGTCAATTCATATTTATATAAGAAGGAAAAGAGAAATTTTGTGTCGAATTAACATAAAAGAGTTATAGGAGGCGTGAGCATGGGGAAGCTGAGGAAACATCTAATTATATTTTTCATATTATGTATAGTTTTTAGTAATTATATTTCATATAAAGCGCTATCAGCTGAGGTCCGTGAACTAGTCTTTCGCGAGAGGATGGAGGAGAATATGAAAGAAGAGCTATGTACTGAAGGTGTGGATTCTCTTCGCCCAATAGTACTTCGGGTAGGAACCTTTAATATTCACCATGGCGAAGAAAACGATGGCATAATGAACCTTAAAAGGATCGCTGATGTGATTCTAAAGATGAATGTAGATATAATAGGGCTTCAAGAGGTAGATAAGAATTGGGGAGATAGAAGCGGATGGGCTGATCAGGTGACAGGCCTCTCTAGTCTCTTACAAATGCAAGGAAGATTTGGTCCAGCCCTTTCTAAAGGGGTTTTAAGAAAACGTGGTTATTATGGAAACGCTATATTCAGTAAATATCCTATACTAAATATAGAGAACCATCCCCTCAGAAGTATAACTGGAGGAGAGGACAGGGCCTATCTAAAAGCACTTATAGATATAGGTGGGGAGAAGATACTCTTTTTATCAGTGCATTTAGGTCTTTCAGCTAAAGAACGGCGTCATCATTTAACCTTGCTTCTATCACAGATAGAAACCTCTGAGTATCCTATTATACTAGTGGGAGATTTCAATGCTGAAGAAGACGAACTTATCCAAATCATGAATGCACGCCTAAAAGATGCTTTTTCTGTAGCAGGAAGAGGAGATGGCTCAACTTTTGGTTTTAGAAGTTCTTTGCCTAATGTTCGCATAGATTATATATGGGTATCTGATGGGTTTGAGGTTATAAACGCATCTACTTTGCCTACTGAGGCATCGGATCACTATCCTATTATAGCTGTAGTAAAACTTATAAAAGAATTATAAATCTTGTTGGACGTGCACTTTTCACCTCCAAGCCACATAGTTTAATAAGGAGGATGAGGCTTTGGAGGTGGATTTTTATGATACCAACATGGAGTACCTTCTTTCTCTTCCCAATCATTAAAGGGGCAGCTCTCCTTATTTCATATATTAGCAATACTTGTTCGTTCCCAGAACCTTTGAAAGAAGAAGAAGAAGAGGAATTACTAAAAAAGTTAGATTTAGGGGATGAAACTGCGCGTAATATCTTAATAGAAAGGAATTTACGCCTCGTTGCACATATTGCAAAGAAATTCGATAATTTTAATATTGATGTAGAGGATCTCATATCTATAGGTTCCATTGGTCTTATTAAAGCTATAAAGACCTTTGATAGAACGAAAAAAACACGGTTAGGAACATACGCAGCAAAATGTATTGAAAACGAGATCCTCATGTATATAAGGACCTTAAAAAAAATGCGGAAAGAGGTTTTCCTATATGAACCTATAGATTCTGATAGTGAAGGAAACGAGATAAGACTCATAGATATAATAGGTATAAACGAAGGGGATGTAGTTGCAGATGAAGTCGAAGGTATAATTGAACAAGATAAGCTTAGAGAAAAAGTAAAGAAATTATCTGGTCGGGAGAGAAAAATTGTGGAGATGCGATATGGGTTATGTGATGGTATCAGAAGGACCCAAAGGGAAATATCAAAAGCTTTAGGCATTTCACGTTCTTATGTTTCGAGAATCGAAAAACGGGCTTTGTCTAAATTACAAAAAGACATGGCTAGCGAAGGATATCATTAGATTAAAAGAGACCTCGCTTAAAGCGGGGTCTCTAGTTTGTAATCCTAACGACAGTACTTACGGAATTCCTCTCGCAACAAACGTATATGGAGGTCTTCATCTAGGATTATCCTCTCTAAGATGTTCTTTATGTATCTATCGTTTATAAGGGTGATATGGTATTGATAATTTTCAATTGCTCCTTTTTCTCCTTCTATATCAGCGATTATCTGTTTGCAAGGCATATTAGTGAAGTATTCTATGTATTCTGCTCCCCACATTCTACGCTCAGAATTATAGTATATAGGTGTGCCTCCTAGGGCGGATATAAGCTGCGCTAACATATCCATATGGTGCATTTCAACTTTACTTATTTCTTCAAGAAGTTCTGCAGTTTCCTCTAATGTATCCTCCATATCCCAGTAATGATAGAGATACTGCATTATTGCTGTTGTTTCACTTACTTTTCCAGCAAAATCATCGTGTAGGATAAGGGCGTATTCTAAATTCCGTCTTTCAACTTTAATCTCTGGATATGCATCAGGCGCCTGTGGTGGCTTTATTTTCCCATGGTCAGCTTCTCTTTCTATAGGGATCTTTATGATAGTTCCCGGATATATAAGTTCAGGATTTAATATCTCTGGATTTGCACTTATTAGTTCATCTACGGAGAGCCCATATCTTTGTGTAATAAGCCACATGGTATCACCTGGCTTTACTATGTATTCCTCATAAGCCTCCATATAATCTCTTCCTCCCTTATAGCATCATCTCCTTTACATATCTTTATGATAATATTTATTAGGTTATGAGGATATCTAACATAACTTATAAAATTTTTTTAATTTATAAGAAGGATTTTTCTTAGAGATATAGAATATATTACAATAAGAGTTCTACTACAGTAGAACTCTTGATATGACACATTTCGTTAAAAGGAAGATAAAGATGACAATAGAAAAGTCAAGCTTGATACCATATTCCGTACAAATAGCAGATTCAATCAAAAAAATGATAATCAGAGAACGCCTTCCAGTATATTATCAGCTCTCAAGTGTAAAAGAGTTCTCGGAGGAGTTTTCTGTCAGCATTGAGACTGTACGAGCAGCCTTGAGGGAGCTTTCAAATCAGGGTGTAGTTAGTGTTGAAAGAGGCAAAGGTACCTTTGTTGCTAAAGATTATTTATCCCTAATGAAAGAGGAAGAAGTCCCTGAATTGGTCAAACGTAATATAGGAGTATTAATGCATCCATTCCCAAAAGAGGAAGAACGTTTAGGTCCAAATGGGCGAGGGGAACATATAAAGTCCTGGTGGGGTGAGCGTATCTTTTCAGGAGTTCATTCTCAAGCAGGTACTATAGGCCGTTTTTTAACGGTTATCCCTAGAGTAACTTCAGAAGTAAAAGAGATCGCTAGACTAATAGAAGATTCAACGACTCAGGTTAGTGGATATATAATCTTTCCCTTTAACGTCCCAGAAGAAAAACGACAATTAGCCTTGGGTTTTCTCAGTAAATTAAAACTACCATGGGTAACTATAAATAAGCTAACATCTGAACAAATGTACAATTTCGTAACAGTAGATTATTACTTAAGCGGTAGATTAGCTGCAAAGCATCTCCTGGAAAGAGGCCATGACTCATTTCTCTTATTAGGAGATTACAAAGATACATCTGTTTCAAGGATAGACCGTTTGAATGGTTTTATATCCGTCCTTAAAGAGCAAGGCCTATCTAATGATAATTTCCATATATTCTATGCAGAAGCACAGAATGAATGGTATGACTTTAACACTATTCAATGTGGTTGTAATGCCACTTATAGATTCTTAGAAGAACACGGGAAGCCAGATGCTATATTCGCTGTTGCTGATCACCTTGCCTTAGGAGCTATACAAGGTGCTACGAAAGCAGGTTTCAAAGTACCAGAAGACATATCAATTATGGGAGCAACAGGCCTTGAAATCGGAGAACACTCAAATCCCAAACTCACCACTGTGGCCTCTCCCATGTATACGCTAGGTCTGACATGTGTGAACTTTTTAGTAGGTTCCATAGAAGCGGAGATTATAAAACGCAGAGGAGCAACACTTGAACCCAAGTTGTTAATAAGAGAATCTACGAGACAATAGATTAGACAAATTTAATAGATTGTACTGTACTACAGTTCTACTATACTAGTAGATCTTGTCTGTATGAGATGGGAGGTGAAATTCATATAGAAAGGTTTTGCTCTTTGTATGAAGGTGATCTTTAAATAACTTGTAAGGAGGAAAGGCAGGTATGAAAGAAGCGTATGATAATAGCCCTAATAATACGAAAGATGGAGAGGAGAGGACTCAGGTAAAACTAGAGACAAAAACGGGGATCTCAGTCAGAGCGGTTTTAATTTCTTTAATTGTTTTAGCTGCTATTTCATATATGAATCCTCAAGCGGTTTACTTTCAAATGGTTCCACGTCTGGATCTTAGAAGTGTTCCAAATCCAACTGCCCTCTTCGTTGTAATAGCGCTAATGTTAATAAACGTTCTACTAAGAGTCCTAAGATTAGGACATCGTACATTTAGTCAAAGAGAACTTGTGACTGTTTATGGGTTAGTGTACATAGGAGGAATGGTATCTAACTATATGTTAGGAATTGCTATTCTACCAGGTGTAATGGGATATTATAGATGGGTCTATCCAAGTCCACGTGTTAATCCTTTCATAGACCAGGCTTCGAAATTTTTGTTCATAGAAGGCGAGGATGCAACGATCTCATTTTATCTAGGCCAAGCCACAGTACCATGGAATGAATGGATCGCTCCAGCTATAACATGGTCATTATATGTCCTTTTAATAATCTTTGTATCAATATGCATGATATATTTAGTTCGAAGACGATGGGAGCAGATAGAAAAGCTTCAATATCCATTAGTTGTACCTGTCTTAGAACTTACTAAAGAGGGCAAAGACGGTTCACCATTTGGCGATGCATGGCGCAACCCACTTGTATGGTTGGGAATGGCTATACCAATTATATATTTTGGGATAAATGGATTAAGTAGATATGTGCCAATACCATCAATACCAGCCATTAACTTTGATATAGGTAAAGCTACAGGTATCGAAGGTTTTAGCTTTTATCCACCTCTTATATTTTCATTGAGTTCTCCACTTCTTATAGGTGTGGGATATATGGTACCCCTTCAACTCCTATTTAGTGTTTGGTTCTTCTTTGTGTTGTGGAGATTATTTGTAGTAGGATATTTTAACTTTTATCGTGATCCTTCAATGTGGAATGTGGTACTTGTAAATACTTATCCACTCCATACTGGATTTACTAGGGTAGCCATGGCTATAGCAATGCTTCAGCCATTACGCCATGAAATCAAGGCGATAGTATTTAGTCTCTTTAGAAAAGAGAACGAAGAAGATAAAGATTTAGCTGGGAGCAAGGTTGCATTAATTGGGTTCGTAGTTGGTATGATTCTTATAATACTCTTCTCGTGGAAATTTCTCTTTGCTAGACTTTGGTGGTCAATATGTTACTTTATATTAACTATGTCAGCTATCCTTGTCTTAGCACGTGTAAGGGCTGAAATGGGACTTCCTTTTGAACGACACTATAGCAATCTAATAGATAGGTCTATATTTTATCATTTGCCTGCACAAGTTGTAGGAACAGGGACCAATTTTTTCTCTGTATTAACTTATGCTGATCTTCAGTTAGGTGATATAGGTTCTCCTGCATGTATTGCTTTGGAGCAATACAGAATGGCTGGTGAAACAGGTACAAGCCGCAAAAGCACAACTAACGTGTTATTTATAGTTATGGCAATTGTTATAGCTATGACATGGCTCTTTAATATAACGTCTTTATATGAAGGCGGTGCCATGATGACAGGTGGCGTATATTCAAATAGGGTCACCTTTGTTGAACAGCAATTTAAAAGATACGAAACCCATAATGTAGATGTCAGCATCTCTAGGGGAGTTTTAGTAACAGCTATCTTTGGTTTTGCTTTTACATATTTCTTAACTTTCATGAATGCTAGAATAGTTAATTGGCCATTTCATCCAATTGGATATGTAATGTCCACATATCTACCTGTAGCCTGGGGAGTATGGAGTCATTTCTTCATAGCCTGGGTAATAAAGGGGCTTGTTATGAGATATGGTGGAGCAGTTCCTTATAGAAAACTAAAACCCTTCTTTATGGGATTAATAATAGGTAGCGTAATAATGAATAGCTTCTGGGGATTTGTCGCAATCGTTCTAGGATATTAATTTATGCGTTAAACATAGGGAGGTGATGCTTATAGATACTAATGTTAGAACATGGTAGAAAAAGTATAAAAAATAATTTAGGAGGGACTTCCTATCATGAAAAAAGGTTTATGCGTCATATTGACAATTTTATTGGTATTTATGGTGACCAGTATTGTGCTTGGTGAGAGTCAGCTGGCCTCTTCCCCATGGCCCAGGATAAGAGGGGACCAAACTAATACAGGAAGAAGTCAACAGGTAGGTCCGGAGAAACCTGAAATAAAGTGGACTCTTCAGTTAGAGGGGGATTTTAACTTAGCAAGTCCTATTATAGGGCCTGATGGAACCCTTTATATTGGAACTGGAACCCGAGGTGTAGTTGAAGCAATTAATCCTTAACTTTTCTATTTTA
>DIRN01000005.1 GCA_002426645.1 Firmicutes bacterium UBA5435 | reverse complement strand
GTTCTTCTCTTTGGGTTGGCAGGTACGCTATTATAGAAAGGAGGAATTGATTTTGGATTATACATGTAGATTGAAGATTCTTCAACCATTAGATGGTGATATACTCAACAGAAATGACGGGATTCAAAGTAATAGAGAATTGAAGCTCACTGTAAAGGGTAGAGCTGAACCAGGGAAGAAAATTTGGGTAAATGGAGTAGAAGCAAAGCGAGAAGGAATTCATTTTGAGGCACAGATATCCATAAATAGTCATGAAAATCGTATAGTAGCAATGGGTGAAGAGCCTGAAGTTAAAGATAAGATCACTGTCTTTTGGGATAGGAATTCAGTTAAGAGATATCGTTTTTCTGTAGATGATAATATACTCTTCCTTGCTGATATAGCTAGAAATGCTGATGTATATAGATCAATATTTGATAATCCGTATATGGCTATGTGGCGCCAGATGCATAAAGAATTTAAATCTAAGATCCACCTTAATATTTACTACCAGACTGAGGGTTTTAACTTGAGTCAAATGCCGGATAAGTTCAAGGGAGAGTGGAAAGATAATGCAGATTGGCTTCGTTTGACTTTCCATGCACTTCAGAATGATCCAGACAGACCTTATATTAATACTACATACGACGAGATAAAACATGATTGTCAATTGGTCACTGATGAGATAGTAAGGTTTGCTGGTGAGGAGCTCCTTAGTACATTTACTACTGTACATTGGGGTGAGGCCACTAAAGAAGGGTGTAGAGCCCTTCGCGATCTTGGTTTTAAAGGATTAGTAGGATACTTTAATGTTAATAACCAACGACCCCTTGTTTCATATTACCATGATTATGACACAACTATGCATTTGAACAAACGAGACTATTGGAAGGACACAGAAGAGGATATAATCTTCGTTAAGCACGATATAGTGGTTAACTCTTGCAATGCCCATGAAGTCATACCTCATCTCCAAGAGGTTGCTAAAGATCCACATCAATCTGAAATTATGGAACTCCTCATACATGAACAATACTTTTACCCTGACTATATTAACTATCAGCCAGATTTTAAAGATAAAGTGGAGACAGCTATAAGATGGGCCACAGAACGAGGCTATAAGCCGGTCTTCTATGGAGAGGGTTTCATTGGTAGCCCATAGGTCTCTTCAATAAACTAGAGGAGAATACCTTTGTATATGAGGTATTCTCCTCAATTAATGTCTTGTTTATTTAAACCCCGAATCACAATGAGAACCTTTTACTTTTGAGGGACATTTATCCCTCATAACCCCTAAAAACAAATTTCAAATAAAAAATTTGTTTTTCCAAGCAGGAATTGTGGCGGGAATGTAGAAATACTTAAAATATGAACGCTCATATAATCGCAGAAACTTTTAGAGGAGGGTGGCTAGATGAGAGTCAAAGCCTATGTTTTAAGAGATATACAAAAAGCGGTTTCTGTACCTTTAAATACCCTTGGATATAGAGATTTCGTTTCAGAACCTGACTGGCATCGCAATCTTATATCTTTTACTAGTATCCTATACCATCCAGGCCGAAATTCTGTGGTATGCGGATTGACTAGTTTTGATACAGATATCATGTACGAATTCAACTTAACCGCTAACGCATTTCATTCATTAAACTACAAAAATGTAAGTGAGCAGTTTGAAATTAAGATCCATCGTTCACTTGCGTTAGACAGCAACGGAAGAATATATGGAGCAACGGCCTGCCTTCACCGGGAGGATCAGCGTCATAACGGAGCGGGTGGACGGATATTTTGTTTTGATTTTGCTACAAGGAGTTATGATTTTCTTGGGGTACCAATACCTCCTGATTACATACAAACAATAACCCTTGATGAGGAAAGGGGACTTATATATGGTTGTACATATCCTGTCTTTAATTTTTTTGTATTTGATATTCAACGCAGGGCCCTACGATATCAGCACTATGTAGGAAGTATCCCTCATATAATGGCTATTGATGACCAAGGTTGTGTTTGGTCTACGTGGAATAATCGGACGCATAATCTGTTTAAGTATGATCCGGAACAAAATAAGATCGTATTTTTCAACCATTCTCTACCGAGCGCCAAGTCTGCCGCAAATCTTATGTACCCAGGAGCTGGTCCTATTGATATGATGTTAAACGGAGGCGATGGTTATATTTATGTAGGGGAGGCTTCTGGAGCTTTATTGCGAATCGAGCCGAAAACTGCACGTGTGGAGTATCTTGGTAAGCCCTGTCCTCAGGTACGGTTACCTGCTCTTGAAGTAGGACCCGATGGTTTACTTTACGGCGTTGCAGGTTTTGAGGGTGAATGTCATATTTTCGCATATGATAGAGAGAAGAGAAGCTTTAAAGACTTCGGTTTAATTGCGGATAGTGATAACGGAAAGCGATGTTTTATTCCACATGATATGTGTATTACTCCAGATGGTCGTATTTTCATTGGAGAGACTGATACAAGAGAAAGAGCAGGGTATTTATGGGAGTGTAGTATATGAGAATTACCTTAAATGACGTTGCGAAGAGGGCTGGAGTATCTAGGAATACAGTTTCCCTAGTCGTAAACGGTAAATATGATAAGGTTAAGGAAGAGACAAGAGAACGAGTAGAAGATGTAATTCAAGAGATGGGATACGTGCCTAACTTTGCTGCGAGGCAATTAACTGGCAAGAGGACGAAGACTTTAGGGGTGATATTACCCCCTTTGAGAAATGCCTTTAGCTTTTATAATATGTCTGAGATGAGTAGCGGAATTTCGGATGCCGCAGGTGCTCAGGGATATAATTTAATGTTCTTTGTTTGCAATGAACGATTTAAGCAGGGGCTGAACATCCGCTTGCTTAAGGATAGTAGGATAGATGGTGGGCTTATACTTGATAACGGAAGACTAGTTATTCATAATATCGAAGAGCTTGAACGGGATGAGATTCCTTTCGTGATCTTAAACTATCGTCTAGAGCGACCTAAAACAAACTATGTAGCTATTGACAAAGAACATGGTTCTTATTTAGCAGTTAAACACCTTATTGACCTAGGGCACAGACGAATCGGCTTTATAAATGGTAGTTTACCTCAACACATTGAAGAGAGATTTTATGGATATAGGCGAGCTTTAGATGAAGCGGGAATTAACCTAGACCCTGAGTGTGTAGTTACAGTTACCGAAGGTTGGGTAGAGAAAACAGGATATGAGGCAGCGGATATGCTCTTAGAGCTTCCTCAACCCCCTACTAGTATAGTCACGTCCTCAGATTTGATCGCAATAGGGGTATATAAAAGGCTAAAAGAGAAAGGACTTCGTGTACCAGAGGATATCAGTGTGATTGGATATGATGATATTCCAATAGCTAGGTATCAAGATCCTCCTTTGACTACAATACGGCAACCTTATTACGATTTAGGGGTAAAGGCAGTGGATATCTTGATGAGGTTTATTAAGAATCGGGACCAAAAGTCAGTTCACGAGAGTATTAAACCTATCTTAGTTAATAGGGCTTCCTGCTCTTATCCCCCCAGATAGTTTATAAGGTTTTAGCGGTAAATTATTATCTGGAATATTTTATATGAGCGCTCATATCATAAGGGATGATGGCTTTGCTAAATTAGTAGAAAGTGAGTGTAAGATTCGCTGTCCAATAGCAGTTCTACAAAGTGAACCTAAACGTCAGTGCGGATGTACGGGGAAATAACGGTGTATGCCCTGGACTAGTGAGTCAGGAATGATAATCTATTAATATAATTTATTTTCAGGAACCTCAAAGGGAATAATAAGTATCCGTTACTTATGTAAAGATAAGATGGGATTCTATGTGTTACTGAGGTTGAAGTTACTTTTCTACAATAAGTTACTGGAGGCGACAAATTATGAAAAAGGACTACAAAGTACCAGAATGGGTGAAACATGGAAAGTTAAGGTGGGCATGGGCTCTGTGGGAACCCCTTGCACATTATAGGAGACAGGGCGGAGCTCCATCATCCGCGGGGGTTTGGAACGCACGTTGGGGAGCTCAATATTATAAAAGAATGCATTCGGAAGAGATAGTAGCTAAGCTGGCTGATATGGGTATAAATCTGGTCTCCACCTCTTTTTTCAAGGGTTTTGGTATTGAATCTGGGGTAGAAGAGATGGAAAGGACTGCTGAATTTGCTGAACTCTGTCACAGTTATGGTATACGCGTCCTTGGCTATCATCAATTGACAACCATAATCTATGAGACAATGCTAAAGGAAGTTCCCAATCTAGAAGAATGGGCTATGGTAGATGCTCAGGGGAATAAACTTATTTATTGGAATTCCTATTGGAGATGGCTTGCCTGCGCCACCAGTGATGAGCATATAGAGTATTTAAAGAAGCCGATATATAAGGCTATAAAAGATGCTAAGCTTGATGGTATTCAATTTGATGGAGGGACTTTTTATGATTGCCATTGTGAGCGATGTCAACAGAGTTTTCGAGAATACCTCTTGGAGAAATATAAAGATGCTTCATGCAAAGAGATCCAGGAACGCTTCGGAATAGGTTTCATTGATTACGTACGCATCCCTCCAATGAGTCATCCATGGGATCCCCTTTATCAAGAATTAGTCGCATTTAGATATAAAGTAAAGGATGAGCGCCTTATAAAGCTACACAGATATATAAAGGAGTTAAACCCAGATGCTATATTGTCTACTTATATGGAACCGTCAGCATTTGCCACTAAGGAATATTATGTAGCTGATTTAATTATTGGAGAGAATCTGGATCTGCCGCATATACATGGGGACGAAGGGGTTATCAATAGGGTACTTCATTGTAAGACAGCTCAGGCTGTAGATAGAGTCATTCTTAATACATCCTGGTTCCGTGAGCCTGGAAAACCTGGGCTTAGAAGAGCTGAGACTTCAGAGGAAGTTAAACTCGATCTGGCTGAACATGGTGCCTTTGGCGGGCAAGCAGTTGCAGCTACATGGGCTCTTAGACCATCAACACCACCTGAGGGTTGTCACTTCGAAAGGACTGAAATTTATGAGCCTATGAAACAATATATGACATTCTATAAAGATCACGAGGAATTGTATGAAAATGTAAAGTGCCTGGCTAATGTGGGGCTTTACTGGTCCTATGAATCCATGACCTTTGATGAAAAAGTATCATATCCTGGTCTTGTCGGTTTTGAACAGGCCTTAATGTGGAATCAGATACCTCATTCTATTGTGCCATCCAACAAGGTAGAGGAGATAAATGCCTTTGGCGTGATTATTCTAGCGGAACAGACTTGTCTCAGCGATAGAGAAGTGAAGTTCTTCGAAGATTTTGTTAAATCTGGCGGTGGGCTAGTTATTACTGGTCAGACAGGTATATACGATGAGAACCTGCGTCTTCGCGAGAGTCCAGCCCTTAGTAGCTTGCTTGAGAATGATAATGTAGTGTATTTAAAGGATGCATGTGGGAATATACGTCCTCTTCCAAATAAAACAAAGGCAACGGACTTTTATATTCCACACCTACCAGAAAAGCACTATGAAATGGTCAAAGCAATTGAAAAGGTCTGTAAGGGGCCTCTTCCTTTCAAAGTATCAGTTACTGGATATATTGCTGCTGATTTATATCAAGTCAAATCAGGAGCCAGAGTACTCCACCTAATCAACTATGATAACAAAAAACCACTGGATGATGTAGATGTTACTGTAAATCTTCCTTTTAAAGGGGATTTGATAGCGAAGTTTTATACTCCTGATTATCCTGAACTCTCTGGTAATAAGCTCGCGATAGCCCAGGATAGGGAAGAAGTAAAAATAAAAGTGCCAAAACTAGAGACTTATTGCTGTATTGCTTTTGAAGAACGTTAAATAACTACATCCACTCAAATGGTTTAGGACTGCATATATGCCTAGGAGGCTTTTACACTAACTATGTAATCTGAAACCATACTTGGCAATTTTAAGTATTATCTTTGCTTAAATGTAGAGGCCTCCTTATATGAAATATTTTACCTGTTTAATTTAAACGCTAATGTTAGAAGCTTTGATTTCAATTGGACTAAGATATAACGCCTATCTGATGGGAGGGGGTTATGTTTGGAACTATAGCGTAATGAACGGAGTTAATTGCCCACTAGAAGAATCATAAAAATGACTAAAACGAGTCTTTCCTATATGTTCTCATCAAAATAGAAGCTATAAAGTAGTGCAGAATCAAAAACACAAAATGTTTGTTTTAAAGTTTTTAAAGGAAGGATTTTAAAAGACGATGAGGAAATATGCGATATGAGCGTTCATATATTAGAGCTGTTTATATATTGTTATTGGCAAGTTCAGAAGATTACACATAATTAGTGTACAGAGGAGGAGTGAAGATGGTAATAGATAATAGCAAACAAAATACACCAAATGAGATATCTGAAGTAGCAAAGAGGTCACCTGTGACCTTTAGAGCTGTTATAGTTGGAATGGTATCTCTTGCAGGATATATAATAATAGACGTTAGGGCGTCAATGATGAAAATTGGTATGTCGCCAGATGCTGAGATGTTTCCATCTCCTGCAGGATTGCTTTTTGTGTTAGTAATGCTTTTTATAAATACAGTTCTATGGAAGAGTAAATTCAAATTTACTCAAGGCGAAATCATTACAGTATATTGCATGGTTATGTTTGGAGGGGTTATCCATAAAGGATATAGTAATACAATACCTATGATGATGGGCCCGAAGTACCTTTATAATACTCATACACGTGTACCAGCTTTAGAGACGGGTTATGGAGCCCTTTCACAAGTGTTAATACCTCAAGGAGATAAAGTGTTTATAGATTTTCTTCGTGGTTCATCTTCTGGAGTACCATGGGGCGCTTGGATTGGACCTCTAGTTTTGGTAGGCTCTGCCCTAGGCGTTTTAGTATTTAGTACAATGTGCGCTGTTTCACTCCTAAAGAAACATTGGGATGAAGTAGAACACTTTAGGTATCCTTTAACTGTTCCTGTTATTGAGTTTACTAGGCTTCCAGAAGATAGAAAATTGTCAAGCTTCTGGACAAATCCCATAATATGGACAGGTATGTTAATCCCAATAATTTATTATGGATGCAATGGGTTAAATAGATATTTTCCAGGCGTTCCGGTGTTTCCTACTTTAAAGTTCATGTTTCCATATGAAGCTTATAAAGGAGGAACAACGCTGTTTCCACTAGAAAAGACTCATAGGCTAATGCTCTATAGAACCTATATACAATTTACCATTGATCCTTTCTATTATGGTGTCTTCTACCTACTGAATTTAGATCTTCTATTTAGTTTATGGTTCTTTAGACTCGTATCCTATGGTGGACTTCTTCAAGTCGGCGCAGCATGTTACAACGCAGGCTTTAGACCTTTTGATATGACTAATTGGGGATTTACTAGGCCGTTAGAACTCTTAACACCAGGTGCATTTCTAGGTATAGCTATCGTAAATTTATGGCTTGCACGAGACAACTTAAAGGAGGTGGCTAAAAAAGCCTTAGGAAAAGGGAAAGATGTGGATGATTCCAATGCACCTATCCCATATAAGTTAGCCTTCTGGGGAGCAATATTCGGCCCTATAGTTTTGGTTATATGGGCTAGGAGTCTTCTTGGATTACCGGTTTGGGTTGCTTCTCTCTATTTTATAATCTGGGTACTGGTTAGCATTGGTTTCTCCCGAGCTAGAGCTGAAGGTGGATGGCCTTCTGCTCGCGGTGCTACTATGATTTTTGAAAGAAATTTCTCAGGTACTTTTGTAGATCAATCTCCGTATGCAGCTAACCTCATTCCATACTTCTGGGGTCCCACTGAAATTTTTCCTGGAGCGGTAGCAAGTTCTATGGAATCATATAGATTAGCAAATGAAAGCAAGCTCGAAAGTAGAAGTATGGCAAAGGTATTGTTCGTGGTCTTTTTATTTGTGATGATAGTTACTGCTTGGAGCGTATTGCCTATTATATATAAGTATGGAGCACTTGTTTCTTCATCTGCAGATTGGAAAGGCGAACAATATAGATGGGGTTGGATGCCTTATGATAGTTGGTATAGGCAGGGAACAAGAACGGGATATGATAGTTTCGGTTTGAATACTATATTTTTTATAGGTGGGGCTGTAGGAACACTTTTATTGACGGCTCTTAGAGCCAAATTTATTTCTTTCCCTTTCCATGTCCTTGGATGGGCTGCTCAGGGCACCTACGTTAGCCAATATGGTTTATCTCCTGCATTTATCATATGGCTAGTTAAACTTTTAATAAATAGATGGGCAGGTTATAAAGGGATAAAGAAATGTGAGCCTTTCTTTATAGGTATAATTATGGGTTCCATAATGATGCAGGCGGTTTGGGCTATGATTGGAGTCGTTATTGGGCGATAATTTGATTTTTTAAGTATGGTATTAGGATTGATAACTTTCTTTAAGTAGCAGAATTATAAACTTAGAAAGGGGATAATCAATGATGAAGAGAATTTCAATTGGTTTAGTTCTAATACTTGGTCTATTATATGTAAGTAGCTTCGTACTAGCAGCGGATGAAAACTTATTGCCAAATGGGAATTTTGAAGCGGTTGGTGCTACTGATATGGGTGTTGAAGATCGAGATTTACTTTATGCATTCGAAGCAAGAGCAAGGAACGTGACTGATGATAGATGGCCTAGTGACTGGGTTATCGGGGGTAAACCTTCAAAAGTGATCCCGAGCATCAATGGGGTGGTTAAAGAAGATGCTGTAGATGGAACTAATAGTTTAAAATTAGCATCAGAGACTAATTCATTGAGGTTGGTAGCATCATCTAAGCCGTTTAAGATAGATCCATCCAAGAAGTATAAGGTGAGTCTATGGGTTAAAGTTCTCTCGTGCCTAGAAGAACAGCTTAATGATGGTGGATGGCTCAACGTATATTTGGGGTTATATGAATCCCCCCTGGAACCATTGAAATTTAGAATGACAGGCGTAGGATATAAAGATAGGGGTTGCTTTAACATAGCAGGATATACAATTTTAAAAGATATTAAGGAAGGGGAACTTGCCCCTATAGGAGAGTGGAGAGAGTTAACAATCACTTTCGAGAGTATAGTTCCTGAAAATGCAAAGTATGTAAATATCATGATTGCATTAGAATATAGTATAGCTGTTATTCTCGTTGATAATGTTGAAGTTGTTGAGGTATCTAAGTAGGTCGTTTGGACAAACGACAAGCGTTTTTCTTTAACTTAGAGATCGGGTAATTATAGTATTTAATCGTATTTTTTACTAAACCAGACTTTTAACCAAAATCCCGATCTCTATAGCTTTTACTTTCTTATATATTCTTGAGCTATGCTCGGTTTATCTGATTTTTAATAGTATAAGGAGCAGGAAGGAGAGGACCATGATTAAGGTTGGAAACATAACTATTATGGGACTTGTGGCAATTATTCTTTTGTTAGGTATAGGAGGAGTATTCTACTTTGTATTTACAGGTATGGCAAGTAAGGGGGACTTTAACTTATCATATACATCTATGGAAGTAGAGACCTCTCACGTTAAATGGATTAAACCTTACTATCGCGGAAAAGTTAAAGCTATAATTTTGACAGAAGGGTATTTACAGAGAGACGTTATAGAATTAGCGCAGCGGATGGATTTGGATTTTGATACTACCTACCTATATCCATTTGATCTTAAGTGGGGTCAAGGGGATTATATTGGAACATTGAGGACGGAAGATATTAAAGCAGGGCTAGAGAGAGTCTTTAAAGAGAATCCAGAGTGGGAGGTCTTAATTATTACAGGTCCTCTATTTCGTCTTTTATGGACCAATCCTCCAAGCATGTCATGGATGCAAAGGGATGTTATGAAGAAGGTGGAGAAGGGAGCGGGCCTAGTTGTGATTGAACCAGGAGATATACCTCCTTTACATAGTATGTCTCCTATCTCTCCCGTTAATATTGGAACCCAGAAACTGATTAAAGAAGTTAAATGGGAGAAAGTAAAGGAGCATTTTATTACCACTGGTATTCCGTTTTCAGTACTACCAGCTACAGATATATATGAGTATAAGCTAAATGACGTTCCCGGTAATGAAGTACTTGTGACCGCAGGTGGTAAACCTCTCTTGGCAGTTTCGGAGTATGGTAAAGGTCGCATAGCCGCTTTTACCTATCGTGGAGGAACAATTGCAGATGATAAAGATAGACCTTGTGGTCTTTTACCTTTGATGAGCGAGTGGAATCAAGATTTAGCTCCGGAATCCCCTGGCTTTAAATACTTTGAGTATCAATTTTCCCTTCTAGCTAAGGCTGTCCTATGGGCAGCAGGTAAAGAACCAGGGATACTAATAGATGAGATAAATGCAAATTCTGATGGTCTTAGACTAGTTGTAAATAACAAAGAGAAGATGGAGGAAGTCTATGTAGAACTCAAGGTTCAGGATGAATATGGTGATATGGTGGTGAAGAATGAGGAGATAATAAGAATATCACCTGAAAAGAATGAACTCAAGTTAAGTTATACAGCCACCTTGCCATCAGGGCTTAACCTTATCGATATACAACTCAAAGATAATAAAGGTGCCGTAATTAACTGGGCTTCTGCATCTATAGAAATAGAGCAACCTATAAGTATTAGTAAGATAGACGTTGACAAAGCCTTTTATAATCCTGGAGATGAAGTTAGGGTTCAGGTGCGTTTAAATGGAGAATTAAGATCCACCCTCTTCTTAAAGGCAGAAGTAGTAGATGGGTTCGATAGGGTAATAGCAAAGGATATAAAGAGAGTTGATTCTAAGACTATTATATTTAATTTACCCCTAAATCAACCCCTTAATTATTTATTTTATATAAAGGTTAGCCTGAACAATAATGAGGAGCTATGGGATACATATGCTCTTTCTAGGTCAGTAGTTTTTCCTTTAAAAGAAAATGCTCATACTGGTGATCCAAACCTTGTCGTCTGGTCCAGTTTTGTTGGTGGTACCAGCGGTTTTAATAACTATATTTGGCCCTACCTTAATCAAAGACTATCTAATATAGGGGTTACTGGTACAGTCTTTAATTCATATGATAGAGTCACATCGTATCTGGAAAGTTGTCTTAAGAACAATATTGGTCTTATTGTAAAACACGGTGGCATTGGAGGGAAAGCGATGCCTAAAGATGAAAGCGAGCATCCAGTTAGGGAGCCAGATGTTTTGATAAGACCTAGCGAAAGGAGTGGTGCAACTAGCAAAGTACAATCGTATCTTAGCTACGGAGCAACGGAACTTATGGGTGGAGATGAAAATAGGTTTGCCCATTTAGATCTGGATGTTTCCTTTTCTCCGTATTCTTTAATAATGTTTCGAGAGTGGTTAAAGGGACGATATCCTTCTTTAGAAGCTTTGAATAACCAATGGGGAACGAGTTTTAAAGATTGGCATGAAGTTAAGCCCTTTACGTTAAAGGAAACAAAAGTACGAGGCGATAATAATTTTAGTTCATGGAGTGAGCACCGAGCCTTTAACGAATTCACTTTCGCTAATTACTTTGGTAATATTAAGGACGGGGCAGAGGATGCTAATCCAAACTTTAGAATGGGTATAAGTGGAACTCAACAAGTAACACCTTATTATGGCTATGATTATTGGCTGTTATCAAAGACTCTTACATCTATGCAGTGTTATTTTGGAGTAGATGAGTTAGTATCCTTTGCAGATGAGCGGTTTGATATAAGGAAATGGGGTGGCTATGGTCAGGTTGGAAGTACGGGTAAGTTCTATCTTTATGATCATTTTTTCCGTGGTGGGACTGGTTATAACATTTGGTGTAGTAGGTTGCTCTTTAGTCCAGACATGACATACTCTAAACTTGGTAAGACCTTTGAAGAACACTACGCTCCTATAAAGAATGGTTTAGGTCGTCTGCTCATAGAGAGTGACTATATTAAGCAACCCATAGGGATCCATTACTCCCAGAAATCATGCCATGTAGCCTATGCTTTAGATGAGTTCTACCTGTGGAAGGCTAGTAGAGAAGGATTTCAAAAATTAGCAGAAAATAGCGGTTTCGATATAAAACATATCTCGTACGAACAGATAGAGGACGGAGAACTTAAGAATATTAAAGTTCTCTATCTACCATGTTCTTATTCTTTAAGCGATAAAGAAGTAGTAGCTATAAAAGAATTCGTGAGAAATGGCGGCCTTCTTATAAGTCAGATGGGTACTGGAATGGCCGATGGGTATGGGAAAGTCTATAAGGATAAAGGTAGTTTAGATGAGGTCCTAGGTATTAGAAGGACAAATTATGAGTTAATCAAGAGGAACGGTAGGATAACCTCGACTAGCTCTGAACATGGATTCAATATTCCTGAAGTGCCAGTTAAATCCTATGAAACTGGAATAAGTGCAACTACTGCTAAGGTTCTAGCTCAAATAAATAAGAGCCCCGTTGCGTTTCTGAATAGTTATGGCGAAGGAAAAGCTCTTTACCTAGCCTGTGATATTTTCCCGGTCTATTCGGGTCAAACTATATTTTCAGTGGCTGATATTCTTATCGGATACGATAAAGGGGCGTTTAACAGCGAGAGAAACTCGGGGAGTAACTCAAAGTATGCTTATTCAGTAGAAGAGTTCCTAAAGGATATTTTAGGTACCGTTGGTTTGAAAGAACGTGTTATTATTACCGATCCCAAGGGCCAACCGGTTCCCTTTGTGAAAGTATCTCTCTTTGAAAAGGACGATATCCAATACTTTGCAATTATACGCGACTATGATTTATCTAAAAATTTGGCTAAAGCCGAAATAAACGTTGAAATAAAATTTCCCATCTCTGGCTATATATATGAGATTATGGAGGATGAAAGCTATGGCTTTACTGATAGTGTGAAGACTATCTTTGGGTCAGATACAGTTAAGGTATATTCGGTATTACCTTATAAGGTTGATGATATTAAGGTATCCATGGGTGATGAGACTTTTCAACGTGGCAGTGCAGTCCAGTATCAGATTACAGTTGGTTCTAACGAGAATGTATCTACTCACACATTGAGGATGGAGGTCTTTGACCCTGAGGGTCAACTCTATACGCCTTACTGTGAGAATATAACTGCTACCTCTGGGGAAGCCAGCGGGTATATTCCTCTTGCATTCAATGATAAAGTAGGCGATTGGTCTATAACCATAAGGGATTTAACTAGTGGTTCGAAAACGACATTAGAATTTACAGTAAAATAAGTTCTTACTAAATAATATACAAGGGAGGAATAATAATGTCTACTGGACTTAAGAGAATTATAGTATGCTTTACTTTAATACTGGGTCTAGTATTTTCAAGTAGTCTTACACTATCTGCTAGCAACAATTTATTATTAAATGGTAGCTTTGAAGAAACTGGTGCTACTGATATGAGCGTTGCGGATACTGAGTTACTTTATTTTTACGGTGACGTAAGGGTTGTGAATATACCTAATGATAGATGGCCAAGTGATTGGGTGTTAGGTGGAAAACCACGAGACAGTGTACTAGATTGCAATGGGGTGGTGGAAGGCGATGCTATAGATGGGCTTAGCAGTTTAAAATTGTCTTCTGACGATAGTTCACTCAGGCTAGTAGCATGCTCTGATTTATTCGAAGTGGATCCTTCTAAACAGTATAAGGTAAATTTATGGGTTAAAGTCCTTTCATGTCCTGAGGGACAAGCTAATCAAGGTGGATGGTTCGCTGTATCTTTTGGTCTATATAAGTATTTTCCAGAGGAACTTAAAGTTAAGAAGATAAAGATAGGGGAAAAAGGGAGAGGATTTTTGCGAGGATGGTCGTCTGCGTTTTATGAAGCTTTTCAAGGAGATAAACTTGCTATAGGTGAATGGCGGGAACTAACATTTACAATGGGCATTAACCCTAACGAAATGGCTCTTGATACTACAATCCCGTCCGAGGTTGAGTACGCGAATATAATGGTGACATTAGAATATTGTACAAACGTTATTCTTCTTGTTGATAATATTAAGGTTACAGTAGTAGGAGAGGAACCCCCTATTAATGTTATAAAAGTGCAGCTTTAGATTAAGAGGGTTTGGTTTTGACTTAGAGATCGGGTGATTATAATATTTAATCGTATTCCTTACTAAGCCAGGATTTTAACGAAAATCCCGATCTCTATAACGTTTACGTTTTTATACCGTTCTAAGTTATATTTGGGCTATCCAATTTTTTTATTAGTTGTAGCAGGTGTGTCCCATTTTATATTCACAGATATATGAGGTCGGGTTAAATTTTACTATCGCAGGAAGGTTAAAGCTATAATCTTGAGAGAAGGATATTTATAGAGGGACGCTATAGAATTAGCGCAATGGATAAACTTGGATTTTGATACCCCTTACATGTATCCCTCTGGTCAGGCTATAAGTGCGGGTAAGTTATAGCCTTATTTAAAACTTTGTAATTATACGCGGCTATGTTCTAACTAAAGGTTTGGATAAAGTTGAAATAAAGTTTCCTACCTACGAGAAGGCTAACGGGTATATTCCCCCTGCATTCAATGATAAAGTAGGCGATTGATCTATAACCATAAGGGATTTAACTAGTGGTTCGAAAACGACATTAGAATTTACAGTAAAATAAGTTCTTACTAAATAATATACAAGGGAGGAATAATAATGTCTACTGGACTTAAGAGAATTATAGTATGCTTTACTTTAATACTGGGTCTAGTATTTTCAAGTAGTCTTACACTATCTGCTAGCAACAATTTATTATTAAATGGTAGCTTTGAAGAGACTGGTGCTACTGATATGAGCGTTGCGGATACTGAGTTACTTTATGCGTACGGTGACGTAAGGGTTACGAATATACCTAATGATAGATGGCCAAGTGAATGGGTGTTAGGTGGAAAACCACGGGAATCTGTGTTGAGTTCTAATGGAGTGGTAGGAGACGACGCCATAGATGGGCTTAGCAGTCTAAAATTGGCATCTGACAATAGTTCACTCAGGCTAATAGCATGCTCTGATTTATTCAAAGTGGACCCTTCTAAACAATATAAGGTAAGTTTACGGGTTAAAGTCCTTTCATGTCCTGAGGGGCAAGCTAATAAAGGTGGATGGTTCGCTGTATCTTTTGGTCTATATAAGTATTTTCCAGAGGAACTTAAAGTTAAGAAGATCAGAGGAATAGGAGATAGAGGGAGGGGATATTTACGAGGCTTGTCGTCTACATTTTATGAAGCTTTTCAAGGAGATGAACTTGCTATAGGTGAATGGCGGGAACTAACATTTACAATGGGTATTAACCCTAATGAAATGGACCTTGATACTACAATCCCGTCCGAGGTTGAGTACGCTAATATAATGATGACATTAGAATATTGTACAAACGTTATTCTTCTTGTTGATAATATTAAGGTTACAGTAGTAGGAGAGGAAACTCCTGTTGAAATCCCTCGTAATGTTATATATAGTTATCCTAATCCAGCTTTATACGAAGAAAGCATAAGGCTATTCTACTGCCCAAGAAGTTCAGGGAAAGCTATCCTAAATATATATGATGAAAGCGGACGACTTGTATTTAAGGAGCATTTAGGGAATGTAGAAGCAGAAATCAATGAATTCGTTTGGAGCGGACAAGATACAAACGGAGCTAATCTGCCCACAGGTATATATACGTGCCTTATTTCGGTGGAATCAGCCGAAAATTCATATTGTTTAGCCGAGGGTCTTATTGTAAAAAAGCAGTAAAGTCGCTGGAACTTAAATACTATGGAGAGTAGTCTCCTGCCTTTTATAAAGCCTATATATGAGCTTTGTCTAGGTTCAAAAGTTTCTTAATATTCTGAAAGAATATTTCAACGTCCCAACGAGAAAAATGCTTCTTAAGGGATTGCTATAGTAATATTGCCACACAAGGCAGAATTAACGATAGTATATTAGTATAAAAGTTTATAGTAATGTAGTTGTTTTAAAACTAATTCATGTAGGAGGGAACATAGCGTGACTCAAATGAAACTAGACAAAGGTACCCCTCTTCTTTATCCGCGACCGCAAGAGGTTAAGTGGAAGAGTGGAGAGTTCATTATAGGTCCTGATACTAAGATATGTGTGGTATCAGAGGCTAATTTGTACATAGCTAAGCTACTTCAAGAGGAGATCCAAGATCTCTTTGGGATCTTTATACCTTTGGAAACCAACGTCTCAAACTCTCACATACTAATAGGTAGAAAAAACCAAGGGTTAAAGGCTGAGGGATATGCGCTTTCAGTATCTCAGGATGGTATGAAACTATTAGGTGCTGATGATTCCGGAGTGATTTATGGAATTCAAACTATCTTACAACTTGCCATTAAGAATCACCAAGGATATTTAACCTTTCCAGCAGTAGATATCATAGATCATCCTAATATGCCTATACGCGGTGTACATCTTTATATTCCAGCGCAGGAATCAATTGAGGGTTTTAAGAGGCTCATCAGAATGCTAGCGTATGTTAAGATGAATACCCTCATTATAGAGGTGGGAGGGGGTATGGAGTATGACAGGCATCCTGAGATAAACCAGGCATGGGAGAAACTTTGTAAAGATGCTCAAGCATATCCAGGAGGACCACGAGGGATACAAAGTTCAGGCGTGTATTGGAAGAACAGCCTCCATACAGAGTTAGGCGGAGGTTCTTATCTTACAAAAGGGGAAGTTCGGGATATAGTAGATTACGCTAAGGGACTTGGTTTTAAGGTGGTCCCAGAGATACAGGGTTTAAGCCATGCTTATTATCTTACTATGGCACATAGGGAGATAGCAGAAGATCCAGAAGATCCATTTCCTGATACATACTGCCCTTCAAATCCAGATACATACAGACTCTACTTTGACGTTGCCGATGAGGTGATTGAGGTCTTTGAGCCTGAATGGGTTTCGATTGGACATGATGAAGTCAGGATGTTGGCTCAATGTCCTTTATGTAAGGACAAGACTGGTGAGGAACTCTTAGCAAATGATATAAATACTTTGTACAATTATTTTAAAGCTAAAGGCATAAAAGTTATAATGTGGGGAGAGAAGTTACAGAACTTTATCGGATATAATGGCAAACCATACGGCGGTGTTTTTCAAGAGAGATGGGATGAGAAAGGACGATACTGGAGGGTACCAGAAACTTATAAGGCTATTAATCTA
>DIRN01000083.1 GCA_002426645.1 Firmicutes bacterium UBA5435 | reverse complement strand
CAAGTACTAACGGATGGAATTTTCCGAAAATAAGGCAAGTAGACGTTAGAAGTCATATAAACTCTAATGTGCGAAATCTGAATTTCTCCCATAACCCCTTTAACACTTCAAGCCTTTCCAAATCATCTATAGCATATAGACCTTGCGAATCTAAGGTAACATCGATGAAAATCTCGTGCTTCTGGATGCCGGAGTTAAGAACTTTATCAGCTATATCCCTTACAATATCCAATGCACTTTCAAGGTTTTCTGCTGGATATTTACTATCTTGAGTAGGAATAACAAGGCCAGCTCCAAATCTTTTGGCAATAGGCAATACTCGGTCTAATACTTCTTCAGATGCTATAGAAAGACGTATCCAGGCTTTACCCATTACTGACTTTAAAATCTCAGTCAACCCTTGAGGATCATCATTGGCGATTAATAACGGCATATCGCTTATCATTTGAAGCTCATAGAGGCGTGACTTTAAATCGAGTCCAGAAGGTATCGTAAGATAGAGAAGCTGAGCTCCTAAGTCTTTATGCTCCAAAGCAATAGAAGAGAGGTTATCCCCTGCTTCTACTATATCAATTGGTTCTGATACTAATACAGAGCGTTCTGATGGAGATAGAACTGTAACTGTTCGCCAACCGGATAGTAAAGATATATTCTGTCCTGCTTTTACAGAAGGCCGTAGATTAGCAGCTGCCTCAGCTATAGCACTAATATGTTCAGGAGTCGTTCCACAACATCCACCGATTATATTCGCGCCTGCATTTACTAGAGCAATAGTATATTGCCCCATCTCTTCTGGAGTAACAGGATAAACAGTCTTCTCTCCTATCATCTGTGGCATACCAGCATTAGGCTGTACTACCAAAGGAATTTGAGCTACCTTGGCCATCTTTTCTACTACTTTTATGAGTTCTTTAGGTCCTAGGCTGCAATTAGCACCTACTACCGTTGCTCCACCTGCTTCTAAAAGAGCTACAGCTGCAGCTGGGTCCGTTCCGCTAAGGGTCCTTAAATTCTCCCCAAAAGTCATGTGAGCTAGTACTGGTATATCAGTAGCATCTCGAATTGCAAGAAGACAAGCTTTCATCTCATAAATATCGCTCATAGTCTCAATACTTATTAGATCTGTACCTGCGTTTATAACAGCCTCAACCTGTTCCTTAAAGATCTCATAACATTCATCAAAAGAAAGAGTACCAAGGGGTTCTAGAAACGCACCAATAGGACCTATAGAAGCAGATACTAAAGCAGTACTTTTTGCAACGGATTTTGCTATACCAACAGCTTTTGCATTAATTTCGGTCACCTTGTCAGCCAGATTATAAGCAGACAGTTTTAACCTGTTCCCACCAAAGGTATTTGTCTGAAGGATATCAGCACCTGCCTTTAAATAACTTTCATGAACTTCTCTAACCTTCTCAGGCGCTCTCAAATTCAATGCTTCTGGCGCTTCACCAGCCCTTAATCCAGCCCTTTGAAGCATGGTTCCCATAGCTCCATCAAGAACCAATATCTTACGTTGTAAAGATCGCAAAAATTCTTCTCGCTTCATATAATGCGCGTTTCCCTCCTTCATGTTAGGAGCGCGTCTCCTTCCTTAATAAAAGAAAGGAAACGCATTAATTATCCATGATCTTTACTTTCCTAACCCGAATTCTTCATGGATGGCTTTAACAGCCTTCTCTGTAGAATCCTGTTTTATTAAACATGAGATCTTAATCTCAGAGGTACTCACCGCTTCAATATTTACGCCTACCTTTGCAAGAGCACCAAACATACGACCAGCTACACCTGGGTTACTGGCCATACCTGCACCTACAATTGAAACCTTAGCTACATCTTCTTCGCAAAGGATTCCAGTAGCACCTATTTCCAAACATATCTTTTCCAGAATAGTTCTAGATTTCTTTATATCTGTCTGTGCCACGGTGAACAAAATATCAGTAACTTCATTAGATTTTGCACCTTGGACTATGACATCTACATTGATTCTAGCATCTCCTAAAGCTGAAAAGATCTTATGGGCTATGCCAGGTGTATCCGGCACTCCCAGGATAGCAAATTTCGCTACATTTTTATCATAAGTAACGCCAGTTACTACTGTGCCCTTTTCCATATTCCGTTCCTCCCTGACAATAGTTCCCTCAGAATTATTAAAGCTTGCGCGTACATGAATCTTGACCCCATAATGCTTTGCAAACTCTACTGCTCTAGATTGAAGGACTTGTGCTCCTAAGCTAGCCATTTCTAACATTTCATCGTAAGATATAACAGAGAGTTTTTTAGCGTCTGGTACAAGTCGTGGGTTGGCTGTGTAGACACCATCAACATCAGTAAATATCTCGCAGACTTCAGAATTTAAAGCCGCGGCCAGTGCCACAGCAGTTGTATCTGAACCGCCTCGACCTAGCGTAGTTATATCTCCATTGCTATTTATACCTTGAAACCCGGCAACTACTACTATCTTCCCCTTCTTTAACTCTTCAAGAACCCTATCCGGCTTAACCTCAATTATTTTGGCTTTCAAGTGAACATCCTCAGTCATTATTCCAGCTTGTGGCCCTGTAAGAGATATTGCAGAATATCCAAGTTCCTCTATTGTCATGGCTAAAAGAGCAATAGAAACTTGTTCTCCAGTAGATAGGAGCATATCTACTTCACGGTCTGAAGGAGACGAAGATAACTCATTCATCAATGTTATAAGTTCATCAGTAGTGTCACCCATAGCAGATACAACAACTACTACGTCATTCCCTTGTTTCTGAGTTTCAATGGCTCTAAGTGCTACCCGCCGTATTCGTTCTGCGTCTGCAACTGAACTACCGCCAAATTTCTGTACGATAATCCCCATATTCGTTCTCACCCATTCTAACATAAAATCATTTTGATGTTATATACTCGCCTTATCTAGTATACTCATACCAGATGGGAACAGATAATTTATTACCTATAAATAGGGGTTCCTTCCCTCTGCGCAAGTTCTCGAAAGGCGCTTATAAGTTTGAGCGTATTCTGACCAGGCTTACCATCTTTGATACTTCTTCCATCTATCTCTACAACAGGTACTACCTCAGCTGCAGTACCAGTCAAGAAGACTTCATCAGCTGTATAAAGCTCATACCTTGTAAAGACCTTCTCCTGAACATCCATTCCGAGCTTAGATGCTATTTCCATGACAGTATTTCTAGTTACTCCAATTAAATTACCTAAATGTGCTGGTGGAGTACAAAGTGAATTACCCTTCACAAAAAATAGGTTATCACCAGTACATTCTGTTACATATCCATCGGCATTCAAAAGGATAGCCTCTTCAACACCAGCAACTGTAGCCTCGATCCTAGCAAGGATATTATTTAAATAGTTAAGGGATTTTACCGCTGGACTTAATGCCTCTGGATGATTACGTCTAGTAGCAACTGTAACAACCTTTAAACCATTATCATACATCTCTTGAGGATAAAGATTTATCTTATCAGCTATAATTACTACTGTTGGCTTAGCACATTTTCTAGGATCCAGCCCCAAATCCCCAGGCCCACGAGAAACTACTAATCTTATATAAGCATCTCGCAATTCATTCTTTCTTAAAGTCTCAAGGAGTGCCTCTTCCATCTCCTTAATTGTCATAGGTATATTAAGGTTTATGGCCTGAGCCGAATCATAAAGACGAATAAGGTGTTCATCTAGTCTAAAGACACGACCATTATAAGCACGTATCCCCTCAAATACACCATCGCCATATAGATAACCATGATCAAAAACAGAAACCTTTGCTTCTTCCTTTGGAACAAATTTACCATTAAGGTATATAAGAATACTCATTATCTTGCCACCCCTCATTCTTTTAAAATTATGGTCCAACTCGGGTTTATATGGTTTACCCCTCATATTAACAGATGGCTCTATTAAATAAGAAGTACTATCCATAAGAATCCGTGATGAACCATATTTATTCTTTAATATTACCATATAAAGAACTATACGTCAATCTGTTTGGTCGTTTTATTTTAGCTTCTTTTTCACTTTAATTCTTTATTAAAGCCAGTTTAGCACTACACAACCATTTCTTTACGTTATTAAAAAGAAGAAGGGCGTTTCTGAAACACCCTTCTTACTTTAAGAACACAAATACTTAAAATCATTCGACAGAATCGCGCAAAGCTTTACCGGGTCTAAACACAGGAACTATTTTAGCTGGAATATCCAGCTCCTCACGAGTCCTTGGATTAATCCCCTTTCGAGCTTCCCTTTTTCTGGTCTCAAAAGTTCCAAACCCAACAAGTTGAACCTTATCTCCAGATGATAGAGCTTCAGTAATAGCTGCAAAAACCGCATCAACAGCCTTCGAACTATCTTTCTTAGTCAAACCGCTTTTTTCAGCAACCTTATCTACCAACTCTGCCTTTATCATGCTTTCACCCCCTTTCACAAGGGTTCATCAATTATTCCCTAGTTTGTCCGAAAAATGACGCTTCAATACAAACCTTACCAGCGTTTAGAAGAATATCTTTAAAATTTTCTTCTTATAGATAGTAAATACGCCTTCGCCTTAGTTAAATAGCGATTCCACACTATCTGATCACTGGTATTTGCTATAATGATTCGTCATAAAATAGAAATTCCCTTCTCATTTCGACAAATTTCGTCAAAAATATCTATATTTCTCGTATAAACTTACACATGGAAGAAGACTCCTCACTAAAAATAGAGTAAGTTTCCATATAAGGGGCCTGCGCCCAATCAAATCAAAAATGATTGAATATACTAAATAAGCACCTTTATCTATATAATATCTCAGACGAGGAGAATTGAATCACGTAAAAGGACTTAGAAAAGGTATTTTAAGATTCTAGTTACGTATAATATATTTATAGATGTAATAAACCTTGCAGGAAAATCATAATATCCTATAGTATTATCCAAAAGAAGCACCTACTGAGTAGGTGCTTCTTACCCCTATACAATTTTTTGTACAGCAAAGCGATCTTGAATTAACGGCCATACCTGAGGAAACTCAGCTGGTATACTCCAGAAACTCACTCCTCTTAACCCATAAGACTTCACAGTCTCAAGCTTTACATCAATACTATATGCGTCCTCTAGCCATACTTCATGTTCTTGTCCACTAGAATCAGCGTACCGATAGAAAGGTGATGCAGCAACACTATCAAATTGAATTACAGCTCCAAAATCAATAGCACGCCGGACAGCACTTCTTACAGAAATAGTCCTAGCTAAGGTTCCCCTTTGCCATGGAATTTGCCAATCCCGAGCATATATTGGTATTCCCATTAATATCTTTTCTCTAGGAATCTCAGTAACTGCATAATCCAGCACCCTGCGTACTTGGTCAATTGGAGCTATTGCCATAGGAGGCCCCCCTGTCCAGCCCCACTCATAAGTCATTAGAACTACATAATCATTTACTTCTCCGTGTATTGGATAATCATGAGCTTCATATAAAAGACCACGCTGAGCGGCAGATATCTTAGGAGCAAGAGCACTAGAAAGGAGTAATCCTTCAGCGTGTAACAGAGGTTGCAAGCGTCTCATGAAATCATTATACGCCCCCCTATCTTCAGAAAAAACATATTCAAAGTCAATATTAAGTCCCATATATCCTTTACTAAGCATAACATCTAAAAGACCGTTAATGACACGATCTTGTACTACGTTATTTGTTAGGATAACATGAGCTAACTCGGAATTAAAGCCTCGTTCCCCTATATTTGTTAGTGTTAGTATAGGAGCTACCCTAGAATCTCTAGCACCTTGTAAAGCTGGTATATCATTAAGGCCGATTAGCCTACCATCTGATTCAAAAGTATAACTAAAAACAGATACATATGTTAACGCTGGACCAACCTCTTGAACTAACGCGCGATCAGTCTCACCGCGTACCACTAAATATGCATTAACATCTGCGGGATAAGGCATAGGTTCTACTACAGATGGAATTAAAAGCACCTGACCTACATATATGCGGTTAGGATCTGCGATATTGTTAAGAGACACAATGGCTTCAATAGTAACCCCAAAACGACGGCTGATCTTCCATAGGGTATCCCCAAGTTTTACTGTATATCTAATTGGTGTTGACTCAACTCTTACAATTAACACCTGACCTGGTGTAAGTCGATCAGGATAAGGCGGCTCATTCAATTCAAGCAAACTATTAAGTGTTACTCCGTATTGACGAGCAATTCGCCAAAGTGAATCCCCTGGCTTTACTGTATGGATCTTAATCATCGTACACGCCTCCCAAAAGAATAGATTCTGAATATTCAAACTTACTCTATAATATGAAAGGCTCCCTTGATATGTTAGAAGAACAAGCCAGAAAGTGGTTGACATTATCTTTGCTCTAACACTTATCTTCATCATAGCACGATATAGCAGCCTAGCAGTAAATCCTAGTAAAATCAATAGTGAATTGGATCTCCCAAATATGATTATCATGTCAGATAAAATAGCAGAATTATCATACCCCTTTTAAAGAAGCATAGCTCACGAATTTATAATTTACCAAGCTATGATGAACATCTGCTCCGATGAACTAGCTGTATTCAAACTATAGTTTTGCAGTAAACCAT
>DIRN01000049.1 GCA_002426645.1 Firmicutes bacterium UBA5435 | reverse complement strand
AATGTTAAAGGTTAGGGCTATGGAGAAGATCCTTCCAGTAGACGGTATTATGATGACCTTAGAAGTAAAGGACGTTTCTGGTACATATCCTGTGCATAGCAATTTCTTTACACCTAATAGGCTACCGTGGGAGCAAATAGATGGATGGATTAAGGATTTAAATAATACATCATTTAGTAAGTTCAAAGATAATTTTATACGACTTAATGTAGTTCCAGGTACTCCAGAGGGTATGAATTGGTTTGATGATGAAATATGGGACGCTATAATTGATAAATGCAAGTTGGTAGCTACTGTAGCTAAGGAAGGCGGTCTTAAAGGAATTTTCTTAGATACAGAACAATATTCAGGTGAAGGCAATGGGAAACCTTTTATGTATACTAGGCAGTTATATAGCAGTGAAAAGAGCTTTGAAGAGTATAGGGCGCAAGTAAGGAAACGAGGAAGGCAGCTGATGGAAGGGATTCAAGAGATATATCCTGATATCACTATAATTTTCACCTATTCCACTGCACTTCTGGCACTTCCGAAGATGCCTGATCCTGATCTGTCTCAACCTACTTATGGACTATTGCCTGCTTTTGTAGATGGGTTGTTAGAAGGTGGTCCTAAAGCCACATTTGTAGATGGATGGGAAGGGGCTTACCTATACACACAATATCAACAGTTCATTGATGCATATGTATTCGTAAAGGAACAAGGAGCTAATCTCAGCGAAATACCTGAAATCTATAAAGAAAGAATGAAAGTGGGTTTTGGCATTTGGGTTGAGAAATTTAAGCGGGAGGATTTAAAGTATACTCTCCATTATGCTTTAAGAGTTTCTGATGGTTATGTATGGTTCTATATGTCAAGCGTTAAAGCATGGCAGCCGACTCCTCAAGTTGAAGCTGCTTGTAGAGATATATCATGGGCACTTAAAGAGAGTCGAAAAGACCTTCCTTTACAAAGGAATTGATATGGTGGTGTATATACTAATATGAAGCAGAGTCTAAAATTTATTTATTTAACTCTATCCGCGATTTCCTTGGTGCTATGCTTAAACGGTTCTCTCCTCGCATCACAGCTCTTCTTTGAGGTGGAGAATCAAAGAATAGAGATCTTGAATGGATATACAAGGGATCCGCAAACTGGGGAATTTATAGAAGTATATATCCCAGTTACCTGGGTGCTCTGGAATTTCGGTCAATCTGGTAAGGCACTTCAGGCCTTTGAAGGAAGTGCAATAAGGAGCAGTGCATATGATAGGGGAATAGCCGAAGTGGATATAGCTCACCCTATTCCTGCAGGGACCTATGATATTTGGTATCGGTTGACTGAAACCGGGCGGGAATGGGAAAACGGTAACCTTAGATATGCCTGGTTAGAATGGCCGGAAGGAAAAACAGATAAAAAAGATCTGACTTCCTTCCTTTCGATGATGCCTTTACGAGTATTTAACGAATGGATTAAGATAGGTGATGGTGTACAGTTGCCAGATCTTAAATCCTACGAATTAAGCTGTATTCTGGAGGTGCGAGATACTTTCAGCAATGATTCTTTAGATTATTCAAAGGGAAAGTATCGTTCTGTTGGATGGGATGCTATTTGTCTATCGAAGGATCCTAATTTTATTCCGCCAGCAGTAGTTCCAGTAGGTGGCTGGGAAAAGAGAATCCAGCTGTTACCAGGAGAGAGGATTCCTCTAGATGAAAAGAAGATAATAACTTTAGGTGGTGGAGGAGGAATAGGTGGATGCCCTAGTCCAGAACATATTAGAGATAATATTAGAGATATGGAGGAAAGCTTACCAGTAAACGGTGTGGTGATTTCAGGTAGGGTACCATCAAATGGAGGATTCAAGTCTCTTCATAATAGTCTATTTACTTCTGAAGTCATATCCTGGAACGTATGTGATGAACATGTATCAATATGTAAGGACATATCTTTTAATAACTTTACTGATAATTTTATTCGTTTGAACGTGGTGCCAGGACTTTCAGAGGATATCGATTGGTTTAATGATGAGGTTTGGGAGGTGATCGCTGATAAATGGAGGCTTACAAGCACTATAGCTAAAGAGGGTAATCTTAAAGGGATCTTCCTAGATACTGAACAATACAAAGGTGATCATAATGGTACCCCTTTTAAATATTCCGCACAGGTGCATAGCCGAGAGAAGACTTTTGAGGAATATAGACAAGAGGTAAGAAAACGTGGACGACAACTAATGGAGGCGATCCAGGATATATATCCTGATATAACTATTATCTTTACTTATGCTACAGCAGAAGGGATAAGGAGCCCCCAGTCATTAGGATTGTTGCCAGCTTTCATTGATGGTATGTTAGAAGGTGGGCCTGATGCTACATTCATAGATGGATATGAAGGAGCTTATTTATATGAGCGATACCAGGAATTCGTTGATGCATATCGTTTTATTAAAGAGGAGGGGGCAACCCTCAGCCTAATACCTGATATTTATAGAGAAAGGATAAAAGTGGGCTTTGGTCTTTGGACGGAAAAATTCACACGAGAAGAGTTAACATATGCTCTTCACTATGCTTTAAGAGTTTCTGATGGATATGTATGGCTTTACCTTTCGAGTGTTAGAGCATGGAGCCCTACAACGCAGATTAAAGCCATCTGCCAGGATATTTCATGGGCTATTGAAGAAAGTAGGAAAGAACATCCACTTGATAAGAACTAAAAGTTTTACACTTGCTATAGGAGGGGTAGTATAATGGCTTGTAATTTAAAGGATAGTAAGATTTTTTTCTTTGAGTTAGAGAATCAATTAATTGAGATGAAGGATTGTTATCCTGCTGAAATCCCTGTAAGTTTTGGGAACTATAACTTCGGTCAATCTGGTAGCTACCTTATTGTAGCAGAAGGAAGTGGCATTGACGGGGATCAATATGATAGTGGTACTGCTGTTGTAAAAATAAATCATAAGATACCAGCTGGGAGATATGATATTTGGTATCGGGTTACTACAGGCAGAGAAGGATTTCTTGAAGATAGCAAATGGTATGCGTGGGTGGAATGGCCGGGTGGTAGAAGCAAGCGTGAGGATCTCGGCCCGATCTTTCGCGCAAATCCATGTAGGACCTTTAAGTGGGTTAAAATTGCTAAACAAGTTCTTCTACCGGAGCTTGATGAAAAAGAATTTATGTGCATTGGAATGGATGATGATAAAACTAATCCTTATCACTATGCTATCTGGGATGCTATTTGTCTTTCTAATACTCAAGACTTCATACCACCAGAAGAAGTTCCCGTAGGCGGCTGGGAGAGAAACCGCCAGTTATTACCTAGCGAGACGATTCCTATAGAAGAAAAGAAAATAATAACTTTTGGTGGAGCTTCAGGAGACGACTCTTTAGGTGGCTGTCCAATCCCTAGTTTTGTTGTAAACAGTGTTGATAAGATGGAAGCGACTTTGCCAGTAGATGGGATATTAATGACAGCTGGTTATAAAATTGACAAAGATATAGCTACTGTCCACAATAATTTCTTTACTCCTAATGAGGTAACATGGGAGGCAACTAAAGATATAGTGGAGAATTTAAAGAATATACGTTTCGATAGATTTAAAGATAATTTCCTTCGAGTAAATGCAGTTCCTGGCCTCCCAGAGGGAATAGATTGGTTCGATGATGAAATATGGGCGACGATAACGGATAAGTGGCGATTAATAGTTAGGATCGTTAAGGAAGACGATCTAAAAGGTGTTTTTTTCGATACTGAGCAGTATTCTGGAGCTCATAATGGTAAACCTTTTATGTATTCCAGACAGCTTCATAGCACGGAAAAGAGCTTTGAAGAGTATTCTAAAGAGGTTAGAAAGAGAGGCCGCCAGCTAATGGAGGCGATTCAAGATATATACCCGGATATAACCATAATCTTTACTTACGCTACATCACTCCTTGCCCTTCCGCGTATACCTAGTTCAAACCTTTCTCTTGTTACTTATGGGTTACTCCCTGCCCTTGTAGATGGCTTTTTAGAAGGTGGGCCTGATGCTACAATTGTGGATGGTTGTGAAGGAGCATATTTATATAAGAGATATCAACGCTTTGTTGGTGCATACCGATTTATAAAAGAGAAAAGTGCAGCGCTCAGTCAAATACCTGAGATCTATAGAGAAAGGATAAAGGTCGGCTTCGGTCTTTGGGTGGAGAGGTTCAAACCTGAAGAGTTGAAGTATGCACTTCATTATGCTTTGAGGGTTTCTGACGGATACGTATGGCTTTATATGTCAAGGATTAAATCTTGGTCCTTGACACCTGAAATTGAAGATATATGCAAAGATGTGTCATGGGCAATTAATGAAGCTCGACAGGAGCAAGCTCTAGATAAAAATTGATACCCCTCTAGAGAAATATGGTTTCATTAAATTGCATTCATAAGGATTTGTTTAAGGAAGAGTAGGGAGGTAGTATAATTGGATGGAAAATCATTAAAAAAAGATGGTGGCGAAGAACTACTTCGATGGTTTAGAGAGGAAGGGGTTAGGCTACGAGAATTTGAGAGCATACCTAACACTTTAGATGAGTGGAAGCATAGAAAGAGATTACTTACAGAAGAGTTGGCCAAATCATTTGGAGAAGTACGCCAATGCGCTGAACCACCTGATATTCGACATTGTGGAAGTGTATCTGGAAATGGGTTTGATGTTGAGAATATTTTAATCCAGACTAGGCCTGGTCTTTATATGACTGCAAATCTTTACTTGCCTCATGGAATCAAACTAGGTGAAATGAGACCAGCTATTCTCAAGGTTCATGGTCATAGTGATTTAGGTAGACTTGGGTCTAAATATATATCAGTCTGTACGGGTCTTGCAAAACTAGGTTACATAGTTCTCGCAGTTGATGCCTTTGGAGCTGGTGAACGGAGATTTAAGGAGAATCCTTACCATGGAGATATGATAGGAGCTAGTCTATGGCCGATAGGGGCTAGGTTACTTGGTTTACAGGTATATGAGAATATGCGTGCTATAGATTATCTAATCTCTAGACCAGATGTAGATCCGGATCGTATAGGATGTACAGGTTCATCTGGTGGTGGTAATCAGACTATGTATGTGGCTGCTTTTGACGAGAGAATAAAGGCAGCAGTACCTGTAGTTTCAGTAGGCACTTATCTTTCGTATATAGGCTCTAGCAACTGTGTTTGTGAGACATTAATAGACGGTCTTACCTATGCAGAAGAATGGGAAATACTAGGACTAGTAGCTCCTAGAGCTCTTTTGGTTATAAACTCTTCTAGTGATGCAGTATGTTTTAGCGCTCAAGAGGCATCTAAGAGCATAAGTAAGGCTAAAAACATATATAAGCTCTATGGAAAGGAAGAAGCATTAGCACATCTAGTCGTAGATAGTCCACATGGGTATAATAAACCTATGAGAGAGCCTATGTACGGCTGGTTTAATAAATGGTTAAAGGGTACGGAAAGTTTTGCTCCACTAGATGAGCCAGAGTTCGAGCTTATAGATGAAGAAGAACTTCGTTGTTTCCCCGGGAATAGTCGTCCGAAAGACTTCACTACAATACCTAAATATGTATCTATGTTAGGATCAATAGCTCGTGATAAAGCTGACAAGAGAATGCCTCAGTCTTTAGAAGAATGGTCTAATACCTCTATCAAATTACGCGAAGGACTGAGGAGCGTCCTAAAGCTAAAACCTGATCTATTAGAAGAAGTATCGCTTAATCTAGAAGAAAGTAGAGGTAGCGTCAAAGTTCCACTCGCTTTAGAAAGCGGTTTAATCACAGATCTTTTAATAACTGCTCCTGATGGATCTAGTAAGTCTGAGCACATTAATCTAGTATTAAGTCCTAAGGGTAAAGCAGATGCAATGGCCTCTAAATATTGGAGTGATGTATTGAACAAACGCGAATACGCATCTACTATCGACCTTAGGTGGACAG
>DIRN01000067.1 GCA_002426645.1 Firmicutes bacterium UBA5435 | reverse complement strand
AATTTAGTTATGCGGAATATGAGTTATAACCAAAAGATAAAAGATTTTCAAGCTAGAATTGCATTTGGTGTTTAGTGGATTTAGTCTGTGTCAGATTTTCCTACTTGCGCTGTGCTACGTTCAATTCTTCTATGCCTTCACGTTAGTATTATCAGTAAATACAAATCGGAATGAGGGCTTACTTTTTCAGCCATTAATATACTTGTTAGTTTCTTACCTTCGTCAGTATAAATAAGCTATTACAGATAAAAAGTCCCCTATCTTAAGATAAGGGACTTTGAATTAACGTGATCCTATTCCACTGTCATTGATTAGTAATCCATTCCGCCTGGTCCTCCTGGAGGATAGGCTGGAGCTTCTTCTTCTTTAGGGATATCTGCAATCAATGCTTCGGTGGTAAGTAACATAGAAGCTATACTTGCGGCATTCTGCAAGGCAAATCTAGTTACCTTTGTAGGATCTACAATACCTGCCTTCACCATATCTACATATTCTTCAGTTACGGCATCAAAACCAATGCCTTTTTTCTCGCTAGTCTTGACCTTCTGGACCACGATAGAACCTTCTTGTCCAGCGTTATTAGCGATCTGTCTGAGCGGTTCCTCAAGAGCCCTCTTGACTATACTTACACCTACAGCTTCTTCACCCTCTAATTTTAATTCGTCAAGGGCTGGAATTGTGTTTACTAGGGCAGTTCCACCACCAGGTACAATCCCTTCCTCAACAGCGGCTCTAGTAGCTGATAAGGCATCTTCGATTCTGTGTTTCTTTTCCTTAAGTTCAGTTTCGGTAGAAGCTCCAACTTCAATGATTGCTACGCCGTCACCTAATTTAGCTAAGCGCTCCTGAAGTTTCTCTCTATCGTAGTCAGAATCAGATTCTTCTATTTCTCTCTTTATCTGAGCGATACGACCAGTGATCGCATCTTTAGAACCTTTTCCTTCAATGATCGTAGTTTTTTCCTTTGTGATTCGGATCTTCTTAGCTTCTCCAAGCATATTAAGATCAACGTTCTCCAACTTAAAACCAAGGCTCTCAGAGAGGAAGGTACCATCTGTCAATACAGCTATATCCTCCATCATAGCTTTTCTTCTATCGCCAAAGCCAGGAGCCTTGACTGCTGTAGCATTTAATGTACCACGGAGCTTATTCACTACTAGAGTAGCAAGAGCTTCGCCCTCTACATCCTCTGCAATGATGAGTAAAGGTCTTCCGGTACGAGCTATCTTCTCAAGGAGCGGTACCAAATCTTGAATTGAACTGATCTTCTTCTCATGAAGTAAGATGTAGGGATCATCCATCTCCACTTCCATGGTTTCAGTGTTTGTAACGAAGTATGGAGAGATATACCCTTTATCAAATTCCATACCCTCGACCACTTCTACCGTGGTTTTAGTACCCTTGGATTCTTCAACGGTTATGACACCGTCTTTACCCACCTTTTCCATTGCCTCAGCAACGAGGTCCCCAATTTCTTTTTCATTTGCAGAGATAGATGCCACGTGGGCTATATCTTCTTTAGTTTCAACCGGGATGCTAAACGTCTCAAGTTCTTTTACTGCTCTTTCTACAGCTTTATCTATGCCTCGCTTAATGGCTATAGGATTAGCACCTGCAGCAACGTTTTTGAGACCTTCTCTAATAATGGCATGGGCAAGAACAGTTGCAGTAGTTGTTCCATCACCAACAACATCGTTAGTCTTGGAAGCTACCTCGCGGCAGAGTACTGCTCCCATGTTCTCATAAGGATCCTTTAATTCTATTTCTTTGGCTACTGTAACACCATCTTTAGTAATGGTTGGAGAACCATATTTCTTTTCAAGAACAACGTTACGGCCTCTTGGGCCTAAAGTAACCTTTACAGCCTGCGCTACTTGATTAACACCTCGTTCAAGTGCGCGGCGTGCTTCTTCGTTAAAAGCAAGCTGCTTAGCTGCCATTTAAAATTCCCTCCTACTTTAAAGATTTTTTAAAAGTTTGATTTAAAATACGTAATACAGTTATTCAACAGCTAGGATGTCGCTTTCGCGTAGGATCAAATATTCCTCACCATCTACCTTAACTTCTGTTCCACCGTACTTAGAATAAATGACCTTATCTCCTACTTTTACTTCTAAGGCAACCCTTTGACCGTTTTCGAGGAGCTTACCCTGGCCGACTGCTACCACTTCGCCCTTTTGGGGTTTTTCTTTAGCAGTATCCGGGAGAACTATCCCTCCCTTTGTTTTCTCCTCTTGTGGACTAGGTTTTACAACGACTCTGTCTCCTAATGGTTTTATCACGTAAAATTCCCTCCTCCTTTAAATTTAGCTTACAGTTACTTTACATTCACGAGGTAAACATTTAATGAATAGTGTTATTTTAAGGGTATTCCCCTTTTTTGAAAGCGGATAGTCTCTCTCACGTGAATGATAGTGAGGAGTTCTAACCTTTGTTAGCACTCGTTGCAATTGAGTGCTAACAATTATTATTATACCTATTACTCGCAGAGTGTCAATACGCTATAATACTCAACATATAAGTATTATGAGCATTTTACGGCTATTATATCAAGTTTTCTCCTTATATTTGAATAAACCACAATTTTCTAATATATCAAAATTATTTTCATCTTTTGAAAGGACTTTTGGTGCCTATGAGGAAATAATAATAGAATAATTCTATTTTGTAAAACTCTAAGTTTTTACAAAAGTATACGTCAGAGAAGGAGAGGAAAAAGTGACACTACCTATTATAATGCATGTAAACTATTGTGAACAGGGTCAAAGCATAGATGAGATCTGCCAGAAGGCTGTAGATTGGGGCTTTGACGGAGTTGAATTTCGTCGTAAAAGAGGTCGAGTAGAGGAGGGTGTTGAGGAATACTTAGATGCCATAGCCTCTGGGGTAGCAAAGTCTGGACTTAATCAAGTTATCTTTGGAAGTCCTGGTCCGGATCTAATGACTAATGATGCAGCTGTGAGGGAAAAAGGGATAGAGGACGCTATAACCTTTTACAAACTTGCCTCTGAAAGGTTTAAACTTAGCGTATGTAATACAATGACAGGAACTCTTCGTAATCCCGACACGAATATTCCATACTCAGAGTATGAACGTCACGGTTCAGCAGTGGCCACTGAGGAACAGCGGAAATGGGCTGCTGAGGGCTTTAAAGTTTTAGGATCTTTAGCTGAAGGACTTGGGTTCCGTTTTGCTTTTGAAATTCATATGTGTTACCTCCACGATCTACCCGCATCAGCTAGGAAACTTGTGGATATGATAGATAATCCGTCTGTAGGTATAAATCTTGATTATGGAAACGTTGTTTACTTTAAAGGCATTCCATCTCTTGCCCAAACTATATCAGATCTAAGTGACAAGCTATATTATGTACATTTAAAGAATTCAGTTGGATTAAGAGATAGCAGTAGATTTCCTACAGCATTGGGTGAAGGTCAGATTAATCACAGGGAGTACTTGAATCTACTTAAAGAGAACGGATATAATGGACCTATCTGTATTGAAGCACCGCGTCCTGGAGATCGCGAATGGTATGCAAAACGGGACCTTGCTTATATTAAGTCAGTGATAAATGATATTTGGTAGATTCAAAAATGGGCGGAAGGAGGGAAGACACATTCTGATAAGCCTTATAGAAGACTAAAAGGAATGCGTCTGATTTGTATGATAATTGATGTACATAATCATCCAGATTGGCATGGTCATGATCTCAAGAAATTTCTTTCGAATATGGATGAGAATAATATAGATAAAACCTGGCTTTTGAGTTGGGAATGTCCAGAGGATGAGTACGACCCTCATTACAATTACTGTACTCCACCCTTTGGCTCGCCTAGTCCAATCCCCTTTGAACGGTGCATATCTTATGCAGAACGTGCTCCTGAAAGGTTCATACTTGGTTACGCTCCTGATCCACGACGTCCAGATGCTATAGACAGACTCAGAGCCGCCATTGAGATCTACGGCGTTCGTGTTTACGGAGAATTAAAAGTCAGAATGACCTACGATAACCCTGATGCCCTACGGTTGTATCGATTTTGTGGGGAGAAGGGATTACCAGTACTTGTCCATATAGACTATGAGTTTGATACAGGTCGTAAGTATCCAAGGCCTAATTACTGGTATGGAGGCGGGATCCAAGCTCTTGAGAGAGCTGTCCAGCAATGCCCAGATACTATCTTCATCGGGCACGCACCTGGTTTCTGGGCACATATCTCTGGTGACGATCAATACTGTAAGGCTGCTTACCCCAGTGGTAATGTTGTACCAGGTGGTAAAGTCATATATATGCTACGTAAATATCCTAACCTTTATGGTGAGATTTCAGCTGGTTCAGGATTGAACGCGCTTAAGCGTGATCCTGAGTTTGCTAAAGAATTCTTGACAGAATTCCAAGATCGTATACTATATGGTCGGGATTATTTCGATAATAAACACCAGGAGTTTCTGAACAACTTGGATATATCTAAAGATATATTGGCTAAGATATACTCAGGAAATGCTCTAAAACTAGTTTCTATATAAAGAAGACAAATAGGGGAGGAGCTTTTATGAAGATATACCTGATGACTGATTTAGAGGGTGTTGCAGGGGTACAGAATTCGGAGGACTGGTGTTCTTCAGAGGGACGTTACTATGATACGGCTAAGATGCTTCTAACTGAAGAGGTTAATGCTGCTGTAGATGGTTTCTTTGAAGGGGGTGCAAGGGAGATACTAGTTGTTGATGGTCATGGTTCCGGGGGTATTGCTCCAGAGCTTCTTGATGCACGTGTAGAATTCTTGCGGGGGTATATAGGTGGTGAAAATTATACGTTAGGCTGGTCTTTAGATAAATCTTTTGACGCTATCGCATGGGTAGGGCAGCATGCAAAGGCAGGAACAGAATATGCACATTTAGCCCATACCGGAAATATGGGAGTCATAGATCTTTCGGTCAACGGAATATCCATAGGTGAACTAGGGAAATTAGCCATGTGTGCAAGTGAGATAGGCGTGCGCAGTATCTTTGCTAGTGGTGACGAGGCCATGACAAAAGAAGCTCAAGAATTGATTCCTGGTATTGAGTGTATTAGCGTAAAGAGAGGTCTCTCACCTGGTACAGGCGATGAATTAATAACAGAGAAATATAGGAAGAAGAATTCCCCTGCGATACATCTTTCTCCTATAAAAGCTCGCCAGCTTATTCGTGCAGGCGCCTTGAACGCAATAAAGAGAGCGCGTGCTGAGAATTTTGGAATAATAACTTTTAAACCTCCCTATGAGAGAATTTTTGTAAAGCGACCTGACAAAGAGGGAGACCCTAAGATGGTATCACGAGAAATTCATGAGACAAGTATTGGAGAGCTTTTCTGCCTTCCTATGAGATATCTATAGTCCTAAGATGCGAGATGGGAAAGAGGTTGAATTCGAGGATATGTCCTTGCATTCAACCTCTTTTGTTATATCCATTTACTTCTACATTGGGCGCTTTGAGCATAAATATATGTAGATCAGTGAAGCTTTCTGAGATAAAGCTAGGACCTGACTCCATCTTTTATGTAGGGGGTATGGAGAATGGCTCGGAGAAGTAAAGATGACATGTGGAAAGAAAGATTGAGTAAGGCCTTTGAGTTTCCAGCAGATGTGATCCTTGATATCCCAAGGATCACTATAGAGGGTAATAATAGACTTATTATAGAAAATCATGGCGGGATAGTTGAATATTCCGTAGACAGAATAAGGGTACGAATTCGCCATGGTGAGTCTTTAATTGAAGGAAAAAGGTTAATAATCGCCACCATACTTAAGGATCAGGTAGAGATTAACGGTGAGATCACGAAAGTGGAGTTTTTAACCTGAGGAGGCGATTATATGCCAGCTTATACCCTATGGTCATATTTGCTTGGTTATGTTATAATTAAGATTAAAGGCGTGAGAGTGGAGGAATTCATAAATAGCGCTTGTTCTAGCGGTTTATATCTCTGGGACATTCGTAAGATTAAGAGAGGGTTCCTTGTGGCTAAGATGCGGGCAGATAGATTTTATCTAGTACGCCCCCTTGCCAGACATTGTGATTGTAAGGTCGAGATAGATAAAAAGCTAGGTCTTCCTTTTCTTTTAAAATGTATATGGCGAAGGAAGATGTTTTTTATGGGAACCTTAATAGCAGTGACCCTCATCTATGTTCTGTCTACACATATATGGTTCATTCAGGTAGAGGGAATAGAGCGTCTGAACCCCACGCGTATTGAAGAAGTGTTTAGAGACTATGGAGTGTTTCCTGGTGTTCCTAAGTCAAAGGTAGATTTAAGAGGTCTAGAGCGAACACTAGTTAAAGAGATCCCAGGAATAGCATGGGCAGGTGGGAAAATACGAGGTTCAGTCCTAAACCTTCAGATCGTAGAGAAAATTTTCCCTGAAGAAGATGAAGAGATCTCAAAGGAGCTTATTGCAAATAAGGCTGGGCTCATTGAAAAGATAATCGTCTTTAGTGGGAAAGCTCTCGTTACTCATGGATCTGCAGTAGATAAAGGTGAAATATTAATAGAGGGGATTACAGATGAAAAAGGAACCTTGATTAAACCTAGAGGTTTAATCAAGGGACGGATTTGGTATAACGCAAGAGGGGCAGTAGAACTCATCCAGAACTATAGAGAAAATACCGGGAGATCTGTAAGGACGCATCATATAAATTTTAAGGAGAAATCCTTAAAGATCGGAAGGAAAGAAGTCCCTTTTGCAGAATATGATACTATAGAAGAAAAAAGGTCTATTTCACTTTTTGGAATAACTTTTCCTATTACCATAATAACGACTACATATAACGAGATTAGAGATAGGTCGATTCGTCTTACTTATGAAGAAGCAAGGTGTATGGCATTAAGGAAAGCCTTTGAAGAGATCATCTGTAATCTTTCTGATGACTTTGAACTGGTTGAAATGCACGTTGAATATCAGGGTATGCATGGTGCGAGGGAAGTTATTACAGCAGAAGTGTATATAGAGACTTTAGAGGATATTGGGGTTTACTCAAATATAAAAGAGGAGGTAATATCTGCAAGGTGAGTAATCTTGCTGAAGATCTAAAATATACAGGGGAATGGGAAACTTTGGATAACTTAGTTCGAAAAAGGTTTATCATTGAGAATCAAGATGATTCTTTCTTTCTCAGTGGTAACCAAGATGAAAACTATAAATTAATGGAATATATCTTTGGAGTTAAGATAATTGCACGCGGGAATGAAATTTTAATTTCGGGTAAGACCGAAGACGTGAACTCAGCTGTAAACTTATTAGGAGAGCTAGTGAAACTTTACAAAAAAGATAGGTCTCTTAATGCTCGTGATGTAAGATTTGCCATAAATTCCATGGCTAACCAGAATGACATAACTTTTAAAGAAATACTCTCAGATGTAGTTCAAGTAACTGCAAGGGGTAGGCATATAAAGCCTAAAACCCTTGGTCAGAAGAGATATGTGGATTCCATACGTAAAAATGATATTGTTTTTGGTATTGGGCCAGCTGGTACAGGGAAGACGTATCTTGCAGTAGCCATGGCTACTGCCGCGTTAAATAGAAAAGAATGTAGTAGAATAATATTAACTCGTCCTGCAGTAGAGGCAGGGGAAAACCTAGGATTTCTTCCTGGTGACCTTCAAGAAAAAGTAAATCCTTACCTGAGGCCTCTTTATGATGGGTTATATGATATACTAAGCGCAGATGTTTTTGGAAAGTTTATGGAAAAAGGCATTATTGAGGTGGCACCTCTTGCGTATATGAGAGGAAGAACCTTAGATGATTCCTTTGTGATATTAGATGAAGCCCAGAATACTACTGAAGAACAGATGAAGATGTTCCTAACTCGTTTAGGGTTCGGTTCAAAGGCAGTGGTGACAGGTGACATTACCCAAATAGATCTTCCTAGCGGAAAAGCATCTGGACTTGATACAGTTCGATATATATTGAAGGACATAGAAGGCATAGACTTTATTTATTTCTCTGAAAAGGATGTAGTACGTCATCCACTGGTGCAGAAGGTTATTAAAGCATACGAGAAGTGGCAGTCACCTGAAGCCTAAGAGTTGTCAATGCTATAATGTCATGTGATTGGTAAGGAGAAGGTCAAATTATGGGATTTATAACTAGAATACGTAGTTTTATAAAAGGATTTTTCGAGGAAGATATTTGGAGGAGCAGTACCCTTCGGTTATGGCTATTGGGAATCTTTTTTTTCGTAGCCTTTTTAGCTGTTTTTTTATTAGGCTTACTTCCAGAAGAGCGTGTAGACTTAGAGGTTGGGCAGATCTCTAAGAGGGATATCTTTGCTCCGCGTTCTATCGTAGATCGTCCTAGAACTGATAAAGCACGGGAAGATGCCGGCAGAGCAGCTGTTGAGAAGGCACTACAGTCTTCGGAATTTTATGAGGTAAGTCAAGCGGCTAGCATAAAAGCCGAAGAGATCATAAATACCATCTTTATGTATGTAGATGAGGTGTTTCAGGAGATTTATGGAAATGAAGAAGAGACTGAAAATGAACAAGTTAAAACCAGAGATCCTAAGGTTTTAATTCCACTTAGCGCAGAGAGCCTTCGTAAAAAGCTAAATGACGAATATAACTTGGAATTCTCAAATAAGACTTTACTTGGTCTTCTTTCACTCCCATGGCAGGAGATTGAAGTAGGTCGAAATTCGCTCCTAGACATAGTCACACCTATAATGGAAAAAGAGCGAATAGATGAAGATAACCTTTCAACTATGAAAAATAGGCTGGATATAGCTGTGGATTCTCTTGAAATCCCTGAAGATCTAAGAGCATTTATCCGTCAAATAGGTAAGCATACTATTTGGCCTAATTTAGTTTTAAGTACTGAGAAGGTAGAACGAGAACGTCAACGCGTAATGAAAGAAGTACCACCTACTATGATCTTAAATGGTCAAAAGATCTTAGGAATTGGTGATCCAGTCACAGCAGATGATATAGTACGCTTACAGGACTTAGGACTTCTTAGGCAGACGGTAAATATTTTCCCAGTTATAGGGATGATTCTTTTCGTATTAGGTCTCCTTGCATTGGTTACGATATATATGTATCAATTTAATAAGGAGATGCTCTCTCATGATAAGTTAATAGCTCTCTTTGGAATTATAGTCATTGGAATAACTGCTTTAGGAGCTATAACCAAGTCACTGCCTTGGGAGTGGTCCCCATATATAGTACCTGTGGCCTTCGGCACAATGATGATAACAGTTCTTATTAATTCTCGACTTGCGATCCTAGCAAGCGTTGTCATAGGTCTATTGGTTGGAGTATTGATTGATAACAGTATTGAACTGGCTATTGTGACTATGGTGGGCGGCATGATAGGCGCTTATAGCGTCTCCAGGGTTAGCCAGAGATCTGATCTGGTTCGAGCAGGATTTATCGTGGGATTAGCTAATATAGTAAGTATAACAACCTTAGGGCTTATGTACGGAGATCCCTTTTTAGATATATTACTCCACGGAGTAATAGGAGTACTAAATGGAATTTTATCTTCTATACTTACTTTAGGTTTTCTTCCCTTCGCAGAACACATATTTGGGATTACATCATCCATTAAATTATTGGAGATATCTAATCCCAATCATCCTTTGTTGAAGAAACTTATGGTAAGTGCTCCTGGTACGTATCATCATTCTATAATTGTTGGCAATTTAGCAGAGGCTGCAGCCGAGAGCGTAAATGCAAATCCTCTTCTTGTTCGGGTAGGAGCTCATTATCATGATGTTGGGAAGATAAAACGTCCATACCACTTTATAGAAAATCAGTTCATGGGGGATAATCCTCACGATAAGTTTTCACCGTTTTTAAGTGCGTTGATAATAACGTCTCATGTTAAAGATGGAGTAGAGCTAGCTAAGGAATATAAGCTTCCTGAACCCATTATTGATATTGTAAGGGAACATCATGGTACTACCATGGTTTCATATTTCTATCGAAAAGCCCTTGAAAATGGGCAATCAGATTCAGTTGTTGAATCCGACTTTAGATATGAAGGTCCACGACCTCAAACTAAAGAAGCAGCTATTGTCATGTTAGCAGATGCTGCTGAGGCTGCTGTCAGATCTATTAGAAGGCCAGAAGCTGGGCAGATTGAGGAAGTGGTACGTAAAATAGTCAAAGATAGGTTGAATGACGGTCAATTTGATGAATGCGAGATTACATTGAGAGATCTCGATAAGATTGCGAATTCTTTCGTCAATGTCTTAGCGGGGATCTTCCATTCTCGCATTGAGTATCCTGATAAGTTAATCCATAAAGAGGAACTCATGAAGAAGAGGAGCAGAAAGAAAACTTCGAAGAAAACGTCTGCTAAAAACTGATAACCATTATGGTGGTGTAGAAGCTATGGAAATTCTAATTAGTGTTCTTATAGATGAATCTGAAGTCTCTGAAGAGCTTTTAAAATTTATAAAAGAGCTTTCTGAAGAAGTAATGCGTATGGAAGATTGCCAGTTAGATGCGGAGCTAAGCGTGGCTTTAACAGATGATGAAGGTATAAAAGAACTTAATTCCACCTATAGGGGGATAGACTCTCCTACAGATGTCTTGTCATTTCCTCAAGAAGATGAACACATCCTAGGTGATATCGTCATATCTTTAGAGACTGCAAAAAGACAGGCTATGGAAGGTGGTCATTTTTTTCATGAAGAAATATGTATTTTATTGATACATGGAATACTACATCTTATAGGCTATGACCACGAAGAAGACGAAGAAGCCGAAGAAATGGAAACAAGAGAAAGGGAAATAAAAGCAAAATTTAAAAAGCTATTTCCATAAAGTGTTGATTTATATGATAGAGGTTTCTCTTGAAAGGTTTGATTTGATATATGAAAGATACAGCAAGAAGAGGTGTTAAAATACATAAAGTCTTCTCCACCCTTGGGTGGGTATTCCTTTGGGCCCTAATAGTAATAAATGCTGTCCTGCTCGTAAAAGGAGTGGACCTTTTACGTTTTCCTCAGACTATTAGTAATCTAGAGGCTGCGCGTCAAGGAGCATTTACCTTAGTCCGCTACTATGAAAAGTATGCTACTAATCTCGGATTAGAGAAGAACCCCTATATTCGTGATGCCTTAGCGAAATTCAAATTTGAAGTTGATCAAGGTATTAGTACTGAAGAGATAGGTAGAGCCCTTAGTTATCATGGGCGTAATGTTTTAGATGTTTTAGATAGAGAATTAGAGAATAGAAGGCGTGAAGCTATTATTCAGATCATAAACCAAGACCCTATAGTCCAACAAGTTTCAGGGAAGGCAACTGTCACAATAATTAAGAGAGACGATGGGATCTTAGAGATAATAGATCAGGGAAATATTCTGTCTACCAAGACTAAAGATGAATTGAAACAGAGCAAATTAATTCAGGGCCTCTCTGCTGAACTCATTGAAGTAGAGATAGTCATGGGTAAGGCTGTCTTACTTAGCCCGAGAACCATAGTGGATCGTATGAAACTCCTAAGGGGTGAGGCAGATAACACTAGAGCAAACCTTCAGGATATCCAGAGGAATGCCGGATATGCAGAACTTACAGGAACAGGAATAATAATTAAAGTCTATGATGCTAAAGACGGTATTTCAAAAGATCAGATAGTCCAGGAGAAAGATATAAGGGATATAGTAAATGAGTTGTATGTGGCTGGTGCTACAGGTCTTGAAGTAGGCGGAGAACGTCTTATAGCTGTTACACCAATAAAGGCTATAGATGATACTATTACAGTTAATTATGTTCCTATAAATAGGAATCCAGTAACTATAAAGGCTACAGGGGCTCCTACTATCCTAATTAGCAGCCTGGATTTAATCAGAAACACCTTGGAACCCTGGGGCATCGTCTTTGAAATAGAGATAGTTGAGAGTTTGACTCTCTCGGCTTTCCGGGGAAGAAGGTGACGGCAGAGTGTTTAAAAAGTTCACTATAGGTGCAATTATAGTATTACTTATCTTGGATGTTATCACTCTTGCCAGATTCTTTGGCTTTATTAGGATTCCAGGTGAGGTCCCAGATGTAGAGATCGCTCGTAAAGGCGCTTATACTCTGGTTAAATCGTATGAAGATCTCGCAAAGAGTGTTGGTCTAGAGGATAATCAAATTGTAAGAGAGTCCCTATCTGAATTTATATCCACAGTTAAGACAGCCAAGACCTCCGATGGCGTAGCAAATATAATTGGTCAATTTGGCCGTGATGTTCAGGATATTATAACTCAAGAACAGAGCAATAAGTGGAAATTGGTTCTTCTCAAGATCATAAATGATGACCCTGGGGTAATGGCTTATAAAGGTAAAGAAGCTCTGATAATTATTAGTATAGAGCGGGATGGTTTCTCCACGCGCGTTAAGATAGAAGATAAGGAGAAGATACTTAGGGAAGAGACGATTAGTAAAATCAATAATAATGAACTGTTAAGGCATCTTTCACAGATAATAGAGGTGGAAGTCTCTAATGGTAATGCTACTCTACTTACGCCCTCCACCGCAATGGATAAGGTAAGACTCTTTAATTCGGAACTTACAATGTTAAATTCTAGTCTTAGCAGTATAACTAGGTTAGCAGGCTTAGCTGAACTTTCTGGCCCTGGTATAATAATTTATGGATACGATGCAACAAAAGGGTACACTTGGGATCAAATCGTTCATGATAAGGATATACGTGATATAATAAATGAGCTGTCATACGCGGGGGCTGTAGGAATTCAAATAGGTAATCAACGAGTTGTAGTAGGCACATCTGTGAGATGCGTTGGTCCCATAATACTCGTTAACCAGCAGCCTATCGCAGTTAATCCTGTGGTTATAAAAGCTGTGGGCGATAGTGAGTCATTAGAAAGGAGCCTCACTATGCTCAAGAAAAAGTTTGAAACATTTGGGAAGAAGCTCGAAATAGAGAGGGTGGAGAATATTGTCCTTAATGCTTATGGACGAGGTAGATGAGACCTTAGAAAGAAAACTTATAAATGCCGCGTGTAAAGCTAGGGAAAACGCGTACGCTCCGTATTCTAGTTTTAAGGTAGGGGCTGCTATTTTATCTAATTCTGGGAAAATATTTACTGGATGCAATGTGGAGAATTCTTCGTTTAGTGGGACGTGTTGTGCAGAAAGAGTCGCTTTATACAATGCAGTCTCACAGGGCGAGAGAAAGTTCCTTGCCATAGCTGTGGTAATAGAAGGAGAGGGACTTGGTTCCCCTTGTGGAATCTGTAGACAGATCCTAGCCGAGTTTAGGGCAGATATGAAAGTCTTAATGGCTAATACAAAAGGAGAGTATAACGTCGAAAGTTTAGCTTTATTATTTCCACATCCTTTTCTTTTAAATGAGTAATACATTAATGGGTAGGAGAATTGTTAAATGTCAGATAAATTTTTTAAGTCAGGATTTGTGACCATTGTGGGTAGACCAAATGTGGGTAAGTCAACGCTCCTTAATAACCTTGTGGGGCAAAAAATAGCAATAATTTCAGACAAGCCTCAGACCACACGCAATAGTATACAAGGTATCTTAACTCGAGATGAGTATCAAATTATATTCATAGATACTCCGGGTATTCATAGACCTAGACATCTCTTGGGAGAGTATATGGTCAAAACAGCCTATAATGCACTCCAAGAGGTAGATGTAGTCCTATTTTTAATAGATGGGGCCGCGGGAATAGGTAAAGGCGATAAGTATATAATGGAATATCTTAAAGGTATTCAAAGCACTAAGTTTCTATTGATAAATAAGATAGATGCATTTGGTAAGGATAAGATGAATCAGATTATAGCGACACTTAATGAAAGCGGTGTATCTTTTGATGAAGTCCTCCCTGTTTCAGCTCTAACAGGCGAGAACCTAGATATCTTACTGGATAGGATAGCGCTGAAACTCCCTAAAGGTCCTCTATATTATCCAGAGGATGAAATCACTGATCACCCAGAGCGTTTCATAATTGCTGAGATAATAAGGGAGAAAGCTCTGTATCTTTTAGAAGAAGAGGTGCCCCATGCTGTAGCCGTAGATGTAGAGGAGATCGCTCCTAGGGACGAAACCGATCTCTTATATGTTAAAGCCACAATCTATATTGAACGAGATTCTCAGCGCGGCATACTTATTGGTAAGGGTGGCAGGATGATAAAGAAGATAGGGAGCCTTGCTAGAGAAGAGCTAGAAGGATTAATGGGATCTGCGATATACCTTGATCTTGATGTGAAAGTGCAGAAGGGATGGCGAAAAAGGAGCGAACTTCTCCGCTCTTTAGGATATGAAGACCAAGGACTTTGATTATTATTTGCCTCAGGAGTATATAGCGCAAACCCCGGTTGAACCACGGGACGAAGCCCGCTTAATGGTTCTTTTTAAGGGGAGAGATTCCATCCTCCACCGTAAGTTTAAAGACATAGTGAAATTTTTAAGAGATGGAGACGTACTGGTTCTTAATGATACAAAGGTAATTCCAGCGCGTCTTTTAGGGGAAAAGGAAGAAACAGGTGCCTCTATAGAAACCTTTCTTCTTCACGAAGTCCAACCAGATAAGTGGGAGACCCTTGTAAAGCCGGGACGTCGTGTGAAAGAAGGTAATAGACTCATATTTGGTGAGGGAGAACTAATAGGAGAGGTTTTACAAAAGACAGATCTAGGGGGACGTTATATAAAGTTCTTGTCTCCACAAGGAGCATCTGTTTCTGATTTAATTAAACGTCTTGGACAAGTTCCACTACCCCCATATATTAAGGAGCCTTTACAAGATAAAGATAGATACCAGACGATTTATGCTAAGGAACCTGGAGCTGTAGCAGCGCCCACAGCAGGCCTCCATTTCACTGATGAGCTTCTAAAGAAGATACGCGCTATGGGAGTGGATATAGTTTATGTTACACTCCACGTAGGTATCGGAACCTTTAGGCCTGTACAAGTGGAAGAGGTGGATGAACACAAGATCCACTCTGAGTATTTTAGCATATCGGATAGTACGGCACAAATTATAAATCGTGCTATGAGTGAGGGCAGGAGGATAATTGCTGTTGGGACTACAGTGGTAAGAGCCCTTGAAACAGCGGCGGTTGCAGTTAAGAGAATAGAACCATGTCAAGGGTGGACAGAACTCTTTATAAAGCCAGGATATGAAGGTAAAGTAATAGACGGCCTTATAACTAACTTTCATCTGCCATGTTCCACATTACTCATGTTGGTCTCTGCTTTCTATGGACGTGAGCCTTTAATGGCTGCATACCAGGAAGCGATAAAGGAGGGCTATAGGTTCTATAGTTTTGGAGATGCAACAGTTATATTTTTAAACTAGAAAGGTGAGTTAGCATAATGCGATTTGAGATAATCAAGGCTTCTGATGAGGCTATGTGGAGGGTTGGCAGGCTTCATACTAGTAGAGGGAGTATAGACACGCCAATTTTTATGCCAGTAGGTACTCTAGGTACTGTAAAGGCAATGGCCCCTGAAGAGTTACAAGAGATGAATATAAACCTTATTTTGGCTAATACGTATCATCTTTATCTGCGACCAGGACATGACCTTATAGCGGAGGCAGGAGGGCTCCACAAATTTATGAATTGGTCAGGTTCCATATTAACTGATAGTGGAGGATTTCAAGTCTTTAGCTTGTCTTCATTTCGTAAGGTAACTAACGAAGGAGTTCGGTTTCGGTCGCATCTTGATGGTTCGGAACACTTCTTTACCCCTGAAAAGGCAATAGAAGTTCAAAGAGGATTAGGTTCAGATATAGTTATGCCTTTAGATGAATGTGTACCGTATCCTACTACTTTTGATTACGCTTTAGAGGCCCTTGAACGAACAACCCTTTGGGCCACGCGGTGCAAAGCCGTGCCTCTTAAAGACGGACAATCTCTCTTTGGTATAGTTCAAGGTAGTACTTTTCCTGAACTTAGGGAGAGAAGCGCCTCACAGATAACCCAATTAGATTTACCTGGTTATGCAATTGGAGGGTTAAGTGTAGGAGAGCCCAAGGAAATAATGTATGAGATGCTAGATCACACCGTACCCCTTCTTCCTTTTAATCGACCGCGTTACTTGATGGGGGTAGGTTCTCCAGATTGTCTATTTGAAGGAGTAGCAAGGGGAATAGATATGTTCGATTGTGTTCTGCCCACTAGGATAGCTAGAAATGGTACGGTCTTTACCTCACATGGTAAACTTGTTGTTAGGAACGCGAAGTATAGTAGAGATTTTGGTCCTATGGATGAAGAGTGCACGTGTTATGCATGTAGAAATTATTCACGAGCATACATCCGCCATCTTATAAATACCAATGAGATTCTTGGGCTCAGATTAACTACCATTCATAATCTTCACTTTCTCATGGCATTAATGAGTAATATCAGGGGAGCTATTATGGAGGATAGGTTCGATGAATTAAAAACTGAGTTCTTTTTCAAATATTATAGTAAGGAGATATGAATATATGGATCCAATTTGGGGAAATGTAGTCCTTATAATAGTAATATTAATCTCGTTTTATCTGGCCTTTATTCGACCAAATCAGGTACGAGATAGAAAACGAAGGGAATTACTTGATGCATTAATGGTCGGGGATAAAGTAGTCACTGTAGGAGGATTATATGGGGAGATAGTAAAACTTACAGGGGATGTTGCGATATTGAAGATAGCTGAGAGGGTAGAGGTAACTATAGTCAGATCAGCAGTGAAGTATCTTGTAGACGGTGAGGGACTTAAGAAAAAGCATTAAGCTTTAATATAAAACAGGCGAGTGTCAAAGTAACACCCGCCTGTAACTGAGAATCTACCAGTCTATTGCATTAATTTGTCAGTATATTCGAGATATGTGGGTCAGGTAGGTACAATATCTATTTTATATTAATTTTCATCCGTTCTTTTACTGTTGCTTATTCTGTTGAGTTGTCTGAGCTTGATATTGTGCACCACCGGCCAACTGTTGCTGAGCTTGTGCTACAAGTCTCCTAACAATTTCACCGCCTACTGCGCCACAGTCTCGAGAAGTGAGGTTACCCCAGTAATCCTCAGAACCTGGTTGGACTGGAAGTCCAATTTGTTGTGCTATTTCATACTTCATGTTGTAAAGGGCTTGTTCAGCACCGGGGTTTAGTAAAACGTTTTTTCTTGCAGATCCACGTGCCATAAGTGTCACCTCCTCTTTCTTTGTGTTCTTAGTATTGCTCATTTTGTTATAATTATGTTAACAATGTTTGCGAGGCTAAACAACTTTTTACATGGCAAGGAGGGACAAAATGAAAAAAAAGGCTGTTGTGTTAGAAAAGAACGGAGATATAACAAAGATATCGATTTTACGCCATTCTGCCTGCTCTAAATGTGGAGCATGTTCAGGTAATGGTAAAGAGATCTTTATGATTATGGAGAAATCTCCTTTGTCTCCTGGAGATATAGTGGAGGTAGAAATAAGTGGTGGATTTTTAATTTTATCATCTATTGTTGTTTACGTCTTTCCGTTAATAGTGCTTTTCTTAGGATATATAATAGGAGTTTCATTGGCTCGTTTCTTTAACCTCACTGAATACTCAGAGACCTTTGGAATAGTCTCGTCTTTACTTTTTTTTGGTACCTCATTCCTACTCTTACGAGTCTTTGGCAAGTTTATGGATTCTAGGGGATTTTTAAAACCACGCATTACTAAAGTCTTTCACGACCAGGTTTACGAAGATAGGTAGAGAGTATTCTTAGGGTGCAAGGGAATAATAGGAAGAGAATTTAAAGAAAGGAGGGGATAACCATGGACATAACTATTGTTGATATAAAAAAGGATCCGTCTGTAGAGCTTTACATACAGAAGGCAGATGAACATCTTGCCGCTATGGGATTTACAGAGCATGGCTTTCGCCATGCTAACTTGGTATCAAATATAGCACGTAATATCATGACAAGGTTGCTATTCTCACCACGCCAGGCAGAATTGGCTGCTATAGCTGGATATATACACGATATTGGTAATATGGTGAGTCGTCAGTATCATTCTTTATCAGGCGCTACCATTGCAGAGAGACTCTTAAGTAATCTTAATATGAAACCAGATGAAGTAGCCACAATAATAGGTGCTATAGGAAATCATGAAGAGGAGTATGGTCACGCAGTCAATGAGGTAGCTTCTGCACTTATACTAGCAGATAAATCAGATGTACATAGAACCCGTGTACGGAACCCTGATTTAGTTACCTTTGATATTCACGATAGGGTGAATTACGCTGTTACTCGTTCTTTCTTAGATGTAGAAGCAGAAGAAAAGACTATAACCCTTAATTTAACTATAGACACACATATTTGTCCTGTTATGGAGTACTTCGAGATATTTCTTCTACGAATGGTTATGTGTAGAAGAGCGGCTAAATTTTTAGGAGCTAGTTTTAATTTAATAGTTAATGAAACAAAATTGCTTTAATATGGGTATAATTCTCTTATGGTAGAACCTTGCATTTTCTTCGAAGTTTGATATAATGATCTTGTATGTTTTGGTGAGAGGAGGAGCTTTGTGAGACGGGGACAAGCATGGAGAATATTATTAGTGGTGGCTATTGTAGTGGTATCATTAGTTACCATATGGCAAATGTGGCCGCCTAAATTGGGGCTAGATTTAAAGGGTGGTATTGATGTGGTCCTTGAGGCACAGGATACCCCTGACCATAAGGTTACAAGTGACGATATGGATAGGACAAAGTTAGCCCTTGAACGCCGGGTTAATAAGTTTGGTCTAGCTGAGGCAGTTATACTAAGAGAAGGGGAACGTCGATTAAGGGTTCAGTTGCCTTCTGTAACAGATAGGCAAGAAGCTATGGAAATAATCGGTCGTACAGCTATGCTAATCTTTAAGGATCCAGATGGTCAGATAGTTCTTACTGGAAGCCATCTAAAGGATGCTGAGGCAGGATACTCAAATTCAGGAGGACCTGCTGTATTCTTGAAATTTAACAGCGAGGGTGCAAAACTCTTTGAAAAAGCCACAGAACGCTTATCAAAAGAGGTAAGCAGAGATGATAGGGTTATCTCTATCTATTTAGATGATGAACTTGTAAGTGACCCTGCTGTTCAATACGGGCAGCCTATAAGTGGTGGCAATGCAGAGATAACAGGAGTTGGCAGCATGGAAAGGGCCAAGAACATAGCATTGCTCTTAAAGACTGGTGCTCTTCCCGTTCGTGTACAGGTGATTAGCGATAGCTTTGTAGATCCTACTTTAGGTATGGACTCAATTGTGCGGTCCACTAGAGCAGGGATTATAGGGTTGATTTTAGTCTTGCTTTTTATGTTCGTCTTTTACAAGATATCAGGGCTCATAGCAGATTTGGCTTTATGCGTTTATGTGATTATACTCCTTGGTGCATTGATGAACTTTAAAGCAACCCTTACGCTACCAGGCATAGCTGGTTTAATACTTTCAGTAGGCATGGCAGTGGATGCTAATGTCATCATATTTGAGCGCATAAAGGAAGAGAGAGCTAGTGGGAAGAGGATAAGAGCTGCTATAGATGCTGGATTTTCACGAGCTTTTACAGCGATTTTAGATTCTAATATAACAACTCTAATTACCGCTGGGGTCTTGCTATACTTTGGAACAGGGCCAATAAAGGGATTTGCCATTACCTTAAGTACAGGCATTCTTTGTAGTATGTTTACTGCCATCTTTTTAACACGTTTGTTGTTAACATGGGTGGTAGATAGGAATCCGGAACGATATGGAAAGTATTTTGATGCGTAAGGGGGAAGCAGAGTGGACATTGTTGGAAAAAGAAAAACTTGGTTTACCATATCCTGCGTAATCCTTGCCATAGGCTTTTTAGCCATGATCGTTCGCGGTGGCCTTAACCTAGGGATCGATTTTACTGGCGGGATTTTAATGCAGATCGAGTTTGAAGAAGATGTAAGCGTATCAAAGGTTCAAGAGATACTTAAGAGTGAAGAATTAAAGGACATAGATATAGGAAAGAGTGTAGTGCAGCGTTCGGATAACATAATGTTAATCAGAACCAGGGAACTTTCTGAGGATGACGTTGATAAGATCGTCTCTGTCGTAAAGGCTGAGGCAGGAGACTTAGTCAACCGTGGAGTAAAGCGCATAGGTCCGGTGGTAGGGAAGGAAACATTCAGGAGTGCTGCGTTAGGGCTCCTTATAGCATCCCTTCTTGTACTTGTGTATATTTATATACGCTTTGAGTTCCAATTTGCTGTAGCAGCAGTATTAGCTCTTCTCCATGACGTCTTCGTGATTTTAGGGCTCTTTGCTCTCTTTCAATTTGAGATAAATAGTCCTTTTATTGCGGCTATTTTGACTATAGTGGGTTATTCCATAAACGATACTATAGTTATTTATGATAGGATACGAGAAAATTTGAGATTGTATAAGAAGGATACAATAGAAGACGTGGTAAATAAGAGCATATCCCAGTCGTTGCGACGCTCTATAAACACCAGTGTTACTACATTACTAGTTGTACTGGCACTTATAGTGTTAGGTGCGCCTGTTATAAGGGAGTTTTCTTTAGCTCTCTTCTTTGGGATAGTTGCTGGAACGTATTCGTCTATATTTATAGCTAGCCCTTTATGGGTTACTTGGAAAGTAAGGAAGGCAAATTAAAGAAATGCAATCAAGGTGAGGAGGATAACCCATGTCCCTATGGAGTGTAAACCAGCGTTATCAAAATATAGTTAGATATAGGGAGATAGGGGAGATCCTCCTCAAACATGGTTTTCATTACATAATCGATAAACTTGATCTTTGGAATCTCATTCCTTTGCGTAAACGCCTCTTCAATAAAGGAAATAAGGTTAAACTTCCACTTGAAGCTAGAATTCGTATGGCCTTGGAAGAATTAGGACCTACTTTTATCAAATTAGGTCAAATTCTAAGTATACGCCCGGATCTCATACCTCAGGATGTAATATTAGAACTTGAAAAGTTACAGGATGAAGTAGCGTCTATCCCATTTGATTTTATAAAGAAGAATATAGAGAAAGAACTGGGCAGATCTTTAAATGAAGCTTTTAAGTACTTCTCTGAGGAACCTATTGCCACAGCATCTATAGGTCAGGTGCATTTAGGGGAATTGCATGATGGTAGGAAGGTCGTAGTAAAGGTCCAGAGGCCAGGAGTAGCAAATTCCATTAAAAGAGATTTAAAGATATTAATGAATTTTGCAAGCGTGCTTGAACAACGCGTGCCAGCAAGTTCGCTTTATGATCCAGTTGGCATAGTAGAAGAATTTACTCGCGTTCTCAATAAAGAGTTAGATTATGGGTTGGAAGGGAGAAACACTGAGAGGTTCAGACGAAATTTTGCTGATGATAAGACTGTTTATATACCTAAAATCTACTGGGACCTGACGACAACACATATACTCACTATGGAAATGGTCCAGGGGGTTAAGGTAAGTAATATAGAAGAGCTAAAGAAGAAGGGACATGATCTTCATAAGATAGCTTATAACGGAGCAAGGGCTCTATTAAAGCAAATTCTCGTAGATGGTTTTTTCCATGCTGATCCGCATCCTGGGAATATACTTATAAGAGACGATGGTTCAATTGCTTTTATCGACTTTGGAATGGTTGGACGCCTTGACGAAGAGCTACTAAGGGAGCTGGCATCTCTCTTTAGAGGAATAATCCAAAGAGATCCTGATCGAATACTATCTGTACTTGACAACATTGGAATTATGCCTGCAGGGGTAGAATTACATGGTTTGAAGTATGAAATTATTGATATAGTTGATGAGTACTATTATAAGCCAATAAGTCAGATAGATATAGGACGTTTGATGAATCAACTTGCTACAGTAGCCACTTCTTATAATATCAAATTGCCTCTAGACTTTATCCTTTTAGGGAAAAGTATTTTGACCATTGAAGGTGTTGGTCGTAAGTTAGATCCCGAATTCAATATCAGTAAGATTTTGGAGCCTTTCATGAAGGAGTTCTTACGCTCTAAGGAGTATAAAGAACGTGTAATACGAGCAACTGTAGGGGATACCTTAGGGTACGTAGAGAAAGTATTAAAGGTTCCTGGGAAAATTGATAGACTTTTAGATAAGGCTGAGAAGGGCGAGATAGAAGTTAATATGAAGATCGATGAATTGAAAACTTTAATCTCTCGTATGGATGTGTTGGCGAATCGAATAATTTTAGGTATGATTACCACTGGCCTTATAATTGGCTCTTCTCTTATAATGCAGACTGAAAGGGCCCCAATGATTTGGGGTTTCCCATTAATAGGAGTGGGCGGTTACTTTCTCGCCGGCTTTTTTGGTATATTTATTGTAATTTGGTTATTAAGATCAGGTCGCTTTTAACTTTTAAGGGAGGTGAAGGGACTGGTTTATGTAATTCTGTTCTTTGTCATTGGTGGGGTTTTACTTCTTTTTGCTAAGCAAAATGGCCTTCCCGTGTCTTTGAATTTCTTTTCGTGGAATGTAGAAACCTCCCTTGATATCGTTATGGTAACGTCCTTCATTAGTGGAGGTATTTTGGCGGCTCTCTTTGCATTGGTAAAGCAGGTAAAGATGTCAGCACGCGCATATACTATGAAGAAGAATATTAAGAAGTTAGAGATTGAGATGGAATCTTTACAAAAGAAGGTAGTCGAGTTGAATGAGGAGATCTCGCGTTTAGAGAAGGAGACAGCTACGACTATTATAGATCCTGAGGATGAGTCTACCGCGGGGTTTGAACTACAACTTTAATTCACGGGTATGCTGGAAACGTTTCTTCTTTCCAGCGGGAGGGGATATAAGGAAGGAGTGAGCAGTGACTTTCTTGATGTCGCTGCTGAAGTAGATGGTTTTGGAGAAAAAATGGGAGTATTATCCTGAGAATTTTAAACTACAAAATGAGATGGCTACTAGCTTAAAGATCTCATCAATAGTAGCACACATACTTATAAATAGAGGGTTTACCGACATAGGATCGGCTCGGACTTTCTTAGAGGCTTCTATAAGCGGCCTACATAACCCATTTCTTTTAAAAGATATAAGGATTGCCATATCCAGATTGAAAGAAGCTATAGAGTCTGAAGAGAAGATCACCATTTATGGTGATTATGATGTAGATGGAGTCACTAGCATCTATATTCTCACTACTCTTATAGAAGAATTAGGAGGCATGGTGGATTATTACATACCTCATAGACTTGAAGAAGGTTATGGATTAAACAAAGAAGCCATAACCAAGATACATCAAAATGGTACTGAGCTTCTAGTGACTGTGGACTGTGGGATCAATGCCTTTGAAGATGTGGATTATGCTAAAGAATTAGGCCTAGATGTTATAGTAACTGATCATCATGAACCCCCTGAAGAGAGAGTTCCTGCTCTTGCTGTGATTAATCCAAAACAGAATGAATGTAAGTATCCATTTACTGATTTAGCAGGGGTTGGAGTAGCCTTCAAATTCGGTCAAGGTTTAGTTGAGGATATGTTAGGAGAGGAAGCCTCTATATCCTATATAGAACGTTTTCTTGATATAGTTGCCTTAGGTACAGTTGCTGATATAGTACCTCTCATTGATGAGAATCGGATAATGGTCAAGCATGGCCTTAATAGACTTAGCGTTACTTCTAATATAGGTTTAAAGGCATTAATGAAGGTGGCAGGTATCTCAAAGGCTCAGCTCGATGAGGATGATATTAGTTTTACCCTCGCTCCGAGAATAAATGCTGTAGGTCGCATGGGACAACCTGAGGATGGCGTGAAACTGTTAAAGAGCGTCAATTTTGAAGAAGCACTGGCGATTGCCAGAAGATTAGAGGATGAAAATAGGATTCGCAAAGAAATGGAAGCTAAGGTCTTTGAAGAGGCCATCTCTTTTATGGAAGAGCAAGTCCATTTAGATAGGGAACGGGTCATAGTCGTGGCTGGTCAAGACTGGCATATAGGTGTAGTAGGTATAGTGGCTTCTAGGATATGTGATATCTATTATAGGCCTGTCATATTGATAAGCTTATGCGAAGGAGAAGAAGGAAAGGCTTCAGGACGAAGTATAGAGGGGTTTAATATCTATGAGAGTTTAAAGGTAAGTAGTGATCTCCTGGTGAGTTTTGGAGGTCATGAATATGCAGCGGGTCTCTCTATAGAGGCAGATAAGATCGATGAGTTTCGTGATAGGATCAATGAATATGCCATGGAGGTTATGCGAGAGGAAGATTTAATTCCAAAATTGAGGATGGATACAAGTATAGGATTAGAGGACGCCACACTCCTATTGGTCCAGGAACTTGAGGCACTAAAGCCTTTTGGCCCTGAAAACCCAAGACCTATTTTATCATGCTCTGAGCTTGGAATTTTAGAATACCGAAGGGTTGGGAGTGATAATGCTCACCTTAAATTAAAAGTGAGCGATGGAGATGTATCCATAGATGCTATAGGTTTTAACATGGGTCATGTAGTGGAAGAACTTTTCCATGAAAGTGGAAGTGTTTCCCTAGCCTTTAGCCTTGAGTTAGAGACGTGGGGTGGTAGGATCGCCCCCCAACTTCACTTAAAGGATATAAAGTTTTCTTCTTTGGAGCAAGACAGATCGAGTTCTCTTATGAATAGACTGTCATTAAAGATGGTGGATATATTACGAGAGCAGAACTTAGAAGGTCATACGGACGCTACCATTTATACTAAGGTTTTTGAAGGTAAGTCAACTCCTTATAATCAACTCGTGTGGGGGGAAGAGGTATACCTTATACGTGAGGAAGGGAGCCCTTATGATATAGATTCACTAAAGGTTGTAGATAGCCAAGGGCAAGATATAGGGCGGATAAAGCGTGATATAGCACGGCGTCTCCTGTTAGCTATGGATAGTGGAATGACTTTTAAGGCAATCGCACTTCCTATGACTTGTAAAAAAGACCCTGATAGACTTAATATTTTTATCACAAAAGCTACTTTACCTGTCTCATGTGAGGATAATAGACTCTTTCAAAGTCGAGAAACAACGGGAGCATATAACAGTTCTTTAAAGAGTGAGAGGTTGCGCCAAGATGAACAAAGCTTCTTTGAATCATTCGTTTCTGCAGCCCTTGATATATCTTCGGCCGCTATAGATAAAAAGAACAGTGTTTATCTTTTACCCATGAGAGATGCAGCTGAGAGGGCCTATGTAACAGTAAGGAAGAACTTTCAGAAGAATGGCTTTAAGGTTACTAAGGGTGTAGGTGCTCTTAGTCCAGAAGAGATGTCTCATCTTGCTGTAACCCTTCTTCAAACGGAATTACCATTTATCATCATTGCTACTCCTAATTTTATTGAGTATGCTCTTTCTCAGAAGATAATAGCTCCATATAGTGTTGGTCTTTTAGCCATAGATCCTAGATTTTCTCTTATGGGAGATTCTCAGCTTGAAGATGGAATATCTCGTATTCAAGAGCTCCTTGATAATCCAGTTTTATTCCAGGGGAATTTGCCCTCTTGCGATTTACAGATAAAGTCAACTCTCAGGTTTGTTGATAATAGGGGGAGGATTGATTCGGGAGAGGAACGCATACGTGAGGCTATGAATATATTCTTCCAAGAGAAGAGTCGCATACTCATATATGTAGGCACAGATGAAGAAGCTATAGCCCTTAGTAAAAAGGCAGCACGGATATTTGCTGACGAATTTAATGAGACAGGAGATAATGTGGGCTTTCTCTGCAGCAGATTGCCTTCGAATTATAGACGGGAAGTGGAAGAATTATTTTGTGAAGGTCCGTTACAAGTATTAATAGTTTCTGAGGAATGCCAACTTTCTCGCTTGCCACGAGACCTCAGTCACATATTTCTTTGCACCTTTCCCTCTAACATAGTGCACTTTTACAGCATGATTAATTCTTGGGGGTTATATGAAAGTTGCCAGATTCATCTGTTTTATAGTCCCGCTGATTTTAGAGCAAAGGAATTGAGGATCTATGAACGCAATCCAGATAGGGATGAGCTTGCTGAGCTTTATGTAGCTTTGAGATCTATAGCAGGGAGGGGAGTGGCTCCTGTTTCAGGGACTATAGAGGAGTTTGCATATAGATTCTCTACATTAAGAAAAGTGAGATTAGGATATAATACAGTTGAGGCAGGTCTTTCCATATTTGAAGAAGTAGGACTAGTTGATAGAGAACGTGAAGGTAGGATTAACTATATTTGCATGATAAGTCCACCTAGTAGGGGGGTGGACTTGCAGTCTTCAGTGAGGTATAATGAAGGGAAGAAGATGCGCGATGAGTTCCAGAGATTTGCAGCTATAGCCATGGATACAAATGTGCAGAAACTCATTGAGCTATTCAAGTGAATTTTACAAGAATAATGGCAGGGGGAAAGCAGGATGGATAGTGAAAAACTTAAAGAAATGATTCGTGTGATCCCAGATTTTCCTAAAAGGGGCATTAGCTTTAAGGATATAACAACGGTATTTAAAGATCCTGAGGCATTAAAGTACATAGTAGATACTATAGCGGATCATTTTAAAGATTATAAGTTAGATATGGTGGTTGGTACTGAAGCAAGAGGATTTCTCGTTGGCACACCTTTAGCATATTTATTAAATGCTGGTTTTGTTCTGGTACGTAAGCCTAATAAATTGCCAGCTGAGACCGTAAAAGTCACATATGAACTGGAATATGGAACTGATTCTTTAGAGATACATAAGGATTCAATAAGGCCTGGACAGCGAGTCTTAATCGTCGACGATCTCCTTGCTACAGGAGGGACTATGCAAGCAACTACTGAACTAGTTAAACAGCTCGGTGGCGAGATTGTGGGCATAGCATTTTTAATTGAACTAACTGCCATAGGTGGTAGAGAATTACTCAAGGATTATGAAGTCTTTAGCCTTGTTTCTTATGATTATTGATAGAAGAAAGAGGGGCTCCCTTAGATAGAGGTGAATAGAGGAAAATGGGACTAGAGAAACTCATTAAAAACATTCAAGTATATAATCCTGATGCAGACGTGGCATTGATCAAGAAGGCATATGAGTTTGCTGAAAATGCTCATTCTGGTCAATTCCGTAACTCTGGAGAAACTTTCTTCCTTCACCCATATGAAGTAGCACAAATCCTAACCCTTTTAGAACTAGATGTCACTACTATAGCAGCAGGTTTGCTCCACGATGTTTTAGAGGATACCCCTGTCACCCACGAAAAACTCGTCGCTGAATTTGGTGAGGAGATCGCGGCATTAGTGGACGGGGTCACTAAACTAAGCAAGATAGCCTTTAAGTCCAAGGAAGAACGCCAGATTGAAAGCCTTAGAAAGATGTTTCTGGCTATGGCTCAAGATATTCGTGTTGTTTTGATCCGCCTTGCTGATAGACTCCATAATATGAGAACCCTTCGCCATATGCCTGTGGTTAAACAGAAGAAGATAGCCGGTGAGACACTTGAGATATATTCTCCTCTGGCTCATAGACTGGGGATGTGGCGTATCAAATGGGAGCTCGAAGATCTTGCTTTTAGATATATTGAACCAACAGAATACTATAGGTTGGCTCATAAGGTCTCAAAACAAAGACGTGAGCGGGAAGGATATATTGAAGATGTACGCAAGGCATTAGCTGACCGTCTAGAGGAGATGGGCATAGAGGCTGAGATTCAGGGACGTCCCAAACATTTTTATAGTATATATCAGAAGATGAAAGAACAAGGGAAGTCCTTTGAAGAGATATACGACCTTATAGCTATTCGGGTTATCGTAGATACTATTAAGGATTGTTATGCGGTTTTAGGGACTGTACATACGCTTTGGAAACCGTTGCCAGGAAGATTTAAAGATTATATAGCTATGCCTAAATCTAATATGTATCAATCTCTTCATACAACGGTTATTGGTCCACATGGCGATCCTTTTGAGATACAGATTCGTACTTGGGATATGCATAGAACAGCTGAGTACGGTATAGCTGCCCACTGGAAATATAAAGAGGGGGCTCAGGGGAATAGTGAGTTTGAAGCGAAGATCGCATGGCTAAGACAGTTATTAGAATGGCAAAGGGAGATGAAGGATATAGATGACTTCATGGAGACACTTAAGATCGATCTCTTTGAAGACGAAGTCTTTGTTTTCACTCCAAAAGGAGATGTAAAGAATCTTCCCGCTGGTTCTACACCTGTAGATTTTGCATATGCTGTTCACACTGACATAGGCCATAAATGCGTAGGTGCTAAGGTAAATGGCGCGATTATCCCATTGGATCAACCGTTGAAAAATGGAGATATAGTTGAGATATTGACTTCTCGGAACGATAAAGGTCCTAGCCGTGACTGGTTGAACTTTATTAAAACGTCCAAGGCGAAGGGCAGGATACGACAGTGGTTTAAGGATCAAAGACGTGATGAGAGTATTCAAAAAGGGAAAGAACTCATTGAACGGGAAATACATAAATATTTTCCTGAGAACCGAGACGCTCTTGACATTGAAGGGTTGAATGAGGCTGCTGGGAAATTTGGCTTTACAGCTGCTGATGACCTTCTCGCTGCAATGGGTTATGGAAAAGTGCCAGTAGCTCAAGTAGTTACAAAACTCTTTCCAGAGAAGGTTCGTGAACTCAAGAGCGATAAAAAACCAGTTCCTCCTTCCTCGTCCCTTAATCTAGGTCGTACTATGGGCAAGGGGATCAGGGTAAAGGGTGTGGATAACCTTATGGTGAGGCTATCCCATTGTTGCAATCCGGTACCTGGAGACGAAATAATAGGTTATATAACGCGTGGTAGAGGGGTCTCTGTTCATAGAAAGGATTGCTCAAACGCAAGCTCGCTTATGGAGGATAAGGAACGTCTTATTGAAGTTGAGTGGGATCAGAGAAGCCCTTCTTTTTATCCTGTATCCATTGAGATTAGGGCTATAGATAGAGTAGAACTCCTAGCAAATGTGGTAAGTGCTATATCAGAGACGCGAACAAATATAAATGCCATAAACGCGAGGACTACGCGTAATAAAATGGCTTTTATAAACTTAATAATACAGATAGATAATGTACAACAGATGAATAATATAATTGATAGAATAAAAGGAGTAAATGGCGTACTTGATGTCTATCGAGCGCCTTCTAATTAAAAAAGGGGCTTGATAGTTTCAAAAATTAATGATATCCTATTTTGAAGAGGATGAGGAGGAAGATTCATGTTCTTTGATAAGCTCAGGGGAAGTATAAAAATAGTGATTATAATTGCGGTTATAACATTTGCTATCTCTACATTGTGGAGCCAGGGGATAAGCTTCGTCTCCCGGAACCCAGCAGACTACTATTTGGTGGCTCGTGTTGGGAAAAAAAGAATAGAACAGGACCAGTTTCAACAGGTCTTTGCTACGGAAATGGAACGCCAGAGGAACTATTTTGGTACTGTAAGTCCAGATCGTGTCGAGGGAATAAAAGCTTATGCCCTTGACAGACTCATAGATTATTACCTAATGTTAGACGCTGTAGAGAAAGAGAAGATCCAGGCTCCTCAAGAAGATATAGATAAAGCCATGGGAGAATTTAAAGGGCAATTTGAAGATGATGCACAATATAAAGAATGGCTGGAGTATATAGGATATACAGAGAAGATGATCTCTGATGTATTTGCTGAAGATATCAAGCTAGAGAAGTTGATAGAAAAGATGGCAGGTAATGTGACTGTTACTGATACAGAGATAGAAGAAGCATTTGAATCTATTAAACAACAAGGCGATACATTAGAGGATATGAGAGACTATATCGGAACGCGACTCATGGAGATAAAACGGGCAGAACAATTCGAGAAGTGGCTTCTTTCTTATCGTGATAAAGTGAAGATCACTATAGTGGATCCACAGATAGCAGCATATAATCACCTAGTTGCAGGAGAGTATGATAAAGCTATCGATAAGTATGAAGAGGCCTTAAAGAAATATGGTGATGACCCGTATATATATACATCTATTGGTCAGGCCTATATGGATCTGGGATTGAAAGACAAAGGAATCTCTACATATCAAAAGGCTTTAACTCTAAACGAAGCAGATCCATCCCTGCATCTCTTTTTAGGAAACGCCTATATGCAGGCAGAGAAAGAGACAGAAGCGTTGAAGTCTTATAAGAACGCATCGGAGCTAGCAACTGGAAATTCTTATAGTGATTTAATGATCCATTATACGTTAGCAGATATATATAATTCTAAGGAATTAACTGACGAGGCAGCTTATGAGAATGAAATAATATCAGGTATTCTTGCAGCTATGGCCCTGCAAGATGATACACAAACTGCTACGACTGGAACGAGCTCGAATAATACAACAACAGCCAATTGATATAGGCAGGGAGGAAGATTCATGGATATTACAGCACCGCGAGGTACTAATGACATAATGCCCTATGAGGTTAGGAAGTGGCAGTACCTTGAGGAACAGATAAGATCTATATGTAGAAGGTATGATTATAAAGAGATACGCACACCTATATTCGAAGAGACTGTTCTCTTTCAACGCGGGATCGGGGATATCACTGATATAGTGGAGAAAGAGATGTATACCTTCATAGATAGAGCTGAACGGAGTATGACTTTAAGACCTGAAGGCACTGCACCAGTGGTTCGCTCTTACCTAGAGCATAAGATGTATGGAGGACCTCAACCGATTAAATTGTATTATATGGGGCCTATGTTTCGATATGAGCGACCACAGGCGGGAAGGTATAGACAATTTCATCAATTTGGAGCAGAGGTAATTGGCGCATGCGTGCCAGAAGTTGATGCTGAGGTCATTGACCTAGCTATGCATCTTTACTATTCCCTCGGCTTAGATGAACTGGAACTTCAAATAAACTCTATAGGGTGCCCTCTGTGTCGTGGTAAATATCGAGAGGTTTTAAGGGCAGCGCTTGCAGGACATCGTGAATCTCTCTGCTCCAATTGTGCTAGGAGATATGAGCGGAACCCCCTACGTATGCTGGATTGTAAGGAAAAGAGATGTAAAGAGATTATGACGGATATCCCGTCTATACACGAATATTTATGTGATGAATGCGCAGATCACTTCCAGCGCTTACAGGGGTATTTAAATGCTCTCTCTATTTCATATGTTATAAATCCTAAGTTGGTACGAGGATTCGATTATTATGCTAAGACGGTCTTTGAGGTTATCTATAGAGGGCTTGGAGCTCAGGATGCTATAGGAGGGGGAGGCCGCTATGATGGGCTCATTGAAACGTATGGAGGACCTTCTACACCAGCGGTGGGCTTTGCAGCAGGTATAGAGAGAATACTCCTGACCCTTGAGAGGCTTGGCAAGGAACTTCCTTTCCAGTCTCAGCTTGACGTATATATGATTATTCTGAACGAAGCAGGGAAAAAGCTCGGTCTTCCGCTATTAAAGGATATAAGGGGAAGAGGCTTTAAGGCAGATATTGATTATATGGGACGAAGTCTTAAATCTCAAATGAAGGCGGCAAATAGACGTGGAGCCAGATTTGTAGTTATAATAGGCGAAGACGAGCTAAGTAAAGGGAAAGCTATTATACGTAATATGAAAGTAGGAACTGAAGAAGAAGTACCATTTGATGAAGTGGTAGAAAGGTTTATAGAGATTCGACTTGAGACAGATCAGGGGGTATTAATGTGTCGGCGAAGATAGAGAAATTACATAGAACCCATCATTCTGGGGAACTTAGACGAGAAGATCTTGGCGAGACAGTAATTTTAATGGGATGGGTACAAAGACGACGTGATCACGGTGGTCTTATATTTGTTGATTTAAGGGATCGCTCAGGTATAGTTCAGGTGGTCCTTAATCCGGAGATCGATATAGAAGCTTATAAGATAGGGCAGAGGCTTCGTCAAGAGTATGTAATATCAGTAAAGGGTAAAGTCTTTTTGCGGCCTGAAGGAACAATCAATGAAAATATGGATACAGGTGAGATCGAAATATATGCAGAGAAATTAGAGATATTAAATGTATCTAAGACTCCTCCATTTAGTATATATGAAGAGCATAGCGCAGATGAATCTTTGAGACTCAGGTACAGATATTTGGATATGCGAAGGCCGGAGATGTTAAGGAGTATGACCATACGCCATAGGGCAGGTATGGTAGTACGAAATTTCCTTGACTCAGAAGGGTTCCTAGACATAGAGACCCCGTACCTTACTAGGAGTACTCCAGAGGGTGCCCGTGATTTCCTAGTTCCAAGTCGATTGAATCCAGGCACTTTTTATGCACTCCCTCAATCTCCTCAGCTCTTTAAAGAACTCTTAATGGTAGGAGGAATAGAGAAATATTTCCAGATAGCAAGGTGCTTTAGAGATGAGGATCTTAGAGCGGAACGACAACCGGAGTTTACTCAAGTAGATATTGAGATGTCTTTTGTCACAGAAGATGATATTCAATCTCTTACTGAGCGAATGATGGCAGCAGTCTTTAAGGAGACTATAGGTGTAACCCTTGGATTACCATTCCCAACTTTGACATATGAAGAAGCTATGAACAGATTTGGTTCTGATAAACCAGATACAAGATTTGGTATGGAACTTACCGATGTATCTTCGATAGTGAAAAATTCTGACTTTAAAGTCTTTGTTTCTGTAGTTGCTTCTGGCGGAAGAGTAATAGGTATTAATGCCGCTGGATGTGGAGGGTTTTCCAGAAAAGAACTAGACGATCTGGTGAAACGAGCTAATGGACTTGGAGCTAAGGGTTTAGCTTGGTTAGTAGTTACAGAAGAAGGGGTTCGTTCTCCAATAAGCAAGTTCTTTAAACCAGAAGTAATAGATGAAATTCTTGAGAGCATGAAAGCAAAACCAGGAGATCTCTTGCTCTTTGTCGCAGACAAGGCCGGCGTTGCACAGAAGGTAATGGGGGCAATACGCCTTGATTTCAGGGATAGGTTGAATCTTGTCACAGATGATGTATATAATTTTCTATGGGTTAAAGAGTTTCCACTCTTTGAGTTGGATGAGGATGAAAAGAGACTCACTTCAGTTCACCATCCATTTACCTCTCCATTAGAAGAGGATATGGAAAAACTTGACACTAAACCATTAAACGTTAGATCTAGAGCTTATGATTTAGTGCTTAATGGAATGGAATTAGGTGGTGGCAGTATAAGAGTTCATAGAAGTGATCTTCAGCAGAAACTCCTCTCTCTTTTGAATCTTTCTAAAGAGGAGAGCGAGGATAAATTCGGATTTTTGTTAGAAGCCCTTGAATATGGTGCACCTCCCCTTGGAGGAATAGCGTTGGGTATGGATAGGCTAATAATGATATTAAATAAGAATAAGAGCATTAGAGATGTTATAGCTTTTCCAAAGACACAAACAGGTACTTGCCTCATGACAAAGGCGCCTTCTACTGTAAAAGCTAATCAGTTGAAGGAGCTTTATATTAAAACAATAGAAATACCTCCTTCGAAAAAGTAGAATATGGCGCCCCGTCTTCAATCGGGGCGCTGCGCTTTAAAAGGGCGTGGAACACACTACCCTTTATAAGTAGAAGGGTGGTGAAGGTCAAATATGTAAGTATTTTACTCATATCCCCCCCTTGAAATCTCATGGATAGTGTGATATTATAATGGTGTAAACAGCGATGGAGAGTTCGCCTAAACATTGTTAAGAGTATTACAATAAAATTTAAGCAAGGAAAAAATTTAACGCCCTGCTGTGTGCGCGATGCTCATATAGTTTTGAACCAACAGTCATTAAAAGGGAACTGATCTCTACATACGGCGTATATGCCTCCTTGAGAGGAAATATAAAATATGTAGGTAGGTACCCACCTGCTGGGGGCAGGTTCGAAAACTTGTAGAGCTAACGGCACGGTGGGGTATTTTGTTTTGTATAAAGGAGTTTGCACAGGAAGGTGAAGAACGATCTATGTGGTCTCATAATAGGTTTGTCAGGACAGAGCAGCTTATAGGAGAGGCGGGTGTCCAGGTTCTAAGTGCTTCAAAGGTGGCTATATTTGGACTAGGAGGCGTAGGTTCTTATGCTGCTGAGGCTCTCGCACGATCAGGGATCGGTACTTTAAATATTATAGACTTTGATTGTATAGATGAAAGTAATATTAATAGACAACTTCTGGCAATGACTTCGACTTTGGGGCAACCTAAGGTGGAGGTAATGGCTAAGAGGATCCATGAAATTAATCCTGAGGCTACAGTCACACCTTTTAACGCCTTCTACTCAGCTGAGAGCAGCCATCTTCTTATTAGCGATGATTTGGATTATGTAGTAGATGCAATAGACTCAGTGGATTCAAAGATTCATCTGATAAAGACTTGCGTAGAACGTGGGATTCCTATAATTTCATCTATGGGAGCAGGAAACAGATTAGATCCTACGGCATTTAAAGTCGATGATATATCCAGGACCCACTCGTGTCCGTTGGCAAGAGCAGTTAGACATAATCTGCGGCAGATAGGCATTAAAAAAGGTGTAAAAGTTGTTTTCTCAGCTGAACCCTCTCAAGTGTGTCATCATCACCCACCCAGTAGTATATCTTTTGTACCGCCAGTGGTGGGATTTATAATGTGTAGTGTTGTAGTAAAAGAACTGCTTGCAGAAGTTACAATTAAATGAAAGGAGCGGCGATATGGCTTTTACTGGAGACAATAGAGGTATGAGGATAAGTTTTACTGATTCTTCTATCTCCATTCCATTAGCTACTCGGATGCGACCTAAGAGTATAGAGGAGTTTGTAGGGCAGGAAGAGATAGTAGGAGAAGGTAAGGTTTTAAGAAAGGCTATTGAAGAAGATAAGCTGACGTCTGTGATCTTTTATGGACCGCCTGGAACAGGAAAGACGACTCTGGCAAAGATAATAGCGGAAAATACCAGATCGAACTTTGAAGAGCTCAATGCTGTAACTGCTGGGATTGCAGATATCAGAGAGGTTATTAAAGTTGCTCGGGAAAAAAGGATGAGGTTGGGACAAAAAACCACACTCTTTATTGATGAGATACATCGCTTCAACAAGTCTCAGCAGGATGCTTTGCTTCCTGCTGTAGAGGATGGCATAGTAATTCTAATAGGAGCCACTACAGAGAACCCGTATTTTGAGGTTAACGCACCATTGGTCTCAAGATCCAGAGTATATAGGTTGCATCCTCTTACAGATGATGAAATAAGAATCATACTCTATAGGGCACTTGAAGATAAAGAAAATGGTTTTGGAGCATTGCGTGTTGAAGTTGATAAGGACGCGTTGGAACATATAGTATCTGTATCGAATGGGGATGCCAGGATTGCTTTGAACGCGTTGGAGACGGCAGTTTTCTCAACAAGTATAGATGATGAGGGAACGCGTCGGGTATCCTTGACTGTGGCAGAGGATTCAATTCAGCAGCGAGCTATCAGATATGATAAGTCGGGAGATGCCCATTATGATACAGTCTCAGCCTTTATAAAAAGTATGAGAGGCTCTGATCCTGATGCAGCCCTATACTGGTTGGCGCGGATGATATATGCTGGAGAAGATCCTAGGTTCATCGCGCGAAGACTTATTATTCACGCTGCCGAAGATGTGGGTTGTGCGGATCCCCATGCTCTGCTCGTGGCTGTAGCAGCTGCTCAAGCTCTAGAGTTCGTTGGAATGCCGGAAGCTAGAATTCCTTTGGCTGAAGCAACTGTCTATATCGCTTGTGCTCCAAAGAGCAATGCAGTATGTGCCGGTATTAATGGAGCTATGAAAGACGTAGAGACGAAACGAGCGGGAGAAGTTCCCTTGCATTTAAGAGATTCTTCTTATAGGGGAGCAAAGACCTTAGGCCATGGGACAGGATATAAATATCCTCATGATTATCCTAATAACTTTGTTTCGCAACAGTATCTTCCTAATAATCTTAAGGGACGTACTTATTATAATCCTACAAAGAATGGATATGAAGGTACTATTAGAGCACGTATAGAATATTGGAATAAACTTAAAAAATCATGATTGACAACTGTTATTATTTGTGGTAGGATTAATTTAATAATCCCCATTGTTTAAGTCGGGATTGTTAAAGACGGTTGAATAAAGAATATAAAAAGGGAGGGGTCCCCGCACTCCCTCGGTAATTCGCCTTGAGGGTACTGTGGGGTCTTTTCAGGTGAGGTGTGCTTTGAGTGAAGTTATCCACTAAAGGGAGATATGGTGTGAGGGCAATGATAGAACTAGCTCTCCGTTATGGGGAAGGACCTATAGCTTTAAAGAATGTTGCTGAGAGTCAGAGCATCTCTGATCATTATTTAGAGCAACTTATGGGTAGCCTAAGAAAAGCTGGCCTTGTAGTTAGTGTTCGTGGTGCTCAAGGTGGGTACATGTTAAATAAAGAACCAGGGAATATTAGGCTAAGTAATATAATAAGAGCATTGGAAGGACCCATTGCACCAGTTGATTGTGTAACAGACGAGCCGGGAGAGGAAATCTGCGAGCAGATGGATACTTGCGTTGCTCGGGGAGCATGGTTAAGATTGCGTAATGCCATGGTGGAGGTCCTTGATAATATCACCTTACAAGACTTAGTCGAAGAAACAAAGAATATTAAGGAAGACGAGACTGACAATTATATGTATTATATTTAATATAATTTGGTAACGTCCACATCAAGGGAGATGAGGGAGTTTGAAGCAGGTCTACATGGACAATGCAGCCACCACCTGGACCCATCCAGAGGTGCTCAAAGTCATGTTACCATATTTTACAGAGAACTTTGGTAACCCTTCAAGCATCCATTTGTTCGGACGTAGGGTCCGTGGGGTTGTAGAAAATTCTAGAGAAGAGATATCAAAGCTTATTGGTGCTACACCGCGAGAGATAATCTTCACAAGCGGTGGGTCAGAAGCAGATAACTTAGCTATAGTTGGAACCGCATATGCTAATGAAAGTAAAGGCAAGCACATAATTACTTCTAGCATTGAGCATCATGCAGTTCTAGATACATGTAAATTCTTAGAGAATAGAGGTTTTAAAGTTACCTACCTTTCAGTAGATAAGTATGGTTTTGTTGATCCCGATGATGTAAGGAACGCTATTAGAGATGATACTATCCTTATCACTATAATGCATTCAAATAATGAGATAGGTACCATCCAACCTATACAGGAGATAGGGGAGATAGCAAAGGAGCGGAAGATTTATTTCCATACTGATGCGGTTCAAAGTGTAGGAACACTTCCTATAGATGTAAATGAGCTTAAGGTGGATTTTTTATCTATGTCTGCCCATAAGTTTTATGGTCCTAAAGGGGTTGGAGCGCTCTATGTAAGGAACGGGGTAAGGCCTGTACCTTTAATTCATGGTGGTGCTCAGGAACGGAAACGACGGGCAGGTACAGAGAATGTAGCTGGTATCGTTGGTATGGCTAAAGCCCTTGCCATAGCTCATGAAGATATGCAGGAGCATACGACCCATTTGGTCGCACTAAGGGAACACCTTATTAAGGGTATTTTTGAAAAGATAGATAAGGTTCGTCTTAATGGTCATCCTACGAAGCGACTTCCTGGTAATGTTAATATCAGCTTTGAGTTTGTAGAAGGAGAGTCTATACTTATAAGTTTAGATGCCATGGGTATTGCTGCGTCAAGCGGTTCAGCGTGTACATCTGGTTCTCTTGAACCCTCGCATGTGCTTAAGGCAATAGGATTACCTCCTGAAACTGCCCATGGTTCTATACGATTTACTCTGGGTCGCGGTAATACTGAAGAGGATGTGGATTATCTGATAGAAGTCTTACCTATGATAATTGAAAGATTACGAGCTATGTCTCCTCTCTTTGTGAAGGATGCATAGGTTATATCCATGATACGCTGTGGGAGATGATAGATTTGTATAGTGATAAGGTGATGGAGCATTTTTTTAACCCGAGAAATGTAGGAGAAATAGAGGATGCAGATGGAATTGGTAAGGTAGGCAATCCTGTATGCGGTGATATAATGCAGATTTCTATAAAGGTGAAAGATGATAAGATAAGTGATATTAAGTTTCGAACTTTTGGATGTGGAGCTGCAATCGCTACAAGTAGTATGGTGACAGAGCTGGTAAAGGGTAAGACGCTAGAGGAAGCCATGGCAGTCACTAATAAAGCGGTAGCAGAGGCTCTTGATGGATTGCCTGCTCCAAAGATGCATTGTTCGAATTTAGCTGCAGATGCCCTGCATAACGCCATAAAAGATTATCTTTCGAAGAAAGGTGGCACAGATGGGGAAGAATGAAAGCGTTGTAATTGCCATGAGTGGAGGAGTAGATAGCTCAGTGGCTGCGGCGCTTCTTAAGGAAGAAGGTTATAATGTCATTGGTGTTACTATGCAATTATGGCCTTCTTTCCTTGAAGAGGATAGCGTTTCTGGAGGATGTTGCTCTCTTACAGCTGTAGAAGATGCTAGAAGAGTTGCGAATCGTCTTGGCATCCCATATTACGTCTTGAACTTTCAGGATCTCTTTTCAAGACATGTAATCCATGATTTTTGTGCTGAATATATGGCAGGAAGAACACCTAATCCATGCATTAGATGTAATGATAAAGTGAAGTTTGAAGCTCTTTTACGTAAGGCCCTGGCTATTGGTGCACATTACATAGCCACAGGCCATTATGCTAGGATAATCTGGGATGAGGAATCCAAGAGGTATCTCCTAGCCCGGTCAGCTGATTCTAGTAAAGATCAAACTTATGCTCTTTATCGATTTACACAATGGCAAATGGAACATACTCTTTTGCCCTTAGGGAGTTTTACCAAAGAAGAGACGAGAGAAAAAGCACATGAATTGGAATTATCAGTAGCTGAAAAAAGGGATAGCCAAGAAATTTGTTTTGTAACGCAAGGGGATTATAGGGACTTTCTTCAAAGCCACCTTCCTGAAGTTGCTCGCGCTGGTAATATTGAGGATGAACATGGTAATGTACTAGGCACTCATAAAGGCCTTGCTTTTTATACAATTGGACAGCGTAAAGGGCTTGGGATATCTGCAAACCATCCCCTTTATGTGGTTGATCTAGATCTTAAACGGAATGTAGTGGTAGTTGGACCTAAGGAAGCCCTTCTCACCTCGCACTTTTCAGTATTTGATACGAATTTTATTCCTTTTGATGATCTGAAGGATCCTATGGAGGTAGACGTTAAGATAAGATATGGTGCGTTAGAGACATCAGGTATAATATCGTCAGGTAAGGATGGGGACGTGCTTGTGGAATTGAAGACACCTCAACATGCGGTAACTCCTGGACAATCTGCTGTATTTTATAATAATGATATAGTAGTTGGTGGAGGCATAATAAAAGAACGGTTAGGATAATCCCCGGTTAGACTGGGGATAATATCTTTGTAACCATTTTAGAGAACGAAAGAGGTGTGATGAGCATGTCAAAACGTTCAATGCGGTTTTTTACAGCGGGACTTGTTAGCCTAGGATTAACTATGCTCTTTGCAATGAGACGGAATAAGGGGATGCCTTTTAGAAGGCGTATGATAAGAATTATGGGTAAGGGCATTAAAGTAGGCTCTAATATGATGGGAGCAATAGGTGATTTTATGATGGGGCGCTTGCGCGTTTGAGGGTGAATCGGATGGCTGGTTCACTCTTTGATAGATGGTATAGGGTCTTAGCTGGTATAATCATTGGGTTACTTGTTCTCCTCTTTCTGTATAAGGTACGCATGGTCTTCACTCCGTTTATCTTAGCAGCAGCTATAGCTTATATAATAAATCCTGTAGTAAGACACCTTGAGAGGAGACAAGTACCACGTGTGGCAGCGATTTTAGTTGTATATATGGCAATTGCAGTGGCAGCTACTTTAATAATTTTATTCATAATACCTATTGCATCTGAAGAGATAGATCATTTTATGAAGATATTCCCGGGAGAGGTTGAACGCCTCAAAGCCGCTAGATATCAGGCATACCGTGAATATAGGAGAGATGGAATACCTGAGACAGTTAAGGCAATAGTAGATGAAACCATTAGAGATATAGAAGAGACCTTTATTCAATTCCTTCGCAGTATAGTTGAGGGAATACTCGGTATTTTTTCTCATGCTTTTAATATTATATTAGCGCCAGTTCTTGCTTTTTATATGACACGCGACATAGAAAACATAAAGGCAACTCTTCTTTCTTGGCTTCCATGGTCAAAACGGGGCTACTTTTTAGATGTTCTTTCAGATGTAGATGAAGTCATAGGTGGATACATTAGAGGACAGCTCATGGTAAGCACTATAATAGCTCTTCTCTCGTCTATAGGGCTTCATATAATAGGAGTAGACTTCTCTATAATTTTAGGGGTCCTCGCAGGGTTAGCTAATATAATCCCTTATTTTGGTCCTCTAATTGGAGCAATACCTGCCATGGGAGTTGCTTTAATCACTTCTCATAAACTAGCTCTTTATACAGCATTGGTCTTTGCCATAGTGCAATATATTGATAATAGCATAGTCTCACCAAAGATCATAGGTGAGAGTGTTGGCCTTCATCCCCTTATAGTTATCTTTGTGCTTTTGGTTGGAGGGCAGCTTATGGGCATCGCTGGTATGTTAATAGCTGTTCCCGTAGCAGCTATGATAAAGGTGCTCTTAAAACATTTTCGAAGGCTCATCATTGAACCTTACTTAAGAACTTGATATAGTCCGATCAGGTCCTTAAGTAATATACTACATCTTTGGGATATAGTTTTAAATAAATAACATTTTATGAATGAACGGTTCCTTTTAAGCCATGAAAGAAGCACCTACCGAAGTAAGTACTTTTTACTTTGGTGTAGTTTAAAATTTTAGTCGCTAATGCCCGTTCCTTGCCTAAAGACAGATTCATAAACATCTTTTCTTACAGGGTCATCTGCTTGCAATATGCTAAAACGTGGTTGACCATCTACCATACGCATCCAACGTTGATGGTTTCCATCTTGTCTTTAGAATTCTGCTCCAGCTCTTTTTAACATTGCGGTAACTTTTCTTAGTGGGATAATTCTTGGTAATTTTAGCGCCAAGCGTACTCAGTATCTTTCCGCCATAATTCAGTTTCTAAAGGACCACGTAGGCATACCTTAGCTATAAGTGCGCTTAAACGTCCTTTAACCACATAGCGGATCATGTAACGGATGTCAAACCATAACTGTCTCATACGGTAAAATTGGACTGGAACAAGTTTAGGTCTGTAACCATCCTTGATCGCTTCCGTAATACCTTCGAAATATAGCTTCACTGCCTCTGCCATCTCCTGTTTGAGTTTATCGGGAGTAGGTGATGTTATTACAATCCCCAATTCAAGGCAGGTGGCAATCCATATATTTTTCTTTCTTCTTGCTTCGCACCGAAGAACAATGCTTCTACTGTTCTTATTAACCAAAGCAATCCTCCTCTCTCCATTGAAAACTCATTAATTCCCACTAATAATTAAGGGTTCTACAAAAATTTTATAAAATTATTAAGGGGGAACTAAATATCTTTCCGGATAATCATTCCTTTACATAGTATGCTTGTTAGGACCTTAAAGATGTGATTATATCGACCTGTATCGTAAGTTATATCTCCACTAACTCTACTCACTATATCGCCTACTTTCGGGCATGAAAAAATCACCTACGAAAGTAAGTGCTTTTCTAACCTGTTGCTATCATATGTTCACCCTCAGGTATATCCGCGTTTTTTATTTTATGCAGTAAATGACCACACAATTTCAGATAACCAGCCATTCCTCCTTTTTCAGACGGCACTAACAAACGAAACTTATCATTCCTTTTATCATACTCTATCTTCCCATTTAGCTCGTAACTTTCAAAACTATACAGGAACGTCATCTTTTGACCATCATCTAATATTTTCTTGAACATCCACCACATACTACTTCCCTCCATGCCTTCTTTCAATCTCATCCTTTACCAAGGCATACCAATCATGATATCGGCTGGCTATCTCGTGAGCTTTGTTATAATCATAACCATGTAACCTCATTTGGGTTAGCTCTACGTATTCGTGTTTCAAAAAGACTAAATCACTCTCACGAATATTTTTACCCTCCAGCAGTCTCTGCCATGCTTGCGCTTGATCATAATCTGGTTCAAACCTTTTACGCTCACCATAAAGAATATGTTCTTTTAAGAAAACATGTTGTCTTATTTCTTCTATAGCAGATTCTTTCCAGCCCACGTTCTTGGCTATAACTTTAGAATCGTGTTTTCTGTTTCTGACCGTCTCGTAATATAATTTAGCGTATTCATTTTCTACCACCACGAGCTCTTCTAACGATAGCTTTTTCTTAATTTCGCCTGCACCTATTATATCATATTCATCCTCACTCTGTGCACCATCTTTTTTATCTTCATCATCCAGAATATCAATCTTCTAGGTACACCTACAATTAATATCATGCTGTAGGGCACCGATTATCCTAGGAGCAAAGCCTTCTGCACCGTCATGCAGCCCTTATCCGTTCCATCCACTTCAGCTCTGAAATATCGTTCGTGAGAGCTCAATCAAGCACATCTTGACTATTACTCTAAGCTGCTTTTGATTCCCTCTGTGGTTTCTCTGTACATCTTAGCAAGAGTATCTGGTTCGGTTTTTCGAGGGGAATATGTTAAGAAGAGGTTTGAAACTAAGAGAACGTCTTGCCACTTAGGATCTTATATGTTAAAATAGGTATAATTGATTAGTAGAATATTTCGGAAAATAGCGGGAAGGTGTACTCATATATGCTCACATCAACGGAATTGAGAAAACGATATATAAAGTTCTTTGAAGGTAAAGGTCATTTAGTTCTTCCTAGTGCTTCGCTAGTACCTCATGATGATCCAAGTATGTTATGGACAAGCGCTGGAATGGTACCATTTAAAAGATACTACGCTGGTAAAGCTACTCCTCCTAGTACCAGGATAACTACAGTTCAAAAGTGTTTAAGGACCCAGGATATAGATAGCGTGGGGCGAACTGCACGTCACCATACATTCTTTGAGATGCTTGGAAATTTTTCATTCGGTGACTATTTTAAGGAGGACGCTATTAAATGGGCATGGGAATTTCTTACTCAGGATATAGGCTTAGATATAGAACGATTATGGATTACAATTTACCAAGATGATGATGAAGCTTTTGAAATTTGGCGAGATCAGGTAGGTGTCCCTGAAGAACGAATAATCAGAATGGGTAAAGAGACGAACTTTTGGGAGATCGGACAGGGTGCATGTGGTCCTTGCTCTGAGATACACTTTGACCAAGGGCCGGAGGTAGGGTGTGGAAGACCAGATTGTAACGTTGAATGCGAGTGTGACCGATTCCTTGAGATCTGGAACCTTGTCTTTACACAGTTCGATAAGAAGGAAGACGGTTCTTATGAGCCGCTCCCAAAGAAGAATATAGATACAGGGATGGGCCTTGAAAGGTTGGTATCAGTGGTTCAGGGTGTACATACCAACTTTGATACGGATTTATTCATACCCATAATCCAAGAGGTATCTAATATAACAGGGAAGAAGTATAAAGAAGATCCCGATGAAGATCTGGCATTTAAAATTATATCAGATCATGTGAGAGCAATAACCTTTGCTATATCTGAAGGCATTCTTCCGTCTAATGAAGGAAGAGGTTATGTAATACGTAGGCTCTTGAGAAGAGCTGCTAGGTACGGACGTGTGCTTGGTATGGAAGAAGCATTTCTTCACAACCTTGTAGGTGTTGTCATAAAGGTTATGGGAGAAGCTTACCCTGAACTCAAGGAAGGACAAGAACGCATAGCTGAAATTATAAAGGGAGAAGAGGAACGTTTCCTTTCCACCCTTGATCAAGGTATGGCAATATTTATGCAGTATGTAGAGAAGGTAAAAAGTGAAGGGAAATGCGTAATACCAGGAGAAAATGTCTTTAAACTCTATGATACATATGGTTTACCTATGGAGCTTACTGCAGAATTAGCTCAAGAGAAAGGTCTTACCATAGATGAAGAAGGTTTTCATAGGGCTATGGATGAGCAGAAAGCCAGAGCTAGAGCGGCTCGTCAAGGCATTGATATATGGACGAATGATCCTATATATTTAGAACTTAGCAATAAATTAGGTTCAGTTGAGTTCACTGGATATGAAGTTTTAGAGGAACAAACTAAGATATTAGCGATTATTCGTGAGGGTAAACTGGTTCTTACGGCTCAAAAAGGCGATGAAGTAGATATAATTCTTGAGAAGACTCCCTTTTATGCAGATTCAGGAGGACAAGTTGGTGATAAGGGAATTATAACTGGACCGTCAGGCAAGGCGCGCGTTTCCAATGCAGAATATCCAGTCGAAGGGCTTATAGTTCATAGAGCTATTATCGAAGAAGGTAAGTTGGAGATGGATGAACCTGTAAGCGCTTCTGTAGAATCAGGGCTCCGTAAGGATACAGCTTGTAATCATACTGCCACCCACCTTATACATAAAGCTTTAAAAGAAGTACTTGGGGATCATGTAAAACAGGCAGGTTCTTTAGTATCCTCTGAGCGCTTAAGATTTGACTTTAGTCATTATGCTTCAATGACTGAAGAAGAGTTAAAGAAAGTCGAGAGACTTGTGAATGAGAAGATTATGGAGGATATGCCTGTAGTCGTCAAAGAGATGACCTTTGATGAGGCGCTTTCATACGGAGCTGTTGCTTTATTTGATGATAAGTATGGAGATAATGTCAGAGTAGTTAAGATAGGTGACTTTAGCTTAGAACTCTGTGGTGGTACCCATGCTAACTCAACTGGAGAGATAGGCGTACTTAGAATCGTCTCAGAGTCAAGCATAGCTGCGGGTGTAAGGAGAGTAGAAGCTCTTACTAGAAAGGCTGCTCTTGAATACGGTATAAAACGCGAGGAAGCTTTAGATAAAGCAGCGCTTGCTTTGAAATCAAGTCCTATGGAAGTGGCTGAGAGGGTTGATAAATTATTAGATAGGGTGAAAGAATTAGAAGATAACATTGATACCATGAAGAAGCAACTAGCAGTCTCTAAAATCTCCGGTATATTATCCAGTGCTGAAGAGGTGAATGGGATAAAATTCTTGGTAACTCAAGTATATGATGTAGATGGAGCTGAGTTGAGAGAAATAGGAGATTCACTTAAAGCAGAATTGGGCTCCAGCATTGTGTTCTTGGCCACAGAATCCTCAGGAAAAGCCCTTTTCCTCGCGAGTATAAGTAAAGATCTTGTAAGGAAGGACGGGCCTTTTAATGGCGTTGAGATGGTAAAAATAGCGTCTAAGGTCGCTGGAGGAGGTGGAGGCGGACGCCCTGACATGGCTCAAGCCGGTGGTGGAGTTCCCTCTCTGATAGACCAGGCCCTATCAGAGGTGAAGGTGTTCATAAAAGAACGTCTTAATGCCCATAATTAAATATAAATAGTTTAAATCTTTTAGGGTAACTTATAAAGAAGCCGCTTTGGTATTCCTAGAAATACCAGGGCGGCTTCAGACTCTATATAAGGGAAAATGTCTCTTTTTAAGAGAAAGATAGAGAGTTTGTCGAAGGGTGCTGATCCATAAGAACTTTAAAGGGGAGATGTAACATGGATGAAAAGAGAACTGATAGATACGAAAGACTTTATCTGAATCCATACGATGATATAACATCTATAGTACGGGCTCTAAAAGAGAGCAATAGTCCTACAGTGCAACTTATTATCCCTCCAGGAATGAAGGTTCTTAATAATGAGGTGAATTTACGCCTCCTTAAATTTTATATAGATGATACATCTAAGGAAGTCTTGTTCATCACCGATGATTCCGAATTTATTGATATGGCTAGAGAGGTAGGCCTAAAGACTGTAGGATACACCAAAGGGGAGTATGAGGAGACATCTGACGAAATAATAGATATCTTACCATATAAAAAAGAAGAACACTTATTACCATGCAAGAAGATTCAGAGAGCGCCTCATAGTCGTAAGCTAAAGACTATGCTTTCATTTCTCTTTATATTATTCTTTGTTGGAACGGTGATCTATGCTTTTATTCCCCAAGTTACTGTTATGATAACTCCTGATATTAAGGGAATATCTAAAACACTAACAATTAAGGCATCATCTGAACTTCAAAAGATAGATGAAGCTACTCTTACATTACCTGCTACCCCTCTTAAAGTTTCGTTTGATATTTCAGTAACTGTACCTGCTACAGGGAGGAAGTCAATAGGAAAAATGCGAGCTACAGGTAGCGTGACTTTTATAAATCAAGGGGACAAGTCTATATATGTGCCTGGAGGTACTCGCCTCTCTACTGTGGATGGGATTTTCTTTCGAACAAATCATGACGTTAGCGTACCTTCGTCAACCTCAATATATCTTGGGAATCTCTTACTGAGATTTGAAGCGGGAACAGTCTCAGTGCCTATAGAGGCTGAAGAGAAGGGCACACGTGGTAATATAACTTCTGGAAAAATATGTCGAATTGTTGATAGTAAGTGGAATGAGCTTCAGATCCTAAATGAATCATCAACTAGTGGAGGTACAGATGAGGTCTTAGCTCAGATTACAATTGAAGATATAAAGGCAGCAAGAGCAAAACTTTCACGGGAAATAGAGGGACGTGCCTTATCTGAGATAACAGCTCTCTTAAAGACTGGAGATATACTGTTAGAAGGGGCTATGGATATAAAAGAGGAGGAGATAGACTTTAATAGAAATATAGAGGAGTTAGCCCTTGATGTAACAGCATCTACCATAGTATCTGTAGATACTATGACTCTTAAAAAAATTCAACTTGAAGAGGCTTTAGGAGAAGTTTTCTTAAGGGGACTTGATAAAGATTCCTATCTTATAGAAGATTCCTTAGAAGTTCGATCTATTAGCCTAAATATGCTTAGTAACTCTACAGTTGAATTACAAGCCATAGTAGAGGGGAAAATAAAAGCCAACATAGATAGACCGTCTCTACTTAAAGAATTAAGAGGAACTAATAATGAAAAAGCTAGGGAAATACTGAGCTCTATGGAAGGTATAGGAAAGTTTCAGATAATAAATAGAGAAAAAGATGAAACTGATTACGATAGGGTCTTGCCGAGATGGCCATTTTGGATTAAAATAGTGGTATCTGAATAATTCGTTATTCACAGAGAGGTTGAAAAATTAGTGGAATACCGAAATCTAGGAAAAACGGGGCTCGTTGTATCAAGGTTATGTTTTGGTGCATTAACTGTCGGGCCTCTACAAGCAAGACTCTCGCCGGAGGATGGGGCAAAGGTCATAAGAACAGCTCTCAATGGTGGGGTTAACTTTATTGATACTGCAGAGATTTATGGAACAGATCCTCATATACGTAAAGCTATTATAGGTGGAAGTTCTGAAAGTGATGGTAGGGATATTATCATAGCTTCAAAATCATATGCATATACCTATCAAGGAATGGAAACTAGTTTAATGAAGGCTATTTCAGAACTTAATGTGGATAGCATGGGTATTTTTCTTATGCATGAGCAAGAATCTTATTTAACCATTAAAGGTCACTGGGATGCATTGAGAGCTCTTGTAGATGCGAAGAAAAAGGGTCTAGTACGTGCTGTCGGGATATCTACTCATGCTATTGATGCTGTAAAAGCAGCGGCAGAGATAGATGAGATTGACGTAATACAACCACTTATTAATCTCACAGGTCTTGGGATCCTTGACGGGACAATTGAAGAGATGATAGATGCTTTACAGGTTGCAGCAGATAGAGGAAAAGGCATTTATGCCATGAAGGCACTTGGGGGTGGGAATCTTCTAAATAGATATGATGAGGCTGTAGCATTTATTAAAGGGTTGGAGTTTGTTCACTCTGTAGCAGTTGGTATGCAAACAGTGGAAGAGGTCCAAATGAATCTTCGTGTTTTCTCTGGAGAAGAAGTTTCTGAAAACCTTAAAAAGAAGATCAGTCGACAGACACGTCAATTAATCATTGATGAATGGTGTGAGGGTTGCGGAGCATGTGTGAAACGATGTCCACAAGGTGCACTAACCCTTAGGCATGGGAAGGCTGTAGTTTCTTCAGAGAAGTGCCTCCTATGCGGGTATTGCGCCTCGGTGTGTCGAGACTTTTATATTAAGGTAATATGATATTTCAATATTGCAGTGAGGGTATTCAGGAGGATATTTCTTTGAGGATACTAGGTTTAGATGTAGGTGACAAACGAATAGGTGTAGCTATAAGTGATCCAATGGGGTGGACTGCCCAGGGTCTGGAAGTATTAGAAAGAGAGTCTCAAGAAGAATTTATTCGTCTGAAGGAGATAGTTGAACTTTATGACGTGGAAAAGATCGTCGTTGGGCTCCCTAAGAATATGAATGGCACCTTGGGCCCGCAAGCGGAGAAGGTAGAGCGCTTTATAGAACATATAGGAGATAATCTAGGGCTTCCTATTGTAAGATGGGATGAGCGACTCTCTACAGTGGCTGCAGAACGAAGTCTCCTAGAGGCTGATATGAGTCGCAGTCGAAGAAAACGTGTAATCGATAAGGTTGCAGCGGTTTTAATACTCCAAAGCTATTTGGATTTTATCGATAGGAGTAAGGGAATTTCATCTCAACATGATGAGAATAAGTTGTGTTGAAGGTAGGCTAATCGGAGCATAATAAATTAGGGCACTCTATTAGTGACACATAGCTGGAGAGGAGTTTTCTGTTATATGGCTTTGGGGGTGGCGAACGACAGGAACGAACGTATTATGCGGGATGCTTTGGGGAAAGATAGGACGTAGAACTAAATGATTAAAAATGGAAAAGGGGGCGAATGCCGTTAAGAGGGTTCGTGGCTGAGGAGTCAGAGCCTGACGGCGACATAATGGAACGAAACGAAATTATTACATTGGTAGACGAGGCAGGAAATGAAGAGGAGTTTTCTGTTATAGATATCATTGAGATGGACGGCGAAAGATATGCAATATTAACCTCAGAAGATGAGGAGGATGACATTGTGCGTATCCTTCGTGTTGAGGAAGATGATGATGAGGAGATCCTAGTAGATGTAGAAGATGATGATGAATTCGATAGAATTGTAGATGTACTAAAATCTATGATCGAAAATGGGGAGCTCGATATAGATATAGAGTTCGATGATGATTACGATGACTATGATTATGATGACGAAGACGATGACGATGATTACGATTACGATGATGACGATGACGATGATGACGATGATGATGATGATGAGCTATAAAAATTTATAGCTCAAGGGATTACCTCCTCAGAAGACTTAGTAGAGTGCATTGAAAGCGTATACGAAAGTGAGTTAATCTTCTTTATTTATAGCTACCCGGAAGCCTATATTAACATTGTAGGCGTATTCCGGGTAGTTATAATTTCTATAGGAACCATCTAAAGTTATAGCTGGACTTGACCATGCTCCCCCTCGAATCACCTTGTATGAGTTTCGAAGCACCTCTTTTATTTGTTTCCCATTCTCTTTAAAGTATTCTTTATACCAGTCATCACACCATTCCCATACGTTTCCTGAGATGTCTGAAACGCAGATAGGGTTTCCCATGTCAGAGTAGAGTCCTACAGGGGTAGTACCTTCAAGAATCGTTCCATAATTAGCCATGTAAAAAGATGGTGGTTCATCGCCCCATGGAAAAAGGGTTTCTTCCGTACGTTCGCTTTTTCTAGCAACATACTCCCATTCAAATTCAGTAGGAAGTCTGTAACCATTGGCTTCAATCTTTGCTTGCCCATTAGCATCATAAACCTTTGGAAGTCCCTTGGATATGCTTAACCAGTTACAGTATGCAACTGCTTCATACCAGTTGATACCGACCACAGGGGCATCAACATGATTTGAATATGGATCTGATAGGTAATATTCACTAGGTGACCACCATGTAGGCATTTCTCTTTCATTTTCTAATTTCCATGTCCAGCCCCTAGCAGTCCAAAACTGTGGGTTTTCGTATCCGCCAGACAGGAAGAACTGTAGAAATTCTCCGTTAGTAACAGGATATGTGCCTATATAGAAATCATCAATTTCCATTAGTAGATTTAAATCTTCTTTTGTCTTAGAATCAGATACTATTACTTGTAATGAGCCACCCTCTACCCATACAATTTCAGGAAAAAGAGGGCTCGTTTGTGTAGTGATATCTTCATTTTTAAATTCAGTATGTGTGAAAGGCCAGGGATCGCCAGCAGGCCAATGGGTGTATGTTAAATAAGGCGACCATATGGATGGGTATTCAGGAGCCTCAAAGATATCTGAATCTTCAGAACTCAAAGTATCGTCGTTATTATATGAGTACTCTATGTCATCGTATTCGTTATTCTCTGCGAGACTTGCGATAAAGGAGAATATATCTATATGGTCTGGATGCCACTCAAAGTGAGGCATGTCAACTATGGATATAAAATCCCCGCCCCATATAAGGCCTAAGTCCTTCCCTATAACAGCTAACTTTTGGTAGAACTCAGTTGCTACCTTGTTTTTAATATTATTTGGAAGCTCCCAGAGGGTGTCTCCAGTGTCAGGGTTTTTAGCAGTAACATCTATAGCTAACCCGTAATTATGCCAGCTTTGTCCCGCTATTGCCATGGTGACACCGCCTTTTCTAAAGAGAAGGTCTTGCCGCTCTATGCTCCTATAAGTTTCTGTGATCATAACCATATAGCCAGGAAGACCAATATCAGAGAAATCCATTCCATAAGTGAGTTCTATGAAATACTTAGCTATAGGCTGAAAGTCCGGGTGAAGCTGGGCTATTTTTTCATCATTATTCTGATATATTCTTTTTTGTACTAGCTCATCTTCTATCCGATTATCTTCTGAAGATAATCGGAAATTTCCGTATAATGGTATCAGGTGATATGTCTTTTCTTCTACGTCTGGAGTTATTATAATAGTATCTTTATGAGTCTTATAGCCTTCGCGTTTTAAGGTTATGCTGTATTCTCCAGGAAGGAGCTCTATGGAATCAGGGGTACTTCCTAATAAAGTATTATTTATAAATATCTCAGCCCTTTGAGGCTGGGATGTGATTTTTATCGTTAATAGGTGACTTGCTTCTTTATTTTCTAAGGCATCTCCACCAGCTTCTGCCGAATCCTGATAAAGACTATTTTCACCTAGAGGAACTTGGAGAAAAAGAATTATAAGGGATATAAATGCAATAGTAATAATGAAATTGCGCAAGAGGCATCTCTCCTATGTGATGAAGAGTTTGTTATTTTCTTCGACACAGAGAGATAAAATCCTTCTTGCTAAGGGGATAGAAAGGAAATAAAGGATTAAACCCTCCTGCCATCACCTCGGAAGGGTTTAATCTCCATTTTATAATGTCTTCCCAAAGGAAGGAATCGCTTTTGGAAGTCTTTTAGTCAATATATGGATTATAGATGTGTAGATAGGGATGAGTATAGCCTGAGCCACTATACGTACCGGAACGTTTATCCATATAGGAACACCAAACCACTTGTAAAGAACCATTGGCATTAAAATAAGGGCTAGAACGAATTGGGTTATGCCTATGGATATGAGGAGATCTACAAACCTATATTGAGTTCTTTCTCCAAGCATATTAAGTATTAGTGGTGGAATGATACCAGTAGCTGTTGATACTAAGGTTATTATAGGCACATAGCCACCTCCCATAGGGTTTAATAGATATCCGAGGATATCAGCTAATGTACCTATTATACCTCCTGCTAAAGGTCCTAGAAAGATGCCGCTTAAGATTATAGGGAGTGGACCAAATCCAAGACGAACTGAACCCACACCTGCTATGAATATTTGAATAGTCAAAATACGGGTAAAAGCAACGCTCAAAGCAATGAAGAAACTAGCGTAGACTAATCTGCGTGTTTTAAACACAAATAAACACCTCTTTTTCCCTTCTGCAGACGTGTCACATTAGGGGAAACAAAGGTGATGGGGGATTTGCTTCCGTTTTAACGTGACAGCGGACGCGATGTCGTACCGCAGACATTAAGCCTTTCGTTTGGAGGCAACGTCCCATCCTCCAACACTTGACGCACGACATCCACTCTGCACAGCTTTTCTTTATTATAGCATTTGGGGAAAAGGAATGCAAGACTTTAACCAGTGCAAAAACTCTATTTTACCCTTTACAGGTAGAATATAAACGGTTTTAAGCGTATATTGTAGAATTGAGTATGTTCAGTAGAGCCTTTGTATATCAATATAGCTAGCTTTTCTGATGTTTTCTGGTGAATTCTTGATTTTAATTAAGTAGATATATCTTTCCGTATATGTTGTTTTATGGTATGATGTCAGTGGTGGTCCTTCTTCTTTGTGGTTATATCACAAAAGACCAGGATTACCACGTCAGATTCTATGGGCTTTGGGACATCATCTTACTAAGGAGAGTGTTAAAAGTATGTTTATTGATATCCATGCTCATGCGTATCGCCGTCCATATCCTGGACCCAACGGTAAAGCTGTTTTTTCTACACCTGAACAGATCCTTAAGCGACATGACGAGCTAGGGATCGAGAAGGCAGTTTTACTTCCATTGGTGAACCCAGAGGTTTATCTCCCACAATCCAACGAAGATATACTTGAGATGGTTGAATCATATGAGGGAAGGTTCATACCGTTTTGCAATATTGACCCACGGGCTATAACAAATACTTCTGATGCACCTCTTGGCTATATCCTTAGATATTATAGGGATTGCGGATGTAAGGGGATAGGAGAGGTTCTACCAAATATGGAGTTTCGTGATCCACTACTTCAGAATCTACTCAAGCATATTGAAGAAGTGGAATTTCCGTTTATCTTTGATGCTACAGGCTATAAAGGTAAGTCATATGGTCTATATGATGATGTAGGAATGCCTCAACTAGAAGAGTGCCTTCGTAAGTTCCCTAAGATACCCTTTCTAGGACATGGTCCTGCATTTTGGGCTGAGATAGGTAGGCTTCGTGTTCCAATAGATCGATATGGATATCCTAAGTATCCAATAGACGAAGAGGGAGCGGTTCCTAAACTTATGCGTAAGTACCCTAACCTTTACGGAGATCTCTCAGCTGGTAGTGGTTCTAATGCCTTAATGCGCGATCCAGATTATGCAGTAGGATTCTTAAATGAATTCGGGGATCGTCTTCTCTTTGGTACAGATATTTGTGCACATGACCAACCAGTGCCATTAGTAGATTTTTTGCTGTCACTTCTTGAGAAAAAGAAGATAAGTAATACTGTATTTCAAAAGATAGCTAAAGGAAACGCAATTAAGTTATTGAAGTTATAGGGTGGTTTTCCGCATATAAAATGTACAATGCCTCTCTATTGTGGTATAATATCTTTGACTTAATAAGTTCTCAAAATTAAGATAGAGGAGTATGTGAAGATGCAATATATAAGTACTAGAGGTAAGAGCAGCTCTGTTACGGCAGCTGAGGCCATAGTTATGGGTATAGCTCCAGATGGTGGACTTATGGTACCCCAGACGCGTGGGAAGTTTTCTTTAGACGATATTATGGCTTTAGATGCCTTACAGTATCCTGAAAGAGCAGCTTCTATACTAAAGTCTTTTCTTACAGATTGGGATCTTGATTTTTTAAAATCTGCTTGTAAGGCTGCCTATGGAGGCAAAAGATTTGATATTTCGGCGGTAGCTCCTGTCTATAATTTGACAGATACTGTAAGTATCTTGGAACTCTGGCATGGCCCTACTTGTGCTTTTAAAGACATGGCCCTACAAATATTGCCTCATCTTCTAACCCAAGGAGTGAAGATGACAGGGGATGAAAGTGAAATTGTCATCTTAGTTGCCACTTCTGGGGATACAGGGAAGGCAGCCCTTGAGGGTTTTAAAGATGTGCCTGGAACCAGGATAGTTGTCTTTTATCCTGCTGATGGAGTTAGTCACATGCAACGACTACAAATGCTAACTCAGGAAGGCGACAACGTAAATGTAGTAGCTGTTAAGGGGAACTTTGATCATGCACAGTCTGGGGTAAAAGAGATCTTTGGCGATGAAGACATGGCCTGTAAGCTGAGAGAGAAGGGTTTAAAGTTCTCATCTGCTAACTCTATAAACTGGGGAAGACTGGTACCTCAGATAGTCTACTATATCTCTGCTTATATAGATCTTGTGGCGGATGGTAAGATAAAACAGGGTGATGAGATAAACTTCGTTGTCCCTACAGGAAACTTCGGTAATATATTAGCTGGTTTCTATGCGAAAGAGTTAGGAGTTCCAATAAAACGCCTTATATGCGCTTCAAATGAGAACAATGTTCTCACAGATTTTCTGCGTACTGGCATTTATGATAGGGAACGCACTCTACACTTGACCACATCTCCTTCAATGGATATCCTAATATCAAGTAACTTAGAACGATTACTCTTTGAGATAACAGAACATGATCATGTTAGAGTGGCTAATTGGATGAGTCAATTAAAGGAGAAAGGTAGATATGAAGTAGACAAGGGTGTTCTAAAAAAGATTCAAGAACTTTTTTATGGAGACTTTGCTACTGATTCTGAAGCAATAGAAAGTATTAAAGATGTATTCCATGGTTACAATTATCTTATGGATCCACATACTGCTGTTGCCATGACTGTGTGTAAGAGGTATCAAAGAGATGTTGATCCCAATACTCAAACAGTAGTAATTTCAACGGCTAGTCCTTTTAAGTTCAATGAGAGCGTTGCTAAGGCCATTTTAGAAGAGGATAAACTTAAAGGGAAGGATGAATTCCAGTTACTGAAAGATGTTTCGGACTTTGCGGGTATAGAGGTCCCAAAGGGATTAAGAGATCTAGATAAAAAGCCAATTGTGCATAGACTGACATGTGAGAGAGGGCAAATGAAAGAAGTACTCACATCTGTCCTCGGTATATAACCTATAGAAAGGAGGCGATGTTATTCTATGGAGGGTCTCGAACGATTAAATGGTGCTACAGATAGTGAGGTGCTAGAATGGGCCGAAAAAAGCCTTGGTTGGACTAGACGTCAACTCCGAACTCATTTAGTTAGCTCTCCCGAATGGGGCTTTAATCTTGATTCTCATACTAATAGTGCAATGGTAAAATTTCTTGGCGATATGAATAATTACGAGTTTCTCCCGGTCTTTTTAGAGATTTCAAAAAAGACCTCTGAAGAATTTCGAAAAGAACTTATCCAGTTCGTCTTGGAGCAACTGAAGGAAAGGGAAAAACTAGCTGATGAGAACGATACTAGAAGAGAAGTCATGTTTTATTGTTCCTCTGAAGGACAAGATAAAGTAAAGGCTGAACTCCTTAAAGATGCTCTACGGATTAATGATATTCCTTTCAAGGAAGAGATAGAGACAGATCTTGAAGGAGATCCTGAGCTTTGTATCTATGTAGAACCCATTCATCGGGAGAGAGCTGATAACATTATGAGAATGGCTTTTTCCAGATTCGATACCTTCCGTGACTGGACTAGAGTACTCGGAGTGACTTCAGGTATATGTTTTATAGCAAGATGGGTTTTCCCAGAAGGTGCTTTTATCTTCACTAGCCTGGGAATTTGGGCTCTCCTCTTTGCTGGTGTTTCATACATAGCAGCTCGGACTATTGGTAGCACAGGGAGGGACTTGCCTAAAGGGGATGATTAATATGCATAGTCAAAGGAGAATCCTTAGATTAATGCTCTTTAGTGTAGTCTTCGTTATGCTATTGAGCCCTGTAGAATTTTTTCAAGGTTCGGTGAAAGGAGATAATTCGATGGATACGGTTTCGCATATTACAGACGAAAGTGAACAAGACTTTCGTTCCACATTAGGAGTTTTACTTACTGGTCAAGGCTCAGATTTTGCTTACAAGTATATTTTAGAAATATTAGGTCATACAAAAGTTCCGTTTCAAAAGATAACACATGAAGAGGTAGAACTTTCTAAGTTTACTACTATTATAGTGCCGGGAGACTTTTCCCTCACTGATACGGTAAGAGCGGAGCTTAAAGAGTATGTGGCAGAGGGAGGGGCTCTCATAGGGTTCGGTGGAACATCTGGTCTTGATGAGCTCTTTGGAGTAAAGACGTTAACTTATATAGACGAAGGCTATATAAGCATAAGAGAGGAAGCAGGAGAAAATCCTTTAGTAAGTGATATGGAAAGCTCACTGCATACCTTTAGGATAGCCTGTGTCAAAGCTGACGAAGGCTATTCCTTGGCTAAATTATTAGATGAAAATCATGAAGAGACTGGATACGATCCTATTGTTGTAAATAAATTCGGGGATGGATTAACAATTTTTTATGGTCCTGATCTTCCATACTCTATCCTCCATATCCAGCAGGGAATAGAGATCAGAGAGGATGGAGTTCCAGCTCCAGATGGCTCTGCTCCTATTGATGACGGTATTTTAAAGACTGATGATGGGATGGCTCTTAACTGGGAGTGGGATAGAACCACATTTCCAGATCTAAAGTTCTTTGCATATCCAATAGCTGATGAGCTCCGTGAGTTAATACTTAAAGGCATATTTTATGCATTCTCACAGAAGGGGAACGCACTACCTATGGTCTGGTATTGGAAGAATAGTCTTGATGCTATTGGACTAATCTCCCATGACTCAGATAATAATGTCTTAGCATTAGCTGAAAAGCTCCACGAAAATCTCATGGCTCTTGATATTAAGAGTACGTGGTGTATACAATATCCAGGGGGTTACAGTTCCAGGTTTTACAAGAAGCTTAAAGAGACAGGATATGAGATATGCTTACACTATGATGCCAGGACAGGTAGAAAATATACAACATGGAACCAGGATAACTTTAAATATCAAGAAGCGTGGTTGCGCGAAGTTGCTGATATGTCTGCTATTGAGTCCAATAAAAATCATTATCTTAGATGGGAAGGGTATCTAGAATTTTTCCGTTGGCTTGAAGAAGCTGGCATTCAGGCGGATCAAAGCAAAGGTCCAAGTAAGAAAGGTAATGTTGGGTTCATTTTCGGAGGAAGTCATCCATGGTTTCCAATGGATGAAAGGGATGGCGAATTCATAGATGTACTTGAGATAAACCTTCAGACTCAGGACCTTGTTCTAACTTGTCCATATATAGTTGGCCCTTCCGTAGTGGATCAGGCTTTAAAACATAATGGTGTTGCACATTTTTTATTTCATCCTGCTCATGTCTTAAAACCTGGTATAGCAGATGCCATGAAAAATGTAGTCAATTACGGTAAGGATAAAGGTCTGGAATGGTGGACCTCACGAGAGATAAATCTATGGGAACGAGGACGCAGGAATGTACGGCTCTCTGGTGCAACTACTCAAGCTCATGAGGTTTCTTTCACAGTAGAGGTTCCAGCTCAATTACACGGTTTAACGCTACAGGTTATGGTACCTTCCGAAGAGAAGAATATAGAAGCTCTAAAGATAAATGGCGAGATTGTTGAATGGAAGGCCTTTTCCTATATAGGATTTAACTTTATTCAGTTTATCGCGCCTGAGGATGGGAAACTAGATGTATCAGTGATATTTTAAGAACTATTTGTGCAGTAATAGAGGGAGGAGGTAATTATAGCCTCCCTCTATTATGCTTTTAAAACGCCAGTTTACAACACAATTATATGGTCTCCGACGGGCGCCATAATCTATAAAATACGCGTGTTCATATACATCAGGAATAAGGATTGGTATTGAGTTTGTTACACCTCCTATGTTATGGGCATCAAAGAGATAACTATGGAGACAGCCATCTCTATAATCAAAGGCTAATACAGCCCGCCTCTAGCAGCCAATCCTGTAGCTCTGAAGTGGCTATCCCAAGCTTTATACGATGTAAAGGAGCGGGTTATCGCGTCCATAAGAGATCTATCTGGACGTCCGTTAGCTTCTAAGTTGAGAAAGTACAGTTCATGCAATACTACTCCGTTTCTCGCAAAGGTTTCTTCTAACTTTAATTCACGGATCTCGCTGTAAGTAGGATTTGCTTCGTCCCAATCAGCCTCAGGGAGTTTCTCAGATATCTCATTGACTTTACTGACGTATCCCTTATAAAGTATTTCAAAGTGTTCAGTGATCTGTTGCTCCGATATACCGTTTAGTCTTAAAAGGTCAGGTTTCATGGGTATGGGTCTAAGTTTTTTTGCCACTACGACCATGTCCTTTCAATATATAGGATACTTAATATATTTATATTCAAACGTGGTCATGAATGATAACTCATCTATTGCTAGCCTTAAATGATATGACTTTTATTTGACTCCAGGTACGCATTTGCAGATAAAGGAGGCCTGTGGCTGCCAATACCAGAGATCCCATGCAAATGAATGTATATCTTATACCCAGCACATTACCTATTAAACCAGCTAGAGCAGGTGTTATGGCTCCTCCTAATAGGCTAGCTGACTGCTGCATACCATATGCCCTTCCACGGAAAGAGTCATCTATCTTATTAGCAATTAGCGCAGCAGCGCAGGGTGTCAGTGCAGCTAAGAATATGCCAGTGATAAAGTATATGAGTGCGAAAGCCCATACTGTGGGAGCAAGGCTAAGAGCTGCGGTGTTAAAAGAGACACCTATTAAGCCAAGTATAATTACTGGAGGATATGAGATGCGTTCTCCAAGAGAACTCCAGCGATATGCACAGAGGACAAAGGCTAAACCGGGCATTGAAAATATAGCGCCGCTTAATGCTTTAGATATGAATGGGTTTAACTCCTCTAGATAAAGGGTGAGCATAGGCTGGATTGACATTGATATTGTTGTTGATAACAGAACTGTTCCCATCACGCTAGTAAGAACTGGCATCTTAAATGCTAGTATAAAGTCTTGTACTAGAGTAGTTCGTTCTTTAGGTTTTACCTTATTCTCCTCTCGTACGAATAAAAGTACTAAGAGTGTTGAGATGAGTACAACCACACCCGAGACTCGCATAGCAGTGCGAAATCCAAATAAGGCTGCTAAAATACCTCCTAAAGAAGGACCAACTATATTCCCTGCAGCACTGCCTGTTTGGGCTATAGCCACGTATCGACCTGAAAACTCCTTAGGTGTATTCGTGGCGATTAAAGCTATGGCTCCAGGTATAAAACCAGTAAGGGCTCCATTTAAAAAGCGACAGAGGGCCAGATGCCACGGAGCAGTACTAAAGCTCATTCCAAAGTATATTCCGGATAGACACAGCCCAGCTCGAACTATCATGGGTTTACGTCCCACCATGTCAGATATTTTTCCCCATACAGGTTGCATAATAATGCCTGATACAAAGTGCATGGAGAAGATTAGCCCAGCCCATCCCTGTACGCCTTCGTGCACCCCTAATTCGTTAAGGAATTGGGGGAGAAAGGGAACAACTTGGTTCCAGCTACTAGCTGCTAGGAAGTTTGTTACAGTCAAAAGATAAAGATTACGTCTGAAATATTCCATAGTAGCACCTTCTTTTACTAGATTAGTTATCGCAAAATAACGCCACTTTATATATTTTATCATTATTGTCAAGTATAGAAAGTTAAATAATTATAAAGCATAAGATTCGATTAAAGATTTGAAAAAGAGAAGGAGTTATTATATTTATGTAGAAATTTTAAATGTAAGGTAGTGAGTATAACTGGTGTTCAAAGGAGCTGAATTAATCGCAGACGATATGAAACAACATACTGATAATGATCTAAAACGATTTTCCTTATTATGCTGTGATATCTTTCTTCGAGAGGCCTGCCTTATAATTAGTCGTGCGCCATATAGCACTGATGTAAAATTTATTCCAAAAGGGTTACACGTTAATCCTAAAAAGATGAGAAATTCCTTGCAAGAAGAGATAGATAATTCAGATGATGAGGGTTATGATGCTATACTCCTGGGTTTTGGGCTTTGCGGCAATGTTGCAGAGGGTTTGAAGGCGCGAAAGACGCCTCTGGTGATACCTAGGGTACATGATTGTATAGCTATTTTTTATGGTTCAAATTCTCGCTATATAGAAGAGTTCTCAACTAACCCTGGAACATATCATTATACGAGTGGGAGCTTTGAACGGAAACGTTTAAATGATTCAAATCATGGTGCATTAGGAGTTGACTTAGATCCTGACCATGAGAAACGGTTCGAGGAATACAAGGCTAAATATGGAGAGGAGAATGCTGAATATTTAATTGCGGTGGAGAAGGGATGGTCTAAAAATTATACTCGCGTTGTATACTTCGACTTACCAGAGATGAAATTTTTAAATTATGAAGAACGTACGAAAGGGATTGCAGAGAGAAAAGGGTTAGAATTCGTTATAAAAGATGCTGATATGTCTATTCTGCAACGATTACTTTCAGGAGAATGGAACGATGATTTTCTTATAGTAAGACCCGGTCAGAGTATAATTTCTACCCATGATGCCAGGGTCATAGATGCTATAAATTAAAAAGTAGGAGGGAACTCTTCTAGATATGGGTAATCCTGTTATAAAGGTTAGCGCCGGGAATCATTGTAGAAGGTTTTGTAATGTATATTTGAAAGGTAAGATTAACGACTTACCCGGGATAGATTTTACTAAGTCTATTCTTTTAAAGGGTTCAGAGAGCCAGACGTGGGCTCAATGTGAGGTTAATGGAGAAGACTTTTTACTCAGTTGGATAATTACTAGTTTAGACGCAGGTAAGACCGAGGAATATCAGATAATCCCTTCAGATGAACCTGCTATTGAGGGTGTGGTCCTTGAAGAAGGTACTAATGAGATACGGGTTAGTATAGGTGGTGAGTACTTTACTAGTTATAATTATAGTTCTGAGTACCCTAAACCTTATTTAGGCCCTATAATAGGACCATATGGGGACTATATTACTAGACTAGATCCTACTGCAGAGGAGCATCCTCATCATAGATCGCTTTGGATATCACACGGGAGTGTAAACGGTGTAGATACATGGAACGAGCGGGAAGGGAGTCATGGACGAGAGATACACCAAGAATTTACTCAAGTCCTATCAGGCCCTGTTTATGGAAGAATAAGTGCTAAGAATCATTGGACTGACTTTCATGGTAACGGTCTTCTAAATGAAACTAGAGAAATAATTATTTATAATATGCCGTGTGATGCTAGGATTGTGGATGTTGCAACAACCCTAGAAGCAACTGAAGGACCTGTGATTCTTGGTCCCACAAAAGAAGCTGGACCTTTAGGTGTTAGAGTAGCATCTTCAATGACCGTCCCAAATGGCGGTTGCATCGTAAATTCCTATGGTGGGATAAATGAACGTGAAACGTGGGGTAAACGAGCTCATTGGTGCGACTACTCTGGTGATGTAGAGGGCAAGAGAGTTGGTATATCAGTATACGATCATCCTGATAATATGCAACATCCTACATATTGGCATGTAAGAAACTACGGACTTTTAGCACCAAATATATGGTACTTTACAGGGGAGCATACTATGAACCCTGGTGATATTATAAAGTTTAAGTATAGAGTATACTTTCATGCAGGAGATGTAGTATATGCAGATGTAGCTGGCAAATACCATGATTATATTAATCTGCCTGAGGCACAAATAATAAGTGAGTGATACGCTGTAGACGGGGGAGTCGCTATATCCTTGAGAGCGGCAACCCCGCCAACTTAATCTAATTTTTTTCTAAATCTAATTAATGTACCATAGGATTTCATTCTTTTATCGTCAGATGTCATTAATCTCACTACAGCTATCACATGGTCAACATATATTTCGCTTATAATTATATCTTTAATCCTTAACTTTTCCTAAAAT
>DIRN01000050.1 GCA_002426645.1 Firmicutes bacterium UBA5435 | reverse complement strand
AAAAAGAGCAAACGAGAAGGTAGGGCTGAAGGTAGGACAGAGGTTTTGATAAAGCTTTTAGTCCTAAAATTCGGTCAAGTACCAGGAGACATAATAGTCAAAATCAACGAATCCGATGAATCTCAAATCGAAGCTATAATAGACAGCATTTTTGAAATCCAATCCCTTGAAGAAATCAATAAACATTTTAAGTAAGACACAATCGAAAAATTATACTCTAAGCTTGATATAATTTTTCATTTATAGTAATGCTATTATTGTATATTGCCACAGACTTCCGTCCTTTCTTTTTACTCAGTCAGGATGGCCCTGTGGCTTAACTTTTTTATAGAAACGTTTTTATTGTGCGAGGTGGGTTTGAAAATTTCTTAAACGTATATTAGATCCGCCCTCATCAAATCCATTATTAAGTTGGGCTATAAAATTCAGTAGGAGGCGGGGGCGCTCTGCTAACCTCCCATGCTATACTGACTACGATAAGAAATTAACATTTACCCAACGAATGATACGGACTTAATACTTTTGGGATCCATAAAGGTTTTACGTCACTTCCATATTTGCACATCAGACTAGCCTTCGTTTGCTGCGTTGATTCCTGCGACAAATCCAGAGGACCATGCCCATTGGAGATTAAAACCACCGCACTGTCCATCTATATCTATTATTTCACCAGCAAAGAATAGTCCCTTTATTATCTTAGATTCCATAGTAGCCTGGTTGATCTCATCTGTTAAGATTCCACCTGCTGTCACTTGTGCGCTAGGCCAGCTCTTTGTGCCCCTTACCTCAAATTTCCAATCCGTTAAGATATCCGCTATCTTTTCGCATTCTTTAATAGATAGGTTTGCAACGGGAGACTTTAAATCTACAATACCTGCTTCTCTTAGTAAGACGGGGATAAGCCTCTTATTTACAAGACCGACCAAACTAAACTCAAGGGTCTTCTTAGGTCTATTCTTGAAACGTTCCTTTATGAGCTCTATGAGTTCTTCTTTAGAGATAGTATCTATAATACTTATCTTTAATATAGCCTTTCTACCTTCATTTAGAAGTTCTCCTGCCTTTCTGCTAATTTGAAGGATAGGCGGACCTGAAACACCATAATTCCCAAAGAGGATATCTCCCCTATCTTTTGCAACCGACTTATTACCATCTAATATTTCAGCAGTACCTATGAATTTAACCCCTTGGATCTGCTTGAAAAATGAGCCTTCTAGCTTTAGTTGAACAAGACCAGGGAAAAGAGATATAATTGTATGGCCTAACTTTTCTGCTAATTCAAAACCATTCCCATCGGAACCACTATAGGGCATGGCTTTGCCTCCAGTAGCTAGGATAACCTTGTCCCCTTTGACCACTGATCTATCTTCTAGTATTATCTTAAATTTATCCTTATCATTGATTATATCTTTCACATAGGCATCACAGATTATATTAACTCCGATTTCATTTAGTTCATATAAGAGCACATCTAGAATGCTTGAAGCTTGATCTGACATGGGAAAAACCTTACCAAGCTCTTCAACTTTATGTGCGATTCCGAGTTTCTCAAAGAAGTCGATTGTGTCACTAACACCGAAATTTGCGAGGGCGCTATATGCAAATTTAGGATTACTACCATGGTAGTAGGTTATATCCGTATTTATGTTGGTAAAATTGCATCTCCCATTTCCAGTAGCTAGTATCTTCTTACCAACCCTAGGGTTCCTCTCTATAATTGTAACGTCAGCGCCTTGTCGTCTTGCGGAAATGGCAGCCATCATCCCAGAGGCCCCGCCTCCCACAACTATTACATGATTCTTTCTACTCATATCTTTCTCCTTTTGTTATCTATTTAACTATCCTCGAATACTGCCCCTTGGTAATAAAATAGAATATTCCATATACTAATGCATATGCACTGTACATCACAGCCGAAAAAGCAAGAACAATAATATAGGAGTTCTCTAAAGGTATCATATTAGAGAATACTATTGTATCTGCTGCTTTCATCGCAAAGATACTATGAGTAATGCCAATCAAGAGAGGTATCAAAAAGACAGGTAGCAATCTCTTTACTATTACTCTCTTCTCAACCTGGCTGTCCATACCGATCTTCCTAAGCATCCTATAGTGATGACGTTCTTCCTCTGCTGCCATTACCTGTTTGAAGTATAAAAGACTTGCTGTCATAAGTATAAATACCATACTCATAAAAAAGCCAATAAAGCATATGAGTCCAAAGGTCTCCAAAGATTCATTGTAATGATTATATGCAGTTCTATAGCTCCCTACATTACCAGATAATATTCGTGTGAGTTCATTATCTAATGCCCTTGACTTCAAGGGGTTTTCATAATTAAATATAGTTACCTTATCATAAGGGATTCCATTTTTATTAACCCCTAAAATATCACCGCTTTGTAAAAGCCTCTCAAAATCATTGTCATTTAAAACAAGGGTACGCAATGCACCAAATGATACGATACCACTTCTTAATGTGGACGTTATCTTTATTGTCTGGTCGGAAAAAGTAAGTAGTTGTCCAACCACTGCCTCATCCAGCTCTTCAAAGATATATGGGCTTACGTACATTGCTTCATTAGAATTTATATGTACAGGTTTTAGATCACTCTTTGATAAAGAAACGAGTTTATTATAGACTGACTGAGAATAGACTCTAAAATAATCCGTTTCATCATATATATATCTACTGTCATCAACTACAATTTTCTCCATTTGTGGACTGGTTATGTATCTCTGAGTAGTATATTCTTCTATAATTTTAGTATGGTGCTTTTCAAAAGCACGATAAATATCATCTAGTATTTTTTCCTGTCCACCGTAGAAATACATATCATAGCCAATAATATCATATGTGTTCTTCTCTATATTTTTATAGAGTGTAAACCCAGTTGCAATTGCTGTTGTGGCCACAGCTGATAGAATTGCAATAGTGGCCATGGTGGAGCCTATAGATCGCATCCTGTGAGAAAATGCTGAAGTTGATATTAAATTAATGCCCCGGTAATAGCTGGACTTGTTTCTCTTTATGAAACTCAAAACCTCGGGCAACCCACCCCAAAAGAATAAGTAGGTCCCTAGAATTACTAGAATAAGCACGGGAATAGATACACCCACAACTGTTAGGGGATCGTCGAGTGAAGCCAAATAATATCCTGTACCTATTAACATAAGTGATATAATCAATGAGATTTTAGAGCCTCCAGACTTGCCTTCAGAGACTTTGTCAGCCTTAAATAAATCCACTAGTTGAAATTTATTGATCACCTGTAAGCCTGATAAACCCATAACACCGAATATTGATATGAATATTATAATAGTTAGGTAGATGGCTTTTGGGTCTATGGTAAAGGCGATATCACCGGTGAAAGATGCTAACGATATATCCAACAATATCATTGCTACTAGTTTAGAGAAGAATATACCTAAACCTATTCCTATGATAAGCGCAGCAAAACCCACAATCATTGTCTCTAAGAAGAGTAATTTACCTATATTTCTGTTTGTCATGCCGAATAAAGCATACGTGGAAATCTCTTTCTTCCTTGCTCTTATGAAACTCTTATTGGAACTTATCAAGAAGAAAATCACAAAGACCATTATGATAATGCCAAAACCCTTTAACATAGCTCTGTATCTCGTGCTATATGTAAAGGCTGTTATTACGTATTCATTCTGCATTAGAGCAAGGAATGAGTATGCTGTGAACACACTGAAACTCAAAGAGAAGAAGTGCATTATATACTTCTGGAAGTTCCGTTTTATGTTACGAATAGCTAATGTGGTAAGTTTCATCGCCCCTCACCCCCGAGTACACTCATAACATCTATGATGGAGTCAAAGAATTGCTTTTTGTTATCGCCTGCATATAATTGATTGTATATTTCACCATCACGAATAAACATTATCCTCTGGCAATAGCTTGCCGCGAATACATCGTGTGTTACCATTAAAATGGTGGCTTTATATTCTTTATTTATGAATGTTAAAAGTTCAAGTAGATCTTTGCCTGATTTTGAATCAAGGTTACCTGTAGGTTCATCTGCAAGGATAATCCTAGGGCTAGTGATGAGAGCACGGCATGCTGCAGCTCGCTGTTGTTCGCCTCCGGAAACTTCGTAAGGGTATTTATCGAGTATTTTTGTGATACCTAAATCCTTTGTTATCTTGAAGAGCTTCTCCTCAATAATATTTACCTTATGGCCTTTTAGCGCTAAAGGCAGTATGATATTTTCCTTTAGTGTCATTGTATCTAAGAGATTGTAATCTTGAAAGATGAAACCTATATTGTTGATTCTGTGTTTAGCAAGCTCGTCTTTATTAAGGGTTGCAATATCCTTCCCATCCATAATGTATCTGCCTGTTGTTGGTTTATCAATACTACCTAATATGTTAAGAAGTGTTGTTTTTCCTGATCCTGATGCACCCATTACACCTACAAATTCTCCTTTGTCCACTTCAAAGCTAATATTCTTAAGTGCCACATACTTATTAGTGCTTTTCTTCCCTCCATATATTTTACTGATGTTTTCTACTTTTAGTATCTGCATAGGTTCTTCCCCCATATAATTATTCTTAAAATAATTATACTTTAATTACGGAGCGGGCAAAATCGAATTAGCTTACATTTTAGGTTTCTATCTTACATTTTTGTCACATGGTGCATAGTTTCGTTCTCAATGAAGGTCAACTTAAAGATAGCATATTCACCGTACTTAGATTCTGCAGATAATCTATGGCCTAGCATATCGCTTAATTTTTTTGACAGGTATAGTCCATAGCCTGTGGATTTCATACCGTCTCTGTTCTCAGATGATGTGTAACCTTTATTAAATATCTGTCCCATATCCTCTCTTAAGATGCCTTTGCCACTGTTTTTAATGGATATAGTAGTTTCATCGCCATCTTTTTCAGTACTTATAACTATGGTCCCTCCAATGGGAGTATATTTTACAGCATTTGATATGATCTGAGATAATATATATCCACTCCACTTTTCATCTGTTAAAATATCATAGGCCTCACCAATAAAGGAGATATTTATCTTTTTATAGCTTAGAAGGTTTAGATAGCCTTTGAGCGCATTAGCCATCAACTTCTTGCTGTTAATCCTTGATATTTTGTAATCATCATAAAGGCTGTTGGATTTAATCTCATAGAATACCCTTTGTACCCATTCCTCTATAGAAAACATCTCTCGATCAATACTTTGGTAAAGATTACGTGGAATGTCATCTTCGTAATGTTCTAACACAAGTCTTGCGGCTGATATAGGCACTTTTACATCATGGAGCCATTTTGTTATAAACTCTAGTTCCTCTGATGCTTTAGTATATGTATCTGCTTTGTATTTCTCATATTCCACTGCTAAGTTATGTACAAGCCGAGCATATTCTTTATCTACAGGATATGCGAACTCATCAAAATCCTCGGAAGAAGCATTTAAAGTGCAATATTTTTCGAACTTTTCTATGCGGTAATTGAAGATCCAATAGTCAATCACTACAAAAGCAATGAACATTAAGGACCATCCCGCTATAATATAATTAGCATTTGATGTGCTTATGTTAAAGCTTTTATCTAACTTATAGATTATAGCTGAAAATAGAAGAGCACATCCGATAAATGTATACGTTATCCACCTTTCTTTTAAATATTTAATGAACTTCATATTAATCTATACCCTTCGCCTTTGATTGTTTTTATATACCCTTCTAACCCGATTTTTTCTAATTTTCTACGCAAACGGTTTACATTCACAGTAAGTGTGTTATCGTCTACAAAGCTCTCATCATCCCACAGTGCATTCATAAGGCGTATACGGTTTACGACTTTATCATAATTTCGCATGAGTATACATAGTATTTTAGACTCGTTTTTTGTCAGTTCTATTTCCTTTTCTCCACAGAATACTCGTAAGCGTTCTATATCTAATATCATATCCTTGTGTTGCAGTATATTTAATCTTTCATCGCTGTAGGAATAGGCTCTGCGCAACGTAGCTTGTACTTTTGCAATAAGTAGATCCATGGAAAAGGGTTTTTCTATATAATCATCTCCACCCTGTGATATAGCTCTTATTTTATCACTATCTGTATCTCTTGATGATATAAATACAATTGGGATATTAGAGAGTTCCCTAATCTTTGTGCACCAATAAAAACCGTCGTAATACGGCAAGTTAATATCCATTAGTATAAGATGAGGTTCAAAGGAAATATAATCTGAGAGGATATCATTAAAATCCGAGACTATTGAGACCTCATATCCCCATTTATCTAACTTTTCTTTAATGATAGAGGATATTGTATTATCGTCCTCTACAATTAATATTTTATACAAATATGTTCACCCCTCCCTCATAGAGAGCCCTGATTAGTATATCTCTGGAGCGATTAGAACCATACCTCCTACGTTTCCACCGAATTGTGCATAAGACCATATCGGTTTTGGTAACTCCATTATCAATAACTACTAAGTAGTGATTCAACGTACCACTTATTTATAATGTGATCATATCATAAAACAGCGTCCGCGAAAAGAGCTATCCACTCAATTTAAGGTGAGAAGAACTTCTGGTATTATCTGCTGTAGACTAATTATACTATCAAAACTCATGTTTTGTGTTTATAAACTATCAATTGATATAATATAATTTAGGTGCATAGGAGATGTACCTGTGAGCCAAAAAGTAATATCTTCCGAAGAAGAAGTTAAAATATTTTTAAAAGAATTAAAAGAAGTATTAACTGACCCTAGATCTCGAATTTCCTTCATTTTTATAGGCTACCTTGTTTTTGGAGTATCCACATTCTGAATTCTTCTGCCTTGTAAGACACTTTCTGAATCTTTTTCATCTCGTTTAGCACTGCCTTCACAGTAGGGGCTGGCTTTTTTGTTTGCCATTGCATAATGCGGATCATATCCGCCCAGAAGATTTGTGCGATAAACCCTAAGAAGAACTTTCCCTCTGTAGATGTGTCTGTATGCGTTCGTAGGCGATAGAGCTCTAGAGGGTTCTTCATGCCCTCATAAAGCTTCTCAATACCATCACGTCTACGATAGTGCCTGATTGCCCCTTCTGCAGTAAGCTCT
>DIRN01000051.1:1621-11816 GCA_002426645.1 Firmicutes bacterium UBA5435 | reverse complement strand
TCAAATAGAGAGACCGCCAACAAAAGTCTTTATTGATTATGTAGGTGGCAGGGCAAAAACTTATCTATTATTTGAGACAGCTGAAGCAGTAGAAAATATAGATGATATTCTCACGGTAGAAGGGATTGATTTAATACATATTGGATTAAATGATTTACATCTTGCTTATAAAATGAAGTTTATGTTTAGACTACTAGCAGATGGAACTGTTGAAATATTATGCAATAAATTCAAGGTTAAAGGTATTCCATACGGTTTTGGTGGTATAGCACAAATTGGAAAAGGTGATCTGCCTGCAGAATATGTTATAGCAGAGCACTATAGATTAGGGTCTAGCATGGCTATTTTATCAAGAAGTTTTTGTAATGCTAACAAAATAGATGATATAAATGAGATTAAAAGTGTTTTTACAAGAGGGGTCCATAGGATAAGAGAATTAGAACAAAGATTACTTAATGAAGATATGGCTTTCTTTGAGCATAATCGTGCTATAGTAAAAAACAAAGTTATGGAGATAGAAAACGATATAGATAAGAAAAGATGAGGAAGAGCATATGAAACTACTACTTACTGGCGCTTTTAAGTACAATGAAGAACAATTAAATACGATCCGTTCTATTGGTTATGAGATTACCTTCGTTCAAGATGAACGGGTTCCATTGGATATAGATGTCACTAATTCCGAAGCAGTAGTTTGCAATAATTTGTTTGTCTATAATGACATTACAAAGTTTAAAAACTTAAAATTTATACAGCTTACCAGTGCTGGTTTAGATAGAGTGCCACTTGATTATATAAAGAAAAAAGGGATAAAGGTTTTTAATGCAAAAGGCGTTTATAGTGTTCCAATGGCTGAGTGGGTTGTACTAAAGATATTAGAGATATATAAGAGAAGTAAACAGTTTTATAAGAATCAGAATGAACATAAATGGGACAAGCAGCGTGATTTATTGGAACTAACAGATAAAACTGCAACTATTATTGGGTTTGGCAGTATAGGATCTGAAGTAGCAAAGAGACTTAAAGCATTTGATGTAAATGTGATTGGGGTCGGTAGAAGGAAGACGGAATCTAATTTAATTGATGAATATTATTCCATTGAAGATATAGATGAAGCTCTTAAAAAGAGTGACATTATTATTTTAACACTTCCATTAACAATAGAAACTAGGTATCTAATAGATAAATATACGATTGCAAATATGAAGGATAAAAATGTTCTAGTGAATATTTCTCGTGGTGGAATTATTGATGAAGTTGCGTTAATAGAGGCCATTAAAGAAGAAAAATTTCTTGGAGTAGCACTTGATGTTTTTGAGGATGAACCTCTAAGCAAGGATAATCAACTATGGGATTTTGAAAATGTAATTATTACACCTCATAATTCATTTGTATCAGATAAGGTGGATGAGCGGCTATTTGATTTAATAATTAAAAATCTACGTTCCTAATTTAAAGAGTATGGGAGGATAAATATAATACTCCGATCATAGAAATTCCTACGGAAGTTTCAAATTAGGTCGTACCTCCGGAATTCGAGCATCTTAACTGCATCCATTTCGCGCATAAATTCTTTCTTCTCCACTCAGTATTGTAGTCCCTATAAAAGTAGTATGTAAATGAAGCTTTTTAAAAGCTATCTAGGGTACGTCCCATAGCACAGCTAGAATAAGCGCTTTTGCTGGACTTCCAAGGGAAACTTTACACTGCTCCTTATCCCAAGTCACGTTAGAGTCAATATGTTCCACAAAACCAATGGCATTTAACACGTTATTGGCTATAGCAATGATAATGTGTGATTGAGGAGTGCTTCGAATGTATATTATGCAAATGTTCAAAGCGCCATATATCTACCACGGGGGGATGATAGTAGGTTTGATAAGCTCATTGAGCTTTTCCAAAGGATGGGTATCTCTGCCTCTGTGAATATTGCCCTTAATTATGTTAATGGTGATGCAGAGAAGGTAGATATAGGTTATTTCAGAAAGGAATACACTGAGACTCTCAAGCCTTATAGGGATGAGGAGATCAGAAAGGCTGTTAAGTTTATAGATAGTGGGAAAGATTCTCTTAAGGTAAATAAGAGTGACTCTGACGATACCTCTGAGTCCAAGGAGACGGAGTTTAGGAGAGAGGAGTATGATATTTTTAAGACTCAGCGAGATGATGCGTATTTGCGTATACGACAGATGGATATTTGAGGATGTAGCTTAATCTCAGGAACTTCTATGGCGTTCTCCGCCAAAGAGATCCCAGTCATGGTTATCAGCTTATGTGGTTTATGGTGTGGGTATCTTCTTTGAGTTGAGTGAGAGCGCTATAGATTCTTGGTTGAAGAGTTTTGGTCCCCAGATATTAAACAGAATAGAACCACTTATGAGGATCTTAAGAAGGCCTATAGAGGCGATAGCATATGAGGATCTATTTTCTTTAAAATGATCCAAAATATTGGAGGAAAATCCTTCTCTTGTATCGAATGTTAATACATTGACTATTAGTCATCTTTAGAACGCAAAAGATCGGATGAGGAATCTAAAAGTGGATAGCATAAACCATAAGATGAGTGATAAACGCAGAGCGTTGGTAACTAAAGCTAGAGATGGTTGGATAAAGCGTCTAGTCGATCTATCTAGGAGAAATAGTCTTCTCTATTATCGGGATCTGAAGAGGGGAACTCTAGATCTTTCTATTATGGAACCCGAGGTATTTGAGAAGTTTTTAAAGGGTGATGCGGTTCCTTTAGAGCACCTCTTACCTGATGTGGAAGACCAAGTCTTTGCCTCCTTGAACAATATAAGGCGGAAGGCTCTCTCTAATCAGGAAGAGAAAGGTCTTGAGACTCTCTATCTGACGATAGGTATGGCTACATGGAAATCTAATGATGGGGGGCGTCCTCCAGAGGCACCAATATTTATGTACCTGCGAGTATAAATGTATTAAGCAGGGAAGTCCGTTCAGGCACTTTTACTAGAAGAGATGATATGCAGTTAAACCCTGTCCTACTCCATGTATTGAAGGAAGAATATGGATGTGACATTGAAATTGATAACTTGCTCAATGGTAATGGAGAAGAAACTAACGAACTCTTAGATTTGGAAAGCGCCTTTTGTGCATTTAGTGAGGCAACTAAGTCTATAAATGGATTCTCAATTCAGAAAGACCGCAAGATCTTAGCTAACTTCTTCTTTCAGAAGATGGCAATTATAAAAGAGCTTCAGGATAACTTAGACTCCATGGTATATAATCTTTTTATATCTTCTATAGCAGGAGATGAAGGAGCTAGAGAGCTTCTTAGGAACAAGAGGGTAAGTCAAGAGATAGATCCTAGGACCTTTGACTCTATATCGCCAGATGATGAGTTTTTTATCTTAGATGCAGACTCGAGCCAACTGAAGGTCATAAATACTGTGCTTAAGGGTGAGAACGTTGTTATACAAGGACCTCCTGGTACTGGTAAGAGTCAGACTATAGCGAATATGATAGCTGCTTTAGTCGCTAAGGGTTCTAAGGTTCTCTTTGTAGCAGAGAAGCGAGCAGCGTTAGAAGTAGTTCTCGGACGCCTTCGTGATGTTGGTCTAGGACATATTGTTTTAGATCTCCATGGAGCAGATGTATCGCGTCGTGAAGTAATGAAACAACTACGAGAGAGCTTGGATGTGGTTAAAAGTATAGGACCTGTAGATACAAAGGAGCTACATACATCATTCTCACAGCGACGCAAATCTTTAAATGATCATGTGGCAAGACTTCATACTCCTAATTTACCGTCTGGTTATACCATCTACGAAATCCAGGGTAGACTCTTGAATTTACCGAAAGAAGCGGAGACTCATATTCGCTGGCGTGGCAAATCCCTAAAAGCTTTGACTCAGGATAAGGCTTCTAAGATAATGGAACTATTGAGGGAAGCTGGAGACTCAGCAGATCTCTTTTTAAAGATTGGTCCATCTCCATGGGCTAGTGCTACATTGCGCAATGGTGAGGATGTTATGAAAGCTATTGATACAGTATCCGCCTTTAAGAATGATTATTTACCTGATATGTGGGTTACCATAGACGGGGTAACTTCTCTTACGGGATTTTTTAAACCTGGGACTTTAGAGGAATTCACCACGCAGTTATCTCTATTGGAGGATGTGCATAAAATAGGGGAACGCTATAACTTAGAGATTTTTCGTGAGGATCTCAGGGTGCACTTGGAGAACTTAGAGCCAGCCAAAAGAGGCTCCTTGGCTAGTTTTTGGGCTAAGATCGCAAATAGGGATTTTCGCACTTCGTTAAAGGTAATTTTAAAATCGCGTAAAAATAGGGATGCTTCTTCTAAGCAGATCTTAAGAGAGGTTATACATTTAGCTGAAGTTCTTCGAAGATGGAGGCTTTTTGCTGGAAGTGAGTCCCTACCAACGAAGGTTACCCATATAGATAAAATACTCTTACTGAAGAAAAAAATTATATTGGGAATATATTATTTACAGAGGAGCCTTTCAAAGAAATCTCTACGTGAGATCCCACTTCAAGAGCTAGAAGAATTTATAAATAATTTAGATTCAGATAATTCATCTGCTTATAAAATCCCTAGGCTTATGGAGATAGAGGAGGAATTAACGAGCCTAGGGGCTGAAGAAATTTTTAAACAGATTAAGCGGTGTAACCCTATGCTTAAATTATGGCCACGTATATTTGAATATGCCTGGCTTTCTTCATGTTTAGATGATACTCACGCTAAAGACAAGAACCTATCTAACTTTAATGGCAAGACACATAATAGGGTTGTGGAAGACTTTTGTGAGCTCGATAAGGAACGTTTAAAATATGGGAGAGAGAGGGTTAAACGAGAACACGGGAAACTAGTAATAGAGACTCAAAATTCTTTTCCAGATCAGAATGAGCTAGTCACGCGGGAGATTAGAAAGCAATCAAGACACTTGCCTCTACGAAAACTTTTTACTCGTGCACCAGATGTTATGACGTCTCTATGTCCTTGTTGGATGGCGAGTCCGCTATCAGTAAGTCAGCTCATAGATTCAAAGAGCTGCTGCTTTGATGTGGTTATCTTTGATGAAGCAAGTCAAGTGTTGCCAGAGGATGCAATGCCAGCAATATTTAGAGGAGCGCAGGTAGTAGTTGTAGGAGATAGAAACCAGTTACCGCCTACGACTTTTTTGCTACTGGAGATGATGAGGATTATGAGGAAGAGGATGCGCTGTCTGCAACTGAAGGCTTTGAAAGTCTCTTAGATCTTATGTCGTCCTTTTTAACACCTTTATCTTTAGAATGGCATTATAGAAGCAAGGATGAATCTTTAATAGCCTTTTCAAACCAGTTTATATATAGTAATGCTTTGGTGACTTTCCCTAGTGCAGCTCAATCACCTCCTGCTTTATCCCATATTCTTATACCGCATAGACCGCATATTGATAGGAAGAGCTCTTCAGATGAAGTCAATAAGGTGGTGGAATTGGTCCTGAAGCATGCTAAAGAACACCCATCAGAGACGCTAGGAGTCATTACCATGGGTATAGAACATGCAGATAGGATAGATGCGGCATTAAATAAAGAACTATCTTCTCACCCAGAATTAAATGAATTCTTCGATGAGACGCGTTCGGAACGCTTCTTTGTGAAGAACCTAGAGCGTGTTCAGGGAGATGAGAGGGACGCTATAATTCTTAGTATGGGTTACGGAAAAAAGGAGTCTGGTTCTATGGATTATAGGCTTGGTCCTATAGGTAGAAGAGGCGGAGAGCGTCGCCTCAATGTAGCGGTAACTAGGGCTAGATATAGAATGACAGTAGTTTCTTCATTTAGTAATTATGATATGGATGATGCGAGGTGTACTTCTGAAGGTCTGAAGTTTCTTAAGGGTTTCCTAAAATATGCTGCTAATGGAAGTCCAGCCTTGGAGGAAGCAGGCGAGGCATCTGTGCCTTTGAATGCGTTTGAAGAAGATGTATTCAATGCTCTAGAAGCTAAGGGTATTGAGCTTATTCCCCAATATGGGGTTTCTAATTATAGGATAGATATGGTGGCTAAACATCCGGAACGTCCTGGTCGCTTGGTCCTTGCCATAGAATGCGACGGAGCTAGTTATCATTCTAGCTATACTGCTAGGGATAGGGATAGAATCCGTCAGCAGCACTTGGAGGCTTTAGGTTGGAGGTTTCATAGGATATGGTCTACTGATTGGTTTCTACGTAGAGATGAAGAGATAGAACGGACTCTAGCTGCTTTTAAGGCTGCTGTTGAATATGCTGACAGAGCAGATTCCACAAAGGATTCAGCGTTTCATCTAGTATCTCATAAAGAGGGAAGACCCTTCTCCAAATTCGTCTATAGTACCTCAGAGAAAGCCTAGACCTTCTGTACCAAAACGTAGTAATATTAAAGAGTATTCTAAGCGGGAGATCGTAAGCCTTATAAAATGGATAGAATCAGATGGCCATCTCAGAACGGATGAAGAGATAATAAATGAAATGGTCAAGGAATTAGGATTTGAAAAACGTGGTTCTAAGATAGAAGTGGCTATACGTTCTGCTCTAACCTCAGCTAAGAAGAGAAGGTAAAACAAAGTTTCCATGGTATTCCCATCACGGATAATTGCTCTCTTTATAAAACCCGGGGACCTACTGCGAGGAGTCGCTAAGAATTCAATACACTTTCTGATAAATTTTCGTCTTGATATGATGACATTAGTGGCTCTTCCATGCAGGCGAGGATTCTTGTATGCTTACTCAGCTGTACACATTGCTAAACGGATAATTAATATAAGCGAGTCTCTATATAATTATATAATGACTCCAGATAGCCTTTGTAGGCAACCTTTTTCAGAGTTAAAAGGGTTTTTTGCTATGCATATCTTTTACCGCAGCAAAATTATATTGCGAAATGACTCTGCCAAAGAACTATAAAAAACAAGATACTAAGAACCATCTCCTTCAAGACTTTAAAAAGTACTATAACCTATCCAAACACAGCATGGCAAGGAAAAACACTTCTAAAAAAGTGCGTATTTTATAGAACTATTTAAAATTAGCCCGAGGATTAGTACGCTCATATACAAGTTTTTTGATTGAAGTAAAATAAAATTGGATATTGTCAATTCATGTGATATAATTTTATATACAGAACTAGTGGCAGGAGAATATATATGAGCACAAACGAAAAAAACTAAGCATTATTATAATTTGCTATAATGAAAGAAATAACATCAAAAACATAATCATGAAGGTTTTAAATTTATCTATCCCCAATAAAGAAATTATAATTGTTGATGATTTTTCTATTGATGGGACAAGGGAAATACTTGAGAAAGAGATTGCTCCACTCGTTAATAAAATGATAAAAACTTAGGCAAAGGAGCTGCTTTAAGGACAGCATTAAATCTGCATCAGGAGATGTTATTATAATTCAAGACGCTGATATGGAATAACCCCTATATTTTAAAGATGAGGCAAGTATATTATATGGTTCAAGATTTGCTAAAGGGAGCAATTATCCTGACGCATATTGGTAGAATATTTTAGTTAATAGATTTTTAACGTTTCTTTCTAATTGCTTTACAGGTTTGAAAATTACAGATATGGAAACCCGCTACAAAGTATTTAAGCGTGAGATCATTCAGAGTAAAGATCAGTTATAAGGATGGAGTATCTGATGAGATTAAAGACGTAGTGGGCAAGGTGTATACAAGAGATTTATTCGGTAGGGATTAGTTTTCTAGTCCCTTATAAATCTTAATGACAAAAGAACTTTGAGTATTACTACTAAAGAGTAAAGGAGCGCACCAATGAATAAAGCAGTAGATTACATTATTTCGCTTACACATTTATATGGCTTGGTCCATAGGGATAAGGTTGTAGAGATCTATAATATGCAAAATGAAGAGAAGATTGACGAGGCCATCATCAATAAAATTTGTAAGGAACGCATAGAGGAGCTAGATGATGGCTTCGTTGTTATTTATGGTGATTACTTTGTTGAAGTATCAATTATACAATTTGATAAGTTCGAAGAGCAGTTGATGCAGCGTAAGGGTAAGCCTTTTTATATTCCAGAGCAAGAAGAGCTTTTGAAATATAAAGACGATTTTTATTATGAAGTTACTAAAGAGTATAAGGCATTGCTAAGCTATGTGACTAAGAATATCTTTGATGGGGATGAATGTAATTCAGAAATGTTGTGCGAGGAAATTCAGTGTATATGCTGGTTTGGGTTCTCAATGGATAGTATTGCTTATGCCTTTAATCGAAGGAATATAAACTTTAAGAATGAAAAGCAGATTTCAGAAGTGATGCAGCTCATCGTAGAACTTGCTAACAATACTCGGATTTGGGAGAATAATGGGCATACACCTACAGAAATATTTGAGTTAATGGAAAAACCAAATCTTAGGCCACTTCCAGTTGGGAGAAACGATTCATGTCCTTGCGGCAGCGGAAAGAAATATAAGAACTGCTGTTTGAAGTAGATGGGTTGAACTAGGGGTTACATAAGCTAGGCGGTGTAAGTAGTCGCCCTTATTAAAATTGAAGCAGGCATTTATGGTGAACGGTTTTTTACAAGAACATTGAGCTTATGTATATAGTCTTTTTGTAGAGCCACCCTGATCATTATGAGAACCATTGCTATGAGAATCTCCATGGTTATTAAAATTTATCGAACTGTGAAATAGGGGCATGGTTCATTTTAGTTAAGGAAACTGGTTTACATATTATTTAAACAAGATAAGAAAAATGATATAGACCTCAAATTATATAATAGATAAGTATACATAAAAGGAGGTCGATATCTTATGTTTTTTGCCATCTATAGTAATTTTACCGGTACTCTTTGGCCAGATAATACTACACTGTCTCTCCCCCTTATAGCCAATGCCTAGTAGCCTTTCTATTGGGCTTATGCTCGCCTTTAGGTTTTACTATTTCAGTGATCTCATCGACACTTATCTTTTTAAAAATCTAAAGACCTACTGTAACAGATAATGTGAAGAGTCCTTCTTTTGCTGATATAGAGCAAACTCTCCTAGCGCAGCTCCCCCCCCTATAATTTAGCTAGATGTAGTATTGGCCTAAGCAAAGGATGCTTTTTAAAAAATCTGTAGTCTATATAATATATTCAAATAGCCCCTTTTATTTAAGTATTTTTATTCTATTGGAGCTGGGGTACAATGACAGATGAGTCTTTTATAAGAAGTAATATTCTTGTATGATTGGGCTATACTAGCATAAAATAGAGGCGTTACGACAAAAATAACTGTATAGGTAATTATATAAGTATTGGAGGGGATCGTGCTATGGAAATACGGAATGATCGTCAGATAATACCATTAGGTTATGGGAAGTATATTAGAGCTGATAAGATTATATCTCTTGAACCCATAGAGGAGAAACGGGGACCAGGTAGAAGGACACTGGTTTATGCTGAAGGGGTGAACGGTCCGATTATAGCATCTCGTACCGAGGGAACCATCTTACGGGATATAGTAGAGGTACCTATGGAGGTTCTTGATGCAGAGGCTGCCTTTTCACTTCTACATGATATCTTAGATGATATACGCGATGTAGGTCCTATGTTGAGGAGAAGTATTAGGCAGGAAGGAGGACTAGACATAGACAGGCTGGAGAGAAGGATAGAGGAACTCTTTGAAGAGTTAGGGTCACAAGATGAGGATTCTGATCTATAATAACCACTTATGTGCTATAGAGTAACCTTTAAAAAGCTATTTCCTAAAATCCGAGGAGAGCAATTCACAGTCCCAAGTAAAGAGCTTCAAGATATCAAATTTAAAAAACTATATGGGAGTACTACTATGAACAGTATAACCCGAATGAGAAATCTTTTACGAGGTGTACATTCTCTCAAAAACGCAAGCGGTATAGATATATTCCCAAACATCATAGAACGCCAGTTATCTAAGATGTATCGTCTCGTGAAATGTAGCCTAAATTTCTTTAATTTAATAGGCTACAAAGATCACCAATCCTAGACAAAGTAGGGGTGCGATATTCTGATTAACCTCTCTAACCGCTAGAAATTAGGGCTTTTCTATCTGCGAAGGGCTCTTTTTATTTAATTAAAAAAGGGGCTGGGGATACCCGTTATGTTTATTTATCGACGCGTTACTACCGAAACGAGAAAGGGACTCCGACTCATGACGAAGTTAGTATTGGTGAACTTAACCCGGACAATCCCAAGA
>DIRN01000051.1:0-1284 GCA_002426645.1 Firmicutes bacterium UBA5435 | reverse complement strand
CAGTGTGCTTTTTACATACTAGCCCGGGGAGGTGTCATGATGTACATGGATGATTTCTATCAAAAGCATCAAAACCCTTATGAAGATCTTATTTCCCATAAGCATTTAGGTAAACTCTACGAAAAGCTTAGAAGAGAAGACCGCCTGGAGTTCTTTAAGCTTTGGAAGGAGTATGCCTCTAAACCGGGAGAATTCGTGGCATACGATGTAACCAGCATCTCTACAGAAGCTAAGGAAGTCTCTCTTGCTGAATATGGTTATAATCGCGATGGAGAATCTTTACCCCAGGTGAATGTGGGAACAGTCTACTCCCAGACTAGTGAACTTCCTCTTTGTTATGAACTCTATAACGGAAGCATTGCTGATAAGAGCCACTTAGAGTCCATGATGTGCCTTCTGAATAAGTTAGGACTAAACCTTTCCTTTTATGTCATGGATCGTGGTTTTCTCACCCAGGGAAATCTCGAAGAATTAGTGCAGGAAGGGATATACTTTCTTATAGGGATACCCTCCCATCAGGAGATATACCGAAAGTTTCTACTTGAAAAATCGCCACTTATACGAAATCCCGCCAATCATCTTTTGGGGCTCGGAGTTTACGGGGTTAAAGAGGAAGTGAAGATTGAAGAAAGGGACTATCAGATTTTTGCTTATTACAGTAGTGCAAAAGCCGCCCAAGATGAAACCGCCCTTTATGAAAAGATTAAGAAAAGAGGCGAAGAACTCGAGAGACAGCAGGGTAAAGCCACCAGGCGAAAGCAAGAACCCTACTACAACGTAGAAGTGCAACAGGGGAAGGTTATTTCTTATGAGAAAAACGAGGAAAAAATCAACGAAAGCCTAAGCATTTGTGGGATGTTTGGCTTTCTGACTAATGTCAAAGAGCTTACTGCAGAAGGGGCAATCAGGCACTATCGTAGACGTGATGGTATTGAGAAGCTTTATGAGGGCATGAAGAACCCTCTAGAGCTCTATCGCCTACGAACGCATACAGACACATCTACAGAGGGAAAGTTCTTCTTAGGGTTTATCGCACAAATCTTCTGGGCGGATATGATCCGCATTATGCAATGGCAAACAAAAAAGCCAGCCCCTACTGTGAAGGCCGTGCTAAACGAGATGGAAAAGATTCAGAAAGTGTCTTACAAGATGGGAGATCAGCTTCTGGCTCCTCTTACAAAGAACCAAAAAGATATTTTGTCAGCTTTTAAGATCGATGCGGAAGAATTCAGAATGTGGATACTCCAAAAACAAGGTAGCCTATAAAAATGAAGGAAATTCAGG
>DIRN01000117.1 GCA_002426645.1 Firmicutes bacterium UBA5435 | reverse complement strand
TAGATTAATAGCCTTATAAGTTTCAGGTACCCTCCAGTATCGCCCTTTCTCATCCCATCTCTCTTGAAAAACACCGCCGTATGGTTTACCATTATATCCGATAAATTTCTGTAACTTCTCTCCCCACATCATAACTTTAATGCCTTTAGCTTTAAAATAATTGTACAAAGTATTTATATCATTTGCTAAGAGCTCCTCGCCAGTCTTGTCCTTGCATAAAGGACATTGAGCCAACATCCTGACTTCATCATGTCCAATTGAAACCCATTCAGGCTCAAAGACCTCAATCACCTCAGCAGCAACGTCAAAGTAGAGTCTGTATGTATCTGGATTTGAAGGGCAGTATGTATCAGGAAATGGATCATTTGGATCTTCTGCTATCTCCCTATATGCCATAGTAAGATAATAAGCATGGCTTAAACCCTGTATCTCTGGGACCACCTTAAAACCCAACCGCTTAGCGTAATCTACTATATCCCGAACTTCCTCTTTTGTAAGATAAGAACCTCCGCCTAACTCTGTATGGAGGCTGTTCTTCCAATACACGCCTGAACTTTGTATCCCCCTTGGTCCTCCTGGATATGCCTGTGCATCTTTACAAAGTTTTTCCCATGCTTGGTTTATTTCAGGATGCCTCTCATACTCCATACCCCCTCCTACCTCTATAACGAGGGTATTCATCTTAACATACGCTAGCATCCTGATGAGCCTCTTAAAACCCTCAATTGACTCCTGCGCTGGAATATAAAGATGTACACCGCGTATAGGCATATTAGGATAATCTATGATATCTACTGCTGGGAAGGTTAAATATCCTTGATGGTTCTTAATGGCAAGTTGTAAGATAGTTTGAATTCCATAAATCACTCCGGGATCATCAGCACCTAATAGTTCAATACCATCTTGAGATACTGAAAGCGCATATTCCTCAGCCTTTAACCCTTGATTTTTCCTACCTATTAGTATGTGAGAGCTTGAGACATGGGTTTCCAGAGGTATAAAGATCCCAAAGAGATCTTGGATCTCCTTTTGAAGCAGCTCAGCTGGGTACAAATCAGCCTCTGATACCACACATATCTTAGTATCAGGACCTACAATGAACTCTCCGCTCTTCCACTCAACCTCTTGCGGTCGCGGGTAAAGAAGAGGAGTAACTTTATCTAGTTTCATTTGAGTCACGCTATGTTCCCTCCTACATGAATTATTCTTGTGATTTAAAATAGATAGTAGAAGGATATTCAAACCCTTAAATTTATGTTAGACTATAAGTTAAGAAAGAACTATATAAAATATTATCGTCATTCTTTAAAAAATGACCCATTCTATTTAGTCAGTGGTATTTTGTGGGGTACTATTACCCTTCCAAGTCTTAATCATCTCCTCCACACTAGCAGCACCAGACTCTTTTACGAAGATTATAGGAATTATTGCAAAGGCTCGAAGGAAGAAGGATGCTAAGAATAAAAACTTGTAACCTTCAACTGTAGCCCCTAAGAGCTCAAAGCTTGAACCCTGTAATAAGGGTAAAAGTAGTCCTCCTATAGCTGGTGCCAAGGCTGTTGCCATACCAGTCACAGCATTATACATAGAAACATATGCATCTCTTTCTTTATGAGGGCTTAATTCTAAAAGCAATTTGTTAGTGCCAATGGTGATACCCTGATTGAAAAGGTTCAGCAATTGAGTTACTAGTAACCATGAAGCATTGTATGGCGTTATAAAGATCCAGAGAGCTGGCATAAAGATCTTAAAGAAGGACGCGAATAATATTACAGGCCGACCGCCAAATCTATCTATATTCTTGCCCCAAAAGCCAGAGAACCCTGTAATAGCTACGTTACTCACTATACTCACCGTTGTTATTAAGGTGTAACTCATACGCAAATCTCCAATTACATATGGATTAAAGAAAGAGGAGCCAAGCATAACAGCAAAGTTCCATGTAGCAGTAAAAACCAAAAGAGGGCGAAACCCTCGATCTAAAAGTGATTTACGCAAAGCTGAACGCGCTTGTTTCTTAGAAAAAGCCGGTAGGGGCCTTGGCTGCACCATCTTCGATTTTATAATTATTCCGATAATACCTGCGAAAACAGCAAAACCAAAGATCCAGGTGAAGCCCGAAGGACCGCCAAATTTATCAAGGATCCTAGCAGCGATAAAGGAAAAAATAAGAATCACAAAGCCTCCAGGCATACTTCTTCTGCCAAAGTAATTTCCACGCTCTTTTGGAGAGACTAGATCTCCGATCCAAGAAAAAGTCACACCATTACAAATAGTAAGAAAAAACGAAGATAAAGTAAGAAGAAGAATTAGTATCCATAGCCTTATCTCCCCAAGTAGAGTAAGAGGATAATAAGCTAGGAATGGAACAAATATTAATAAAATTCGTCCTGCTAGACCAAAATATACTGAAGCCTTCTTCCGAGAGCCCATAGAAGCGACGATCATAGGTGTAATCAACTGAAAAAGAGCCATAAATCCTGGAAGGGCTATAATTAACCCTATAAAAACACCTTCAGCGCCAAGGACATTTATAGCGTATCCCTGTAAAAATGCGCCACCTGTCAAATTTGTCACTAGATTAGCGATTGTTATATCAATTATCGATAGAGTAGAACTCTTTCGAACATCCGAACGTTTATAGATAGCCTCCTCCACATCTTCATGAGTTTCCAACCCTCCACCCCACCCTTTCACAAACGAACCCTTTCTTATATTAAGTTTATTGGAGCAATGAGATGACGCTGACACGTTCCATCAATCAATTTAAAACAGACTGCATTATTAATTATATCATAAGTTGAAGATAATATGAAGAGTCCATGTAATAGAAAGGAGACCTTCCATTGGGATATTTAATCATCTCTTTCAGAGTAGTAACAACTTTTCTTTTCCTAATGATAGTATCATTAGCTCTGGGTAAAAGATATTTAGGAGAACTCTCGATCTTTGATTTTGTCGTTGCCATTACTTTAGGATCAGTAGCAGGTGCTAATCTGGTAAACCCAGAATCCTTTGATGCAAATAGCCTATTAGCAATTGCTGGACTAAGTCTCATCCATATTATCTTATCTCAACTTGTTTTAAAGAACCGTAAAATCGGTCATTTAATAACCCTTGACCCAACTATAGTCATACAAAATGGAGTGATTTTAAGAGAAAATCTGTCTAAGATAAGATATACAGTGGATGATTTAATGAGCCAGCTGCGAGAGAAAGATATCTTTGATCTAAAGGAAGTTGAGTTCGCCATCTTAGAGCCCAACGGTACCCTAAGCGCACTGAAGAAGAGTCAATACCAACCCCTTACTCCTAGGGACATAGGGATCTCCACACCCTATAAAGGGCTTCCTATCCCTTTGATCTTAGAAGGCCAAATTCTATATAAGGGGTTAAACGTTGCAGACCTGTCTTATGAATGGTTAATAGAAAAATTAACACAAATGGGTTATAAAAGTCCAGAGGAGATATTCCTTGCCTTACTGGATACCCAAGGAGAACTCTACATTTCCCCTCAGAAACCTCCTCTTATACCTCAGCAAATAGAGCATTAGCATACTATTTTTATATATTTGTATCCATAAAAAGAAGGTATTCCCTAAATAATATAGAATTCTATTGGAGGTAAGGACTTATTAAATATCCTTTAAAGGGAGGGAACCGTTAGTGTTTATTGATATCCATGTCCATACGCGCAAGATTCCTGGTATGGCGCGAAGTGGAAAACAAGCTTACGCCACACCAGAACAACTAATAGAACGGTATGATGCTTTGGGTATAGAAAGTGCCGTGCTATTACCTGGTGTTAATCCGGAATGTTCTTATGTTCCACAATCAAATGAAGAGGTAATAGAGATAAGTCAGAAGTGGCCTGAACGTTTCATCCCCTTCTGCAATGTTGATCCTAGAGCTATGAGGAACTCCCCAGATGCTCCTTTAAACGAAATGATCGGATTCTATAAAGAAAAAGGTTGCAAAGGCGTTGGTGAGGTCTGCGCAAATCTCCCCTTCGACCATCCTATGGTTGAGAACCTTTTCAAGCATTGTGAAGCCCTTCAAATGCCTCTGACTTTTCATATAGCACATAAAATAGGAGGCGTATATGGCTTATATGATGACCCTGGACTTCCCCTCTTAGAGGGTGCTCTCGCCAAATTTCCTGGCCTTATCTTCCTCGGCCACTCGCAGGCCTTTTGGTCAGAGATAGCGCCTTTAGAGACAATTAAAAGCCGCGAAGGATACCCTAAAGGACCGGTAGGAGAAGGTGGGGCTGTGCCAAGGCTCATGCGCAAATATCCTAATTTGCACGGGGATCTCTCAGCAGGTAGTGGGTTCAATGCTGTGAGTAGGGATATTGATTTTGGCTGCCGCTTTCTAGAAGAATTTCAAGATAGATTATACTTTGGTACTGATATCTGTGCTCCTGATACACGCACACCCCTAGTTGATTTTCTAAAAGACCTGCGAGATAAGGAGAAGATCTCCGAAGAATGTTTTGAGAAGATAAGCAGAGGGAATGCAATGAAGCTCCTTGGTTTATAGAATTAAAATGCTCCGTGATGATCAGTGTTAATCACGGAGCATTTATATGATTATATGAGGTGGCAAGCTACCATATGACCACCACCTACATCTTTAAGAGGAGGCTCTTCAGCACACTCAGGCTTCACATATTTGCACCTGGTCTTGAAACGACAGCCTCTGGGTGGATTTATTGGAGTTGGAACTTCTCCTTCTAGTATAATCCTTTGTCTCTGCCTTTCCACATCTGGATCAGGAATAGGAATTGCTGAAAGTAGTGCCTGCGTATAAGGGTGCAATGGATTATCATATAGATCCAACTTATCCGCTAGCTCTACCACCTTACCCAAGTACATTACAGCAATTCGAACGCTAATATGCTTGACCATTGCCAAATCATGAGCAATGAAAAGATATGTTAGTTTAAATTGCTCTTGTAACTCTTCCAGTAGGTTAACGACTTGCGCCTGGATAGAAACGTCCAAAGCAGAAATAGGTTCATCACATATTATGAACTTAGGGTCTACTGCTAAAGCTCTTGCAATGCCTATTCTCTGGCATTGTCCGCCGCTGAATTCATGAGGGTATCTATTAGCATGCTCACGGGTTAACCCAACTAAATTCAAGAGTTCATATATACGTTCCATGCGTTCTCTTCGGTTCGTGATCAATGAATGAACCTCTAAAGGTTCACCTATAATATCGCTCACTGTCATCCTTGGATTCAACGAAGAATATGGGTCCTGAAATATCATTTGCATCTTCTGTTTAACAGGTATCATCTCTTTGCTTGAGAGCTTAAAGATATCCTGCCCCTCAAAGTACATATGTCCAGAAGTAGGCTCATAAAGGCGGACCATTGTACGACCACACGTGGTTTTACCGCATCCGCTCTCACCTACTAAACCTAGAGTTTCACCTTCATCTATATGAAAACTTACATCATCTACAGCTTGTAAGTATACATTCTCGCCCAATATAGTTCCACGTGGCATTTGAAAGTATTTCTTTAAATTCTTTACATTTACTAATGATCTTTTATCAGTTCCCATTCCAGTGTAACACCCCTTCACTTTACATTCTTCTGTCCCTGTATGACGTCGTCTTCATTTGCTCTCTCTTTATTAATGAGCCAACATCGAGCCTTATGATCAGGACCCACATCCATAATTTCTGGTGTTTCCCTTAAACATATCTTCATGGCATATTCACACCTTGGATTGAATGCACAACCCTTAAGCGATGATATAAGATCAGGCGGATGCCCGGCAATGGGAACGAGTTTTCGCTTTTCAATCTCATCTAACCTAGGAACAGATTTAAGCAAACCCATAGTATAAGGATGCTTTGGATTATAAAATATTTCATCTGTACTTCCCTGCTCTATAATTTGTCCTGCATACATAACTATTACACGAGTACACAACTTAGCCACTACACCAAGGTCGTGAGTGATAAGTATGATGGAAGTATCAAGCCTCTCTCTAAGATCATTCATTAATTCAATGATCTGCGCTTGGATAGTCACATCCAATGCAGTAGTTGGTTCATCTGCTATTAACAGTTTCGGACTACATGCTAATGCCATAGCTATCATAACACGTTGGCGCATCCCACCGGAAAAATGATGAGGATACTGACGGAGCCTCTCCTCAGGAGAAGGAATTCCAACCATCTTTAAAAGCTCTACACTTCTATTAGCAGCATCTTTACCTTTTAGCCCTTCGTGAAATGCTAAAACTTCTCCTATTTGCTGTCCAATAGATAAAACAGGATTCAAAGAAGTCATTGGATCTTGAAATATCATGCCCATCTCTTTACCACGTATCTTTTGCATGGCTTTAATAGGCAGCTTCAAGAGATCTTTTCCATACAATGAGACAGAACCCGTTACGATCTTCCCAGGGGGCGATGGGATTAGCCTCATTATAGACAATGCTGTTACACTCTTTCCGCATCCTGATTCGCCAACAATCCCAACAGCTTCTCCCTTATTCACATGAAGACTAACTCCGCGTACAGCCTTGACTTCCCCTGCATATGTAAAGAAGGAAGTCCTAAGATCTTCTACTTCTAATAATTTATCCACCATCACTCACCTCACTTCCTCATCCTTGGATCTAAAGCATCACGTAAGCCATCACCAAGGAAATTAAAGGCTAACATAGTTATACAAATGGCTATAGCTGGTATTATTAGCTGAAACGGATATACTTGTAACGTGCTCAAGCCATCTGAGGCTAGAACTCCCCAGCTAGCCATAGGCGCTCGTACGCCTAGACCAATAAAACTCAAAAAGGCTTCTGTAAATATGGCACTAGGTATGCTCAATGTTACAGTAACTATAATAGGTCCCATGCTATTTGGTATAAGATGTTTCAAGAGAATCCTCCACCAACTTACCCCAATGACCCTTGCAGCTAAAACATAGTCTTGTTCTTTTAAAGTAAGTATCTGTCCCCGAACGATCCGTGCCATACCAAGCCAGTACGCCACACCTAGAGTAATTAATATATTTTGGAGCCCGGGCTCTAAGATGACCATCAATAAGATTACATAAATTAAAGAAGGGATACCATATAGAATATCTACTATTCTCATCATTAAATTATCAAGCCAGCCACCAACGAATCCAGATATACCTCCATAAATGACTCCAATAGTTAGGTTAATAAGACTAGCGAATATTCCTACTATTAAGGATATTCTTGCACCATAGAGCACTCTAACGAATAAGTCTCTTCCTAGGTTGTCCGTACCAAACCAATGCTTAGCTGAAGGAGGTTTATTCGTAGCGCTCCAATCCATTTCAGAATATGAATAAGGTGCTAATACTGGCCCTATTATTGATACTAAAACAATTATAATTATGGTGAAAAGCCCTATCATGGCCATCTTATTCTTCTTTAGTCTTCTACGTACATCCTGCCAATACGTTAAGGATGGTCGAAAGAAGGTTTCTTCCTTTACTTTACCACGATGGACAGGTTCAAAGGCATCGCTAGGCAATCTAGAAATAGCCATAATATCACTCCTTCTTATCTACCAATTTGATCCTGGGATCAACTATGGCATATGCTATATCTACAAGTATATTCATACTCACCAGTAAGACGCTATAAAATATGGTGACGCCTAGGATTGTAGTATAATCTCTGTTGGTTATTGAAGAAACATAGTACTTACCCAGTCCTGGTATGGCAAATATATTTTCAACTACAAAACTCCCAGTTAAAATCCCAGCTATCAATGGACCAAGATATGTGATTACTGGAATTAGTCCATTCTTCACTGCGTGTCTGCATATGACAAGATATTCTGGAAGTCCTTTCGCCCTAGCTGTACGTATATAATCCTGTTGAAGAACTTCAAGCATACTTGATCTCATCATTCTAGCAAAGAATGCTGTCGAAAATCCTGACAAAGAGATAGCAGGTAGAATTGCTTGAGAAGGTTTCCCCCACATAGCAGGAGGCAACCAACGCAGTTTAAATGCAAAGACATACATAAGTATTGACGCGATAATAAAGCTTGGAATTGAAACGCCTAAAATCGCGAAAAACATAGTGACATAATCCAGCCACTTATTCTGGTTCAGAGCAGATACTATACCTATGATTATGCCAATACCTATCGAAATAAATATGGATATACAACCTAGTACAGCTGATATAGGGAATCCTTCCAGTATAAAATCATTTACAGTCCTACCTTTATACTTAAAAGAGGGCCCGAAATCGCCTCTTATCACGTTGGACATATAATCCAGGTATTGTCTCCATACGGGCTGGTCAAGTTTGTATTTAGCTTCAAGATTCTTCTTAATGGCTTCTGGCACTTTCTTTTCAGCAGAAAATGGTCCTCCTGGAATAGCGCGCATCAGGAAAAAGGTAACTGTAGCTATAATAAATACCACCAATATCCCTAAAAGTATCCTTGTAAAGATATATCGTTTCATTGACTTTCATCCCTTCGCCCGGTGTTATTATAACCACGGGGTATACTCTCACGTATACCCCGTGTATACCTTATTACACTTTACTCTGATATCCAGGCAAATTTAAAGTCTCTACTCCCAAAGGGATTGTATATAATACCCTCTACATAAGGCTGTGCTGCCCAAGAATCTGTGTAGAAATAAATCGGTATAATAGGCATATCTTCCATAAGGATTCTCTCAGCCTCATGCATTGCAAACATCCTTATCTTCTGATCGTCTGTCATCTTAGCTATCTTAATGAAAGCATCGTAGTTCGGGTTGCTATAGCCAGCATCATTATTCCCTCCGCCAGTGACATGAAGATCCATGAAGGTCATAGGATCTAGATAGTCTGCTCCCCAACCTGCTCGGGAGATCTGATAATTCATCTCATCACGAGTCTGGAGATAAACGCCCCATTCCTGACCCACTAGTTGACTTTTGACTCCTATAGCTGCCCACCAGCTTTGGATTGCAAGAGCGATATTCTGATGTCCTACAGACTCTGTGTTATAAAGAATCTCAAAAGTAGGTAAGCCTTTGCCATTAGGATATCCTGCTTCAGCCAGGAGCTTCTTAGCACCTTCCACATCATAATCTTTGAAGAAATCTCCTCCAACCTCTCTAAAGGTGGTACCAGGTTCAGCATCAATTAATTCTCCAGGTACGAATGACATGGCTGGTATCTGGCCGCCCTTTGTTACCTCTTCTACAATTATCTTTCTATTAATTGCCATCGCCAAGGCACGTCTAACCAATGGATTATCAACACCAGGTTCAGCAACATTACATATATAGTAATATGAACTTACACCAGGCTGTACAAAGTATTTTCCAGCAGCCTTTAGCCCATCAATATTCTCCGAAGGTGGACTATCTAATAAATCAATGTGACCTGTATTGAACATTGTAACTGCTGTTTGGTTATTATCTACCAGGGTAACGATGAGCTTGTCAAGTTTCACATTCTCTTTATCCCAGTAATTTTCGTTCTTTACAAAGGTGATCTGACTGTTATGGTCCCACCCTACCATCTTAAAGGGTCCATTACCAATATAGGTTTCTGGCTTTGTGGCCCAGCTATCTGGGTTAGCTTCAACTATATCCTTGCGAACTGGATATAATGTTTGGAATGCTGCCACTTGTAAGAAGTATGGGGTAGGTGCCTCAAGAGTAACCTCTAGTGTGTAATCATCTAAGGCCTTAACACCTACTGTATTAGGATCGAATTTTCCTGTTTCATCTGTATTATAGGCTTCACCATTCTTAATATAGTAGAGCATGTAAGCATATTGAGATGCAGTCTCTGGATTTAAGACTCGCTTCCAGGAATACTCAAAGTCTTTAGCTGTAACAGGCTTTCCATCTTGCCACTTAGCATCCTTACGAAGATAGAAAGTATAGACCATTAAATCTTCAGATGCATCCCATCTTTCCGCGATACCTGGAACGGGTAAATTATTATCATCTAACCTAACTAACCCCTCAAAACAGACCATTTCCAGAGTAGCTTCTGGCACGCCTGTGGAAAGAGCAGGATCCAGAGTTTCTGGTTCTCCATAAGAATTATATATTAGCTCCTGTTTTTTACTCATTGTTTTTGCTGCTGCAACACTTGCAAAAGCCATCATTACTATTAACAAACCTGAAACGATAATAAATAACTTCTTCTTTGTCATCTTAAGTTCCCCCTTAATTTTTTCTTATTGGTTACCTGTACCAACCAACGCATAAACTTGGAGGGCCCTAGAGCTCTGGGTCCTTTTACTATATTCTTTCACCCCCCCTTCAGTACGGGATATACCCTACCCTTAGAAAACGTTCCATTTCATACTAATCCTGTAAGATATATCGTTATAATCGATTTACTTGGATTTTATAGAAACAATAGGTAAAAACGTTACATAAAACCTATAAAAACAAGGTGTATTTCCTGAGTAAATAGGTGTAAATAATAGGTTATTCTATAAAAAACCCATAAATCCTTTAGGTAAGTTATGGAACCAAAATCCGTTTTATGTATCCATAATTGACATCTTCTTCCCTTGTTCAATTATCACTTAATATGAACTTACCATATTGAACTAGTAGATATCCATAGGCTCCTAATATCTCTGCAAAGTATATAGTATGCTGCTCATCTACTGGGCCTCAGGTGTAAGGATTAAATAAAGAGGGTGCTCCTTATGATAGATTCTACATTCTAAGTTTACTAGTGCTTCTGCAATTGATGATAGCTTTACATAAAGAGATTTCATCTTAGTAAGGTTTGTTCTGTGTCTCTCCCGCAATATGCCACTACATGCTTTAACTCCGCAGGCAGAACGCTTAAAACAAATTCCCCTATTTCATCAAGGCGTCCAAATGTATAACGGCGAGGCGTTACCGCTACTACAGCTATAGGATTACTATGATACCCCCAACCTATAAGCCCCTATCCAATAGGCATGGGCATATTATCTATAGCTATTTTTAAAGCCGTATAGGGCTCAGGATCGGGTCTCATTTTCTCTCATCTCCTTATGTTTAATGAAATTTATCATAGGAAATGATCTCGTCCAATGGTTTTCTGTATTTCTCTCCCATTCTATTATCTGCTGGATAACCTAGGGGAAGTAAAGTAACGATTTTATACTCATCTGGAACTTGAAGGAGTTCTTTTACTTTCTCCTGAGAAAATGCACCTATCCAACAGGTACCTAATCCTTCGTCTGCAGCAGCTAAAGTCATATGTGTCACAGCTATAGAAAGGTCAACTGCATAACGCGGAACACCACAACTCATAAGGCCTTCGGGCATAAGAGCTATTGCAGCAATGATCACAGGGGCCTGCCCTACAAATCTTTGATTATTAGCTGCTATACCTAATGCGTTCCTCAGTTCAGGGTCTTTTACCACAACAAACCTCCACGGCTGCCTATTATTAGCAGAAGGAGCTAGTCGCGCGCTCTCTAAAATCCTCAAGAGTACACCTTCAGGTACAGGTTTTTCTAAATACGTACGAACACTTCTCCTCGTCTTCACAAGTTCTAGGAAATTCACTTGTACACCTCCAAATTACTCTTTGGTTTGTGTATAGTATTCGACATGTGTTACGCTAATCCTTTCTAAATAAGTTAACTTTAAAAGATTCGATTATAGTACAACCTTTCGTACTATAATATATTACAAAATCTCCATTATTATTCTCTTTTAAAGCCATTAATAAACACGGCGAAAATTTCAGCTCTTAATAATAAATTGCTCTTAAAAGGGAAACACTTTACATGAAGAAAGGGGGATTAATCTTGCCTGAATTAAGAAAAAATCCTATAACATTAAATTGGGTTATAATCTCCACTGAGAGAAGCAAACGTCCATCAGACTTTATTAAAAGCCAAGATCATAAAGAAAAAGTGAGTAGATCAGAATCTTGTCCATTCTGTTATGGTAATGAAGATAAGACTCCGCCAGAGGTCCTTGTTTACCGGGAGGAAAACTCGCCGCCTAATTCTAAGGGTTGGTCTGTACGGGTAGTTCCTAATAAGTTTCCCGCTCTGAGTCAGAGTGAGTCTTCTCCAGAGCGAAATCACACTCCTCTCTTTGAAACTCTTTCAGGATATGGAGTCCATGAAGTAATAGTGGAATCTCCTGATCACAGTGCTACCCTGGGCGAGTATAGTCAAGAGCAGACGGATAAGGTAATGAGTGCGCTATTAGAACGATATCGCGATATAAGGAAAGACTCGCAGATTAGATATATCCAAATATTCAAAAATAGTAGGGCGGTAGCTGGAGCTTCTTTAAGTCACCCTCACTTCCAGCTTATAGCTATGCCTCTTATTCCATCTATAGTAGATAAAGAATTACTTCAAGGTCGTAATTATTATGTTGAACATAATAGTTGCATATTTTGCTCTATTATAGAGGAAGAGATTAAAACGGGCACACGTATAATCGCTGAAAACAATAGATTTATAGCCTTTTGTCCACATGCATCTAGGTTCCCCTTTGAGACATGGTTCTTTCCAAAGGAACATAGACCAAACTTTGATTCTATGGATGAGGAGGATGTATCAGATCTATCAACTATATTACGAAGTGTAATAGGGAAATTTGAAGAGAATCTCAATTCCCCTCCCTATAATCTTATTCTGCATACTGCACCCTTAGATTTAGAGGGCAAAGAGTATTACCACTGGCACTTAGAGCTATTGCCGCGTCTGACTATAGTGGCTGGTTTCGAATGGGGGACAAACTTCTATATCAACCCAACACCACCAGAATCAGCAGCCCAATTCCTTAGAGCAAGTTCCCTTCTTTGATCATATAATAATGGAGGTTGAAACAAATGGCAGATAGTCTTAAAATATTATTAGTTTCAGCAGAAGTTATGCCTTTTGCTAAGACAGGAGGACTAGCAGATGTAGCAGGTTCCCTGCCAAAGGCCCTTCGTACTCAAGGAAATGACGTGCGTGTTGTTCTTCCTCGATACAAACAAATAGAAAAAGGTAAATACGTAACAGACTTTCCAGTAAACATGCATGGACGTAAAGCAACAACTATAATTCGTGAGGGAGAGATAACCGCTAAGGAAGAAAGTATTGAGGATAGATTACCTGTATACTTTATCGATAATTATCATTACTTTTATAGAGAAGGTATTTATGGATATCGCGATGAAGCTGAACGATTTGCCTTCTTTTGCAAGGCAGTCCTTGAGATGCTTCCTATGATAAATTTTCAACCTGATATAATCCACTGCAATGACTGGCAATCTGGTCCGATACCACTTCTCTTGCGAGTGAATTATAGTGCTAATCCTTTTTATGATAAGATAGCTACTCTATTTACAGTACATAACCTTCAGTATCAGGGGAATTTTTCCCGAGAGGTACTTCACCATTTGGACTTAGGAGATGAATTTTATCATCCAGAGGAGTTAGAGTTTTATGGCTTTGTAAGCTATATGAAGGCAGGTATCCTCTACGGAGACATCCTAAATACAGTGAGCCGTACGTATGCTCAGGAGATAATGACTCCTGAACGCGGAGAGAGATTCGATGGATTGCTTAGGAAACGTTCTAAAGATCTCTACGGAATAGTCAATGGCATTAATTATCATGAATTTAATCCTGCTACTGATCCTAAGATATATAAAAACTATGATAGTAAGCATATAAAAGATAAAAAGAGAAATAAAGAAAAGCTTCAAGAAGAGATAGGCTTACCAAAGAAGGATGTTCCACTTATAGGTGTCATATCTCGTTTAGTATCACAAAAAGGATTTGATCTTGTGGCTGGAATGATGGACGAGCTTATGGAACAAGATATTCAAATAGTTATATTAGGAACTGGAGAAGAGTACTATGAGAACCTCATTAAACGCATGAAAGGGAAGCACCCTGATAAGGTAGGTTTCTATCTAGGTTTTAATGCTGACCTAGCTAAGAGAATATATGCTGGTTGCGACATATTCCTTATGCCATCTAGATTTGAACCCTGTGGCTTAGGACAACTTATAAGTCTGAGGTATGGAACCATCCCAGTAGTACGCCATACTGGAGGACTTGCTGACACTATAGAAGACTATAATAGCCATAAGGAAACAGGAAATGGATTTGCTTTTACAGAATACTCTTCAAAGGCTTTAGCTTCTGCAATGATACGAGCCCTTAAGGTATATAACGAAGAACCAGAGGAATGGTTAAAGCTAGTAAAACGAGCCATGGATATAGATAATTCCTGGGCTAGATCAGCAGAAGAGTATAGGGATCTTTATCAGGTTGCAATAAGGAAGTCTCTCACTAAAAGACGTATGATCTCATAGGTCAAAATCTCCGTTTGAGAATGGGCTTTCTTACTTTTTCAATTATAAAGTCTATGCCGTGGACATCTTCCCCGGGGCTTAGGGTAACTCCTAGTTCCGGGGTAGATCTTACGATGTATCCTTCTCCTAGACTCTCCTTATCAAGTTTAACCCTATAAACACCTGGAAGAAGACCTGAAAAACTATAAACCCCATTATCCCGTAATACACATGGGAGCCCATCAGGCTCTAATGTTATGGTAATAGGATAAGATACTTCTTCCCCTGGATCCCACGAAAAATTGTTATTCTTGTCTATGAATATGCGACCGTTAATAGATGCCAACTCCACTACTGGTATATCTAGAAGAATAGCTTCTTCGCCTACTACCTTTACCTCTTGTTTCCAACCATTAACAGGACCATAACGGGCTGACAAAGATGTAGCTTCTATAGTAAGTATATGTGTTCCCTCTTTAACTCCATAAAAGGAGTACTTCCCTTCTTCATCTGTTATAGTCCTCTCCTTTCCATCTAATAATAAAACTATGCCTTCTATAGGTTTATAGGGATCTGAGATATAAAACACCTGGCCTCTTACTTCTCCTAATTGCTGTGGGGAATCTATAGTCCACGATATATCTGATGTAAACCTAACTCCAGCATAAAATTGCTCTCTTGATGCATTAAATATAAAGGAAGCCCTACCTCCTCCATCTATACTTCTATTAAATTCTATGCTTGTTTCAAGGCTATCACCAGTTAACTTTAGAGAACCCTTCCAGTGGTTATCATTTGCTCCTATGTAACTTGCTCCAATTCCTATCCCACTAATGTCGCCCTGGATCGAGGTGGACCATTGATGAGCTATACGTTTATTAATTCTTACTCGTACATCCCTATCTCCCCTATAACTTAAAGTGAAAGTACCCCAGTCAATAAGTGCTGATATGCCTAGATTAAAATCTGGGGGACCCGCTTCACCTATACTCGGAAGTGTTAATGAAAGGCTGTGGCCACCTCTAAGTGGTACATTAAATCCTATATCTCCTGAACCCCTGATAATTCCATCTTGTTCTATAGATTGTTTATATATTAGTATTCCTCTCCCATCTATAGGAAGGGGAAAACCCATAGAAGCATTGAATCCCTGTGATTTAAGGCTATAAGCTCCTCTTACAGTTATTTCTTCATTCCTCCACATAGCCCACAGGTTTCCACTAGCTACATTCATAGATGAAGTGTAATTGATTCCTCCCATAAGGTTTTTAGATATAGGTGTCTTTACAGATACACCATATGAATTAGAGATATCTTTCAAAAAACTGCCAGACACTTCAGTTGAGCCTTCCTCTTTTATAAAGGAAAAGTGTCCTCCTAAGACAGGGCGTCCTTCTACTTTTCCGTAGATTAAACCATACTCTTCAGACCAGTTATTATTCTTCTGCCCCTTCCATTCTATCTTTATACCATCTATTGAGGAGGCGTAACCCCCCACCTCAGATAAACCAATAGGGAACCTTCCAAGACGAATCCATGCTCTAGGAATCTTTGAAGTTACAAAAGAAAGACTTTCTAAGTTAAAAGTCGAACTTTCTCCCCATTTATACCATGAAAGTGAGGTTTCAATGGTATAATCTTTTTCTTTAAGATCCTCTCCTTTAAGGACCAGCTTACCTCCTATTAATGAATAAGAAGACTTGTCCCCTTTGTATCCCATATCCGCCATAAATGTTCCGGAGAGCCCGAAGAGTTCTTGCCTAGGATTATCATGTGACAGAGTATATTCACTGGTTTCCTTTTTTTCTTCCTCTTTAACAACCTTGCTTCTCTTTACATGTTCTTTAGGAAGGAGATATGTTCTGAATAGGCCTTCGCCCTCTTCAGCTGCGCTGAAGAAGGCGATGACAAAGAAGAGAGCCGTTAGGATAAAGAGACAGAGTATTTTACTATATTTACAACTCCTCTTAGAAGACTTCATAATATGGCGTTATATAAAAATACACCAACACCTCACTTATAAATCAATGGACCTCTACCATCTTCTCTCCTGCAATATAGAAGTCACCTCCATAATCAATGAGGGACAAGAAGCTATATTTTCCTGCAGTTAAGCTGAGGTCACCAGGGGGGTTCCCTTTTACCCTCATTTCCATGCCAGGAAATATTAGAGCGTTATCCATGGGAAATCTGGTCACTTCATCCCCAAATCCATCTGTGACTATAATCTCTCCTGTACATCGTAAGTGAGTGTTACCTGTATTCTTCAAAGTCACTTCAACCTCATTCCCCGCAGATACCTTCATATCTATTACCTCAGCTTCTTTTACCAAAGGCTCTATAAGGCCGTACACACCTATAGCAAGCCTACCAAACGGTCGTGCACCTAGTCTATCGAAGAACTCAAAGACCATCATTGACCAATAAGAACCTGCTCCCAACTGTGGTGCTTCCATAGTAATTCTTATTACTCTTTGAGCACCAGCAGCTAGATAAAAGTTACGTGGCTCAACCTTTAACCAACTAAGATTAGAACGAGAATATTCTGTCCCAGGTTGCATAAATATCGATTCACCATCACTATCCTTCATCCAATCCACTAAAGAGATCTGAATATAGACATCTTCCTCTCCCTGATTCGTCAAGGTTATGCTTTGAGTCTGACTCTCGCCAGGCTTCACATAGATCTCCTGGACCGTAGGGGTCACTCTTATCTTAGCAGCCCCTTCTACACACACAGTTTCCGCTAAGATAAGTATCACCACACACAACCATCTAATACTCTGTCGTCTATATTTAGAACCAAAACCTATGAACATCACTCCACCACCAGTGTAAAGGTTAGGTTTGCCGTATAATACCCAGGCTGATAATTCCAGCTATTCACTATAGCAAATTGATATACAGGCTCAGAACTCCCAGGACCACTCTGTTCATATATACGCAATCCATAAAGCGGACTATCACCACCAGGAACACCATCGAAGTATTCGCAGCTCGAAGGACCTGGTACAGGTGTATGACTATATATCCTCATCCCTGGATTGGAAGCATCTGTAGGATGTGGAGAAATCTTAAGGTTTCCGATATTAATAACTTTAGCTGCATCCGCAGTACTCACACTATCTGTTTCCGCCTTGACGTAAAGGACCACCTTCTTAGATACATCTATCTGGGCGCCTAGTTTTAGTCCAAACCCATCAGCTAATTCTGGATTAGATGGGAGGACATCTTCTGACTGACCTGGCGTGTTAGGATTATCTATTTCAAAGTTTAGAGCGCTTGTGGGTAATATAAGGGTGAGTCCTTCATTTACTCTAGCGCCTATAATTAGTTCTTCTGAAATAACACCTGCTATAGCTATACTTCCTCCCAAGGGATACATAATTGCGAGGATTATTATAGCTGTTTTAATAAGGATTGTCTTTATGTTCTTTAACATATTTTAGCCCAAGTTTAGGGCATTCACCTCTCTTTTAGATTATCCATCTCAAAGCTTGTCTGCAGCCAGGCCCAGAGATTCTATAGGATATTTCTTCAACAGTGAGAGATGTCCTTGTAAGTCTGGTGTATACTATAAGTCTTTTTTCGACATCTGGCGACATTGGAAGGATCTTTGTGATCTGGGAAATGGATAAAGGAATTATAAGTAAATCCTTGAGATATTTTTCTTTTTATGGTAGACTATATTTAGAAATAAATATAATTATGGAAAGGTTGGGGTATATATTGATAAGGATGAAGTCGAAGAAGGAAGGGACTATATACGATGATACTATTAAAGAACTCTTCCGAGGATATGAGAGAGAACTGATAAAGTACTTTAGTGGTATGGATGTAGAAGAACTTCAGCCTTTAAATCTGGAATTTAAGCGTACTCAGTCAAGGACCTGTGACCTGCTCCTTAAAGGTCATATTAAAGAGAAGGGCGATATGGTAATTCATACTGAATTTCAGAGCAAAAACGATAGGAACATGCTATATCGGATGTTACGGTATGCAGTGGAGATATATGAAGAACATGAAGTCCCTGTATATCAGCTAGTGCTATATTTAGGCTCTAGGCCTATGAGAATGGATGATTCACTACATCTTCGGCTAGGTGAATGCAATTATTTAAAATACAAGTATAAGATCATAGATATTGGTTCCTTAGGATATAAGGAGCTAAAAGAGACAAATGATCCTCTCCTTTACCCTCTCTTACCTCTAACTGAAAGAGAAATACGTAAGAAAGAGAAGGAAAGATTCCTTCAAGGATGTATTGGAGATATTATAAATAGCGATTTTGATATAGAGGAAAAACGCGAAATTGCCTTTAAAGCACAGATCTTCGCTGGCTTAGCCTTTAAGAAAGATATTATCGATAAAATATTTACGGAGGTGGAGCAAATGTTATTTATGGAAGAGTCCGTTGGATATCAAAGGATTTTAGAGAAGGGTGTTGAAAAGGGTGTTGAAAAGGGTGTTGAAAAGGGCTTTATGCAGGGTATAAGAGAGACTACAATTAAACTACTAAAAAAGCGATTCCCATGCATACCTAATGATTACATTGAAAAACTTGAAAGATTAGATGTTGATGCGCTAAATGCTATAACAGATAATATATTCGAGATAAATACTATAGAAGATCTCAAGAAATTCTTACAATAAAAGAAGAAATAAATTAAGGATAACGCTGGGACACTTTATCTCCGCGTTATCCAGTCATTGTTTTGCTTTATGGAGAATCTAAAATATCGGAAGAGCCTGCAAACGCACTGAATCATCAAACTTTTTTATAGATACCTCTTTTCCAGTTATAAGATCCTTAGAAATCATCTCACTCGTTTGGTAATACTCGTTTCTAGTTATAGTAAAATTATAATTACCTGTAGTCGTAGTAGATACTAGCTCCATAGTTGAACGACAATATATCAATCTCTTCCCATCTGCAGAGAAGATATGACTATCAGATTCATCCATGCTCAGACGTATACTTCCAGTAGTGGCGTCTACCATTAGTCCGCCTAAGATTCTTTTCACATCAAGAGAATGCAAATTAAAGATTAGCGTATCTCCTGAGGGAGACCAGGATATTGGACCAGCAGCATGTGTATCAACCAATTCACGCAAACCTGTTCCATCTGAATTCATTATATGAACATCTCCGCCTGGGATATGAGATTCTCAACCTATATGATTAGAAATAAAGGCGATCTTTGAACCATCTGGTGAGTATGAAGGGTACACATCAACGTGTTCCGAATCTGTAAGTCTTATAAGCTCTGACCCATCTGTTTTTATAATATATATACTTTGACTATTAGATCTCTTCCCAGAAAAGGCTATGTACTCACCATCTGGAGACCAAGTAGGAGTAACTACATAATCAAAATCATCACCTACAAGTTTCACAACATTTGTACCATTACAGTCAGCTATGTATATCCCATTTATAAAGTTTTTAGTTGCTACAAAGGCCATCTTCTTCATATCAGGTGACCAGGCTGGAAAACGAGAGTCTGCATCAAAGATCCTTTTCTCATCAGAACCATCAGTGTTTATTATACAGAGTTCTGGCTCTTTCGTTCCCCTAATATTCGATTTTAAAAAGGCTATCTTTTCTACAGTTCCCTTGGGTTTAAGCTGCACATCCAAATTAAGGGTTCTATCAGAATAGACATAAACTGACTCGAACCATACAGCATAACCATCTAGCTCCAACCTTACAATATGATCACCGCGTGGAACATCAGATATGACAAGTGGTGTAAGTCCCTTCTCCTCTCCATCTATAAAAACACGAGCACCTTCTGGAGATGATGTGACATCAATGGTACCTTTCCCGCTCCCACCGAATAACCCACTGAAAAGACCAGCCTCTACCCTGGTAGATACAGCAAAAACCATAAGATACAGAGTTAGTAGAAATGCCAAATACTTCTTCATGTTGATTTCTCCCCTCTTCTATACTTTCACCTCAGCTGACTTAAAGAACGCAAAATCAATCCACCTACCACACCAACTAAAGAACTAGTTAAGGTACCTACTAAATAATACTCAGCAAACGCTTTATCCTCTAGGTCCTTATACCGGGCGATAGATTTAGCTGCTAAGACAAAGGCTACAGAACCTAATGAATCAGCCCATACTAAAGTGACCAGAAGTGCCCTTTCAACCATACCAATGTATCGTCCAGCAGCCCGTTGATTATTATCATCGAGAGGTAATCCTATTGAAGGAAGATCTAAAACCTTTCTAACCAGAACAGAACCGCCAAAGATAACATACGTATAAACTATCAGCCCTGTTACTATATGAAAGCCATATAGAGAAAAGAGAGTTTGTAAACGAGAGCTATACGGGAGGATGTACGGTTTAGAAAAAAAGCTAGCTAGATCCCATATGAAGAATATCAGAATTATATGAATGAATTGATCAAATAGAAAGAGAAATAACTCCGTGCTGGGTAGAACCAATTTTTTGAGCGAATTCTTGATAAAATCAAGCATCCCATGGCTTAGGGTTATGATTATAAGGGGGAGGATAGCCCGTAGGGAAAATATATATGGAAAAGTCAATATCAACATGAAGGTAAAGTGAATTAGCATATGCCAGAGGTAACCCTTTAGCCTACCACTACACTTATCTTGAAGTATAGATTTAAATTGAAAAGGAAAGTCAGCTAAAACATGGGCCAATATAAGAAGGTAAAAGCTCATTATGGCGTAACCTCCTACACCTTTATATTGGTGAATAGTCTGTTTTCATCCTCTCATGGGCGAACCTTTGAAGGGCTTTAGATATGTATTCTTCTCCAGCTTTGATCTCCCCCCAACGAGCAGCATAACAACGCTTCTGAACATTCTGAAAAGCTATACCTATCTCACATGCAGCCGCCTTATAAGTTCCGAGGCGTGAATATGCGTCAATAGCCTCCCACTGTTCAGGAGTCCACCTCTTTATAATAGAACCCATTAATAGAAAGATAACATTAACCATCTCATCAAGATCAAGAGAATCAGTGCGTACCATTGTCATGGGCTTCGTACCCCTTTCCCTAGCCTTTAAGAGCTCTAAGGCCTCTCTAGCTAGGTGAAAGGAAGGGCCATCCATCTCCCATGAATTAGAACTTCCTATCCCCGTGGTGATCTCACCAACCCCTACACCTATACGTAATTTAAAGTGGCGTAGCAGATAACGCATTTGCCGGATAGCATCAGCCACATCCGTTTTTGGTAAGAGAACACCCTGAATCTCATCGCCACGCATTAAAGAAAAAGGCGCAAGAAGTCCACCTTTTAGTCTCTTATTTAAAGCCTTTATCTTATCGCGAACTTCATCCTCTTGGCTCTGAGTCTTCTTTAATTTACGGGATTTGACTATATCCGCTGTGAGGACTATATAGACTGACATATGATTATACTCCTCTCAATATTCAGTAAAAACAGCATCAATGACCTCAGCCACACCCTTCTGCTCCAACGTATCCTCAATGAATCGCAGAACCCCATCAGCCAATCCATTAGCTTGAGATGGCCTCTCTCCGACTGTAGCAAGGCCCAATTCAGCCCTATCATATATATCTTGACTTCCAACCTCAGCTATTGCCACATTAAAACGAACTCTGACCCTATCTATTATAGAGCGTAATACCATACGTTTATCCTTTAAGGAAGTAGCGCCGGGAATTACTATACTTATATGTACTGTAACTACATGCAACTCCTTCTCCTCCAAAACTTCATTTATATCTATACTAAAAATTCTACACCCATTTCCCAAAGAAACTCTTCCCCTGCATCTAAATGAATGAGTCCCTCTTTAGTATTGAGTGAGTTAGGCCCTCCATACCAAGGCTCAGGACAAAAATATCCTTTATCAGGCTCTCCCCATAAGACTAAAAGAAAGTTATCTGGGTTAGCCTTTCTAATACCTGATATAGGTATCTCTCTCTGTGAAACCCTTATTCCATAAGGTGCACCTTTGTCTTTTACAAAACATGGATTTAGAAGTTCTATGTAAGCCTCATCTCTAGTGATTCCACCTGTAACCATATCGTGGAGAGTTTCATCTGCAAGACTGCGTACCAATGAAAAGTCCATATCTTTCTCAATACCGCTCAACATACCATATTCAGTTAATTCAAGGACCTTCCTGGCAGATGATCTAAAGAGGGTATCCTCATACATGCCTTTACCACCTAAAGGTAGATTAAAACTAATATGATTCCCTATTGAGAAGCACATTCCATCTTCCCCACTTATAATCCTATATGTAGCCGTGATCTTAGTTCCAACTAACTTATACTCAACCTCTATCTTAAAATCGAAAGGATAATAACGCCTTGTCTCCCCATCGCTTGTAAGGCTACACAGAATGGAATCTGAATCTGTTATATATGGTTCCCATGGTTTCCTCATTGCAAAACCGTGTATTGGTATGGGTAAGGTCTTTCCCTGCAAGTCATATTCACCAAAACGAGGATCACCCTCTCCTGCCTTAAGCTTATCTAAGTAAGCCTGGGTGTAACTCCTACCTACAGCTGGCCAAAGAAGAGGAGCTCTCCCACGCCAGCCTGAGACTTCTGAGAAGTCATTTCCTCTGTAGAGTACCTCCTTCACGCTTCCTTCAAAAAGCACCGTTATGCTAGAAATTTCTCCACCATGCTCAGGCGAGATTGTAACGGTTATTCCCCACTCATCATTTTGAAGCTTAAAGAGTTTATCCTCACTCATCCACATCATTCCTCCCTCTCAATTCATCATAAAGCCTCTTTGATACAGTCCTATTCATCCCAGAGACCTTCATTATCTCATCTAATGTAGCCTTCTTTATGCCATCTACAGAACCAAAATGTTGTAGTAGAGCCCTCCTACGTTTCTCACCAATCCCAGGAATATCATCAAGAGCTGAAGCTAACGTCCGTTTGCGTCTCAAAGAACGGTGATAAGTTAAAGCAAATCTATGGGCTTCATCTCTGACCCTTTGAAGCAATTGCAAAGCAGGAGACTCGCGAGAAAGACGTATTGGCTCTGAATAGCCTTCCCTAAAGATCTCTTCGTCTTGTTCTGCCAATCCGATTATGGGAATACCATGAATACCAGCGCCTCTTAAAACCTCACATGCAGCGCTGAGTTGTCCTTTGCCCCCATCTACCAGGATAAGGTCTGGCTTTACCAGAGCCTCTTCTGAGATTATGTGTTTACTCCTTCTAGTGAGAACCTCTCTCATCATAGCAAAATCATCTGGTCCTTTAATAGACCGTATTTTAAATTTCCTATAATCATCTGGTTTTGGAAGACCATCCTCAAAGACTACCATAGAGCCTACAGCACCATGACCTTGTATATTCGAGATATCAAATCCCTCTATACGCCTTACGGGTCCCGGAATAGATAAAACTTCTGCAAGCTCTACCATGGCTTCTTCAGTCTGCTTTATCATCTTCTCTTCTTTGATTTGTTCCTGGCTCAATAGGAATTCTACATTCCGTACTGCCATATCAAGAAGACCTTTCTTATTTCCCCTTTGAGGCACTTTTATCTCTACTTTACAACCCTTTTCCGCGCTCAACCATCTTTCAATAGTCTCCTTCTCAGCTATTTGGTGCTGAAGGAAGAGTTCTGTAGGTATAAAAGGAGCATCTCCGTAATACTGTTTAAGAAACGAAGAGAGTATCTCAGCTTCCTCCTCACCATCAGCCGCCTCTAGGGTAAAGTTCTGTCTACCAGTAAGTCTTCCATCCCTAACGAAGAAGACCTGCGCAAATGCTCTCTTTCCGTCACTAGCAAGGGCTACAAAGTCAAAGTCCCCTCCAGTAGTAGATATTATCTTCTGTCGCTCCAATACCTTCTCCATTGCTAAAAGCTTATCTCTTAGTCCAGCTGCTCCTTCAAAATCCAAGTTCTTTGATGCTTGGTTCATCTTATCTCTTATATCCTTAATTAGTTCGTTACCCTTTCCCTCTAAGAAAAGCCGAATGGACTGTACCAACTGGAAATAAGCCTCTTGCGTTATCTTGCCAGCACATGGTCCAGTACACCGTTCTATATGGTAATTAAGGCACGGACGCGTTCTCTTGTTATCTTTCAGTTCCTTATTACAACTTCGTACAGGAAAGATCCTTTGAAGGGTATCTAGGGTCTCTTTAGCAGCCCTGACATTAGGATAAGGTCCAAAATATTTAGCTCCATCCTTCTTTACCCTTCGAGTTAAGAGAACACGTGAAAAAGGTTCATTTAAATTAATTTTAATATAAGGGTAGCTCTTATCATCTTTGAGGCGTATATTATAGCGAGGTCTGTGTTCCTTTATCAAATTATATTCGAGGATAAGAGCTTCTACCTCTGAATCTACAAGAATATAATCTAAGTCCATGATATGTTCCACTAGACGTCGGGTCTTAGGCGAATGATCTTTAGAGCCTTGAAAATAGGAACGAACCCTATTTTTCAGAGAAACTGCCTTCCCCACATATAGGACTTCTTTAGATTCATCTTTAAATATATAGACTCCTGGTTTATCCGGTAGCGATGCCAGCTTTTCTTGAAGGTCCAATTCCCTCACCCCTTACGATCTCTTTAAGGAACTGACCTGTATATGACATAGGAACCTGAGCTAACTCCTCAGGGGTACCAGTAGCAATGACTTCTCCCCCTCGAGCGCCCCCTTCTGGTCCTAAATCAATGATATAATCTGCTGTTTTTATCACATCTAAATTATGTTCAATTACTATGACTGTAGCTCCTCCATCAACTAATCTCCCTAGTACCTCTAGGAGCCTTTGAATATCAGCGAAATGAAGGCCTGTAGTGGGCTCATCCAGTATATATACGGTACCTCCGTTACCTCTTTTGCTTAATTCCGTAGCTAACTTGACCCTTTGTGCTTCGCCACCAGAGAGAGTAGTAGCAGGTTGTCCCAGTTTTATATAACCAAGGCCTACATCATAAAGAGTCTTTAATCTCCTATTAACTGCGGGAATATTCTCAAAGAATACCATTGCCTCTTCTATCTGCATATCTAGAACTTCAGCAATATTCTTACCCTTATATTTCACCTCTAAAGTCTCCCGATTATATCGGCTGCCCTTACATACCTCACAAGGAACATACACATCTGGTAAGAAGTGCATCTCTATCTTTATGATCCCATCGCCACGACATGCTTCGCATCGTCCACCTTTAACATTAAAGCTAAATCTACCTGGAGCATATCCCCTCATCTTAGCCATAGGTGTCTCAGCAAAGAGCCCTCTTATCCCATCAAACGCCTTTGTATAAGTGGCTGGATTAGAACGAGGTGTGCGTCCTATCGGTGATTGATCTATATTTATAACCTTCTCTACATATTCTATTCCAAGTATTTCGTCATATGCCCCTGGTTTTGCTACAGATCTATAAAGTTTATTTGCTAAAGCTTTGTACAATATCTCGTTTATGAGAGTGCTCTTTCCAGAACCAGAAACCCCTGTCACGCATATGAAAGCACCTAGGGGAAACTTTACGTTTATACCTTTAAGATTATGTTCTCTGGCCCCACGCACCTCTATATATCTGCCATTCCCTTCCCGTCTAATCCCTGGAAGAGGTATGCATTTTCTGCCACTGAGATATTCGCCAGTAGCAGATCCCTTTTCAGCCATAATATCTTCAATGCTACCTGCCGCTACCACATATCCACCATGTGCACCTGCACCAGGACCCATATCAATGATATGATCTGCATTTCTCATAGTTTCCTCATCATGCTCTACAACTATGAGAGTATTTCCCAGATCTCTAAGTTCCTTTAAGGTCTCTAATAAACGTTTATTATCCCTTTGATGAAGTCCTATACTAGGTTCATCGAGAATATATAGGACACCTACAAGACCTGAACCGATCTGAGTGGCTAAACGTATCCTCTGAGCTTCACCACCTGATAGAGTGCCAGCAGCTCGACTCAGAGTGAGATAATCCAAACCCACGTTTATTAAAAAACCAAGACGCTCATTTATCTCCTTTAATATCTGATGAGCTATGAGTACCTCTCTCTTATTGAGCTTAAGGTCTAGAAAGAAACGGTGTAATTCACATACTGGCAAGTGGCAAAGTTCAGATATGGACCTTTCACCTATTGTCACTGCAAGACTCTCTGGACGAAGTCTTCCGCTTTTACATGCCTGACACGGTTTTATGCTCATAAACTGTTCAAGATCGCTTCTGGTATCATCTATTTCCGCTTCCTTATACCTTTCCTTCAAGTAATTAGCAACACCAGAAAATCGTGTTCCATGCCATCTTGTCCTACCGTATGTATTCTGATATCTAAACTTTATTATATCTTTTCCGCCGAAGAGCAGACGCTCTATATCTCCCTCACTTAATTCCCTAATAGGCTTATTTATATCTATTCCATAGTATTCAGCAGCAGCGTTAAGGAGCTGTGGATGGTACCTACCTCTACTCGTATTCCAAGGCAATACTCCACCTTGACTTATAGAAAGGTCCCAATCAAAGATTAGATCTGGATCCGGTTCGCTCCTTTGACCAAGACCATCGCACTCAGGGCAAGCGCCATATGGGCTGTTAAATGAAAAAACTCGCGGAGTGAGTTCCTCAAAACTTATCCCACATTCTACGCAAGAGAATTTCTCACTAAAAGTCAGCTCTTCCCCATCAACTACTGATATAGTTACTATACCATCAGCAAGCTTTAGAGCTGTTTCTATAGAATCTGCTACCCTACTTTGAATGTCCGGCTTTATTATTAGCCTGTCCACTACTACTTCTATGGTATGTTGTTTGTAACGGTCTAACTTTATATCTTCACTTGTCTCTCTCTCTTCTCCATCCACTCGGAGTCTAACGTATCCATCTCTTCGCAATCCTTCAAAGAGTGCCTTATATTCTCCTTTACGACCACGCACCACTGGAGCCATCACCATTATACGCGTCCTCTCGTCTAGAGCCATAACAGTATCAACTATCTCCTGAACAGTCTGGGATACAATCAGACGACCACATTTATAGCAATGAGGCACACCAATCCTTGCATAGAGCAACCTGAGGTAATCGTAGATCTCAGTCACAGTCCCCACAGTGGATCTTGGATTCCGGCTAGTGGTCTTCTGGTCTATAGAAATAGCAGGAGAGAGACCTGATATATAATCTACATCAGGCTTATCCATTTGTCCCAGAAATTGACGTGCATATGCAGAGAGGGACTCTACATACCTTCGTTGCCCCTCTGCGTATATGGTATCAAAGGCCAAAGAGGATTTACCAGAACCGCTCAGACCTGTAACCACCACCATCTTATTCCTAGGGATCTCAATATCTATATTCTTTAAGTTATGCTGCCTTGCACCTTTTATAATTAACATGTCTTCTGACATTAAAACTTTACCCCCAAAAAGATACCTTTAATAAGCTCAATCCCTTTAATAGGGATTGAGTAAAAACTAATCATAAAGATTCATTGATATATAGTTTACCATAGTGTATGATAAGGCGCAAGATCAAAAGAGATAGGGGTTATAGTAAGAATATTGCATTTGCGGATATTAGAAGCGCGATCACCTTTGAACCCTTCCTAAGAGTTTAAAGATACCATACATTATAGATTGAGGTCTAGGGGGACATCCTGGAATATATAGATCAACTGGTATAACTTGATCCACGCCTCCTGTTACAGCATAGCTCCCTCTAAAGATACCACCATCTATAGCACATGCACCTACAGCAATAACTAATTTAGGATCAGGAGTTGCATTATAAGTTTTTATTAATGCTTCTTCCATGTTACGGCTCACACATCCTGTAACTAGTAATGCATCTGCATGCCTAGGTGAAGCGACAAAATGAATTCCAAATCGTTCAAGATCATTAAAAGGATTATTCATGATGGAAACTTCAGTATCGCATCCATTGCAAGAACCTGCGTCAACCTCTCTAATATTAAAGCTCCTACCAAAGAGCTCCTTTATTCTACCCTCTACCTTACTCCCTATAACCTCAATATCAGCCTCTCTAAAAGTCGTACTCTCTTCATATTTTCCTAGTTCAGTCTTATCAAAGACTGCAATTTCATAATCATTATCTATTTTTAGAGATTCGTTAGGACAATTCTCTATACACAATCGACAAAAGATACATTTCCCTATATTTACCCTTATCTCATCTTGTAAATATATAGCCTTTGTGGGACACAAGTCTATACACTTCTGGCAAACGGTACATTTGCTAGTATCTACTGATATATTACCTAGAAAATCCTTCCCAACTTGCACCTTTTCTATAGGATACTTATTGGTAACCACTTTATGTTGTAAACATTTCTTTATTATATTTAACATGGTTCCACCCCTTACAGATCATTGCCCGCATAAGATAGATTAAAACTCTTATTTATAAGTGGAAAATCTGGTACAATATTACCATTAACCGCTAGGCATAAAGCAGGCCAATTACAGAAAGAAGATGTCCTCACCTTATATCTTTCAATGATGTTTCCTTCTCCTATCATAACGAAATGAAGATTTTCTCCTCTAGGCGCTTCTGTAATCCCAATCCCAAAGCTACCTATTTCAGCTTCAGGCAGGTCGCCTGCTATCTCGCCTCCCTGTAAATCCTGAAGAACCTCTCTAATTAGTGATATAGATTCCCCAACTTCCTTCATCTTAACTACCATTCTGGAATATATATCACCTTTCTCCAGAGTAAATATTGATATTTCAAGGTTATTGTAACCACTATATCCCATGTCCTTCCTTACATCAAGTTTTCTTCCTGAACCCCTGCCAGCAGGTCCTACAGCATTCATTGCCTCTGCATCTTGGTTTTTTAAAATGCCAATACCAACGAATCTATCAACAAACCCAGATTTATTTAATAAGATATCGCAAGTATCTCTGAATTCCTTTTCTATGACATCTAGCTGTTCCATGATTAATTCTTCATTTCCCCGGAGGACTTCTCGTCTCAAGCCACCTGGTTTATTTATAGTCCTTAGATACCTATTACCACTAATGTCTTCCATCAATTGTTGAGTCCAAACTCTAGAAAGCTGCATCTGAGCTGTACCAAAACCAAAGCCTACATCTGTACATAAACCAGCTATATCTCCAGCATGACAAAATATTCTCTCAAGTTCAGCACATATTATCCTAGTTTGTTGTGCCCTTTTAGGCACTTCCACACCGCAAATCTCTTCAACAGCTAAAGAGAACCCTAAAGAATTAGTGAAGGACTCATCACCAGATATTCTCTCTGCAAGGATATTACAATGATCTATTGTCATTCCCTCTGCTAGTTTTTCTAGTCCTTTATGCACATAACCCAATCTAGCTTCAAGATTTATAATATATTCCCCTGCTACACTAAACCTGAAATGTCCTGGCTCGATTATACCAGCGTGAACAGGGCCAACTGGAATCTCAAAGACGCCCTCCCCTTCTACCTTTAAAAAATTATATTCTTCCTTTGCAAAAGGGACCTTTGAGCTTCTAGGAAAATCTTTCTTCAAAGGGTATAATCCTTTAGGCCAATTATTATGAAGGAGCCATCTTCTACTATCAGGTGAACCTATAAACTCATACCCAAACATCTCACATATTTCTCTTTCATAAAAGTTAGCTATGGGTATATGCTCAGCGATTGAGGGGAATTCATTCCCCAGTGCTTTAACGAATACCACTTTTTTTTCGCAAGAGAAAATATAAAAGATACTCTCTTCTCTATCCATCCCAACCATACTTATTAATCTATAGCCCAGCCCTTTAAGGAGTGTATAGGCCTTTACTACGCTCTCTTTATCTATATTTATAAGGAATCTATTCTCTTTAATCTTTGTAATCCTATAATTATCATTAAAATCCACATCTAAGGCATCCTGTAAAATCTTCATCTAAGTCGGACGCAGAAGAAAACGTCCTTCCCTCCTTTAAGTGCATTTAACTATTTCAATAACTATATCAAGTAAAACTTTCATTGGTTTAGGCATATAAAAACATAATAACACCACAAGTATTATTAGAGGTACTAAAACGCAAGTGCTCTTGGTTGATACTTCTCCTACCTTTACATCAGAGGGAGGAGCCCCTAATAATGTGGGGATTATAGAACGAATTAAACCTGCAAAAGCAATACTCAAAAAGCCTAGCATTATTATAGGGACAATCATATGTGACGATTTAAAAGCCCCAGAACATATATAAAATTCACTCAAAAAGGTACTTGCACCTGGAAAACCCACAATGCTTAGAAAACCAATTAATGTCCCCCAAGCAGTTATGGGTGCTACAGCAAATAACCCACTGACCCGCTCAGTACCTTCTTCACCGTATCTAAGGTAAACATTCCCGCTAGTAAAGAATAAAAGGGATTTCCCTAAACTATGAAAGAAGATATGTAATATAGAACCTACTATAGTCAAAGATGATCCTACACCTAAACCTAAAGCGATTATTCCCATATGTTCTATACTACTATAAGCAAGTATATTCCTGTATTCTTTCTGTGTAAGCAAGAATAATGCTCCTATGCCTATAGATAAAAGTCCGAAAATTATCAAAAGCTCCCCAGCAAAAGCCCCACCAACAGATACTCTCGCAAAGGAATAAATCCTGATTATACCGTATACAGCTGTATTCAACAGAGCTGTGGATAACAAAGCATTTATAGGAGCAGGAGCATGACTATGGACATCTGGAACCCAAGTATGCATAGGGACTAATCCCGCCTTAGCCCCATAACCCAATAGCACGAGGATAAAAGCATACTTAATCACCTGAGGATTCAAGTCCTTTCCGTGCTCAATTAAGAAGGTCCAATTTAATCCATTTAAACCTTCTCCAAAAACAGAAACTGAAGAAGAATATATGATGGCTATTCCTAGTAAAGCAAAAGCCATCCCAACAGAGCAAATCATAGTATATTTCCACGCTGCCTCCATAGCTCTCTCGTTCTTATATAATCCTACTAGTGCTGCAGAGGCCAAAGTGGTAGACCCAAGTCCTATCCATATCATCCCTAGGTTTTCAGATGAACATGTAAAGATCAGGGTGAATATAAATATCTGAAGCAGACCATAATAGAGCTTAAATCTATTTAAGTCTATTAGCCCTTTATTAAAGGCCGTATCAATATAGAATAAGGAATATACTGTAGTGGAAAGGAACATAAACGAAGTAATTAAAATGATGTATATGCTAAGACCATCAATGTATAGCAACCCTTGACCTATGGATCCATTACTCACTACGCTATACACAATAAGTAGCGAAAATATAAGAGTAATAACTGAGGAAAGGGCACTTATATATCCAATGGTCTTTCTATCCTTTAACATAAAGACCACTAATCCACCTATTAGCGAAGTCCCTAACAAGCCTGCTAATAACATCCTATCAACCCCTCAACTTTGTAAGCCTACTTACATCTGTATTGTTAAAGAAACTATCTATCCTATGTGTAAATATGCTCATTATAAATGTTGTAAGTACTAGCTCTATAATAATTCCCACCTCTATGGCTAACGGCATTCCAGAAGTGAGCAAGATACTTGTTAAAAGCACCCCGTTTCTCATAATAAGGAAACCGATTATTTGACTTATAGCCTTCTTCTTTATAGCTATAATAAAGCTTCCTATTAAAACTACGGAGATTGAATTACATATGGCTAATGAGAGCCTTGGTACATCTCCTGCAAGCATTGGGTAAGCGATATAATATGTTAAGATAACAAAGGCAACGCCTATTATTATTAAGACTGGAATCTTAATATAGGATTCTTCTTCTCTTACATCTCCAATGCCATTTAAGCATCTATATAAGAGTCCAGGTAAAAAAGACCCATTTACAAAGAGAACCAGGATAGCTATTAAAAAGAGATCTGGCTTTTTCGCGATAATAGCTATTCCCAAACCTACTACTGCTAGCATTATACCTTGATATGAATAATACTTTATATACTTTCTTATACTGTTACCTCCGATTATCATCAGAGATGTCATTATAGTTAATATAGTAAAAGAACTAATTATCTTATCAACTAAGAAGTCTATGGTCCACATAATCTCATCTCCAAGAAACAAAATAGGTTAAAGCTGCCATCATTGACATTGTAAATGCCAGAATACTTAAGCGTGATATCTTAAAGAGTCTGAGCTTTGCTAAGTTTATCTCAACAAAGCCAACTATTAATGATACCAATACTGTTAAAAGTAAGAAGACACATATAGATAAGAAGATTGATAGCACACCGAATTCTGTATAAACTACAAAAGGTAGAAATACTCTAACTAAAATGCTTATAAACAAGAACTGCTTTATTGAAGATGCCCATTCAATGAGGGCTAAATCCCTTCCAGAGTATTCTAAGATCATAGCCTCATGTATCATGGTTAATTCAAGGTGTGTAGATGGATCATCTATAGGCATTCTACAGGTCTCAGCGAGGAGTATTATAAATAAAGCGATGAAGGTGAAGATGTATATGGGTTCTAAAATCATCCCTTTATTTGCAACAAAGTTATTGAGTATACTATCAAAACCCGTTGAACCTGCGATAGAACCTAAAGCAAATATAGATAGAATTAACGCGGGTTCCATTAGAACAGATACCATAACCTCTCTACTACTCCCCATGCCTCCAAATGTACTACCAGTATCAAGGGCAGCGAGAGTAATAAAGAATCTCCCTAATGCTAACAAATATGCCATTAAAAGCGCATCGCCTAGTTTAAAAGACCACCCGGGTAAAGTAAAGAAAGGAATAAATAAACAAGCTACCGCAGTGGTGGAAAAGTATATATATGGGGCTATGGTATATATCCAAGAAGCAGTCTTAGAGCGCACCACGTCCTTTTTAAATAGCTTTGCTAAGTCATAATAAGGCTGTAATAAAGGTATCCCTATTCTATGTTGAGATAAAGCCTTTAACTTCTTTATTATGCCTGTTAAAAATGGAGCAATACCTATTGCTATTATTAACTGTATCACAAAATAGAGAACTGACATATATTTCCCCTACCTTATATATATAAGTAAACCAATTACAATAATGAAGATGTAAACAAGATAAACGTTTACGCTTCCCTTTTGAATATGCTCTAACTTCACAGCAAGATGAATTATAATATCACGCAAGGGTTTATATATTAAATTCTCAAAGGTCCTACGAATATGTACTCTGTGTTGTATCGTATTTACGAAATAATCGCCACTACCTGACTTTACAACTTCTCGTTTAGGATCTAATAAGAAAGAAAATACATATCTTAGGGACTCTGAAAAACCTGTGGCCGTATACTCCATTCTTTCATTCAGGTACTCAAAACCGCAATCCCATGTATTATATAACCTTTTCTTCTTATTTGAGAGTAATGAGATAAACCCTAACGTAAGGGCTATGACTATAATAACCATAGCACCTACAGCCCCAGGTGAAATTGAAACAGTCTCAATATTCAAAGGAGAAACCGCATTTTCTATTTTAATCCCTTGACCATCTACAAGTCGAGCACTTGCTGGACTTATTAAAGATAAAGGTCCTACAGGGAAAAGTCCAAATAACATACATATCGCAGCTAATATCCCCATGGGTATTAGCATAATAGGACTTCCTTCCTTTGCGTTCTCGCTATATCCACTTCTAGGTTTGGCTAGAAAACTCATTCCAAAGGCTTTTACAAAGCAGCCAAGAGCTAAAGCGCTGGTCATTCCTAAAGCAGCAACGCAAATTAAGAGGACGATCCTCCCACCGTTACTATTTAGTCCTAACCCACCAAAAAACGATTGATATAATAACCATTCACTTGCGAAACCATTGAATGGGGGAAGGGCTGAAATAGATATGGAGCCAATCAAAAAGAGAAGAGCGGTGAAAGGCATGTTTTTAATGAGCCCCCCATACTTCTCCATATCCCTAGTATGACAGGATTGTACTACGACTCCCGCGCCCATAAAGAGCAAGGATTTAAATAGAGCATGGTTTAATATATGGAATAGGGCTGCGGTTATAGCTAAATTGGCTAAATGAGCGTTCCCGAAATATAACCCTAAAGCCGAAAGACCTATTCCCATTAGTATTATCCCGATATTTTCTATGCTAGAGAAAGCTATAAGCCTCTTAATATCGTTCTCCATATAAGCTCGGAGTACACCTAAAAAGGCTGTAGTGGTGCCCATGACGAGAATTATAATTCCCCACCAGTAATTTCCCGCACCTAGAAAATCAAATACAAACCTTATTATCCCGTATAACCCTAACTTAGACATGAATCCTGACATCAAAGCAGAGATATTACTAGGTGCCGCAGGATAGGCCCTAGGTGACCAAATGTGTAATGGCATCATACCTGCTTTGATACCAAACCCTATAAGGGATGTAGCGAATACAAAATTCTTAATTTGATTATCTAAAGTTATTCCGGAAAAGCTTTCAAAAGAATAACTCCCACTAGCTTTATATAATAGTCTAAATGATATGACTATCAGAGCTGTTCCTACATGAGTCATAACAAAATATATAAAACCAGATTTTATATTCTCTTGAACGTGATCATCGTAAATAACTAAGAAATATGATGCTATGGACATTAGCTCCCAGAATACTAAGAAACTAAATACATCATCAGCTAAAACTACACTTATCATAGTTGCTATAAAAAAGTTATATAAAACGCAGAAGTTTTTTATGCTTTTTCTTCCGTAGTATTCTTTCATGTAACCTATAGAATAAATACTAACTGCAAATGAGATAAGTGAAATAGCCAAGATATAAAATGCGGATAGGGAATCCAATTTGAAATTCAATGATATAAAATAAAGCGAGGTATCGAATGTGGCTTGTAAAGCGTGAGAGTTCTTTAGAACAAATACAGATAAAATTATTCCAAGAAGTGAACCTAAGGCTGAGAGCACCATTGAAGTACGGTGGAAAATGCGCTCATGCTTCCTTAAGAAGATTGGTATAACAATGGCCAATACATACATGACAAAGATCAAACCAATAAGATAAGGCACACAGATTACTGTCACTTTACCCCTCTCCCCAATAACGACTCGTATATTTAAAGGTTTCAAAGGCCTACATGCATAGCTCACCTTTAACAGATAAGCTAATAGAAGCCATGCAAATTATATCTTTATGCTTAGACCTTTTAATATTGCCTAAGGTTAATATTATCTATTCCTATCTGAGCACTCTTAATTAGCTCTTAAGGCTAGTACAAAAAGTCTTCGCCCACAGGAGCTTAGTCATCTCAATCTCCGCTACTTTTTATCCCTAGAACGATATTTAGTTTTTAGATAATCGTTGTGGAATTTTGAAAACCCGTGATAGGTTAACTTCAGAGGCAATACTTAGAAAGGTTGTTAAGCAGACACCATGTTAATTATAACATCCTTTTATAGAATGTCAATACCTTATTTTACCCTCAGAAAGGCGAATTCATATTATGTTTGATCACAATCTTCTCAAACAATAAATTTGAGTTAAGGACCCCGCTTTTGTAACACCTCATA
>DIRN01000118.1 GCA_002426645.1 Firmicutes bacterium UBA5435 | reverse complement strand
CAAATAGAGAGACCGCCAACAAGGACGGAAAGGCCTTTCCAAATCAAAACGGTCTATTGACCGGAATAATTTAACGAATACATCCTGGGTGACATCTTCTGCATCTGCTGTAGAGCCTGTAATGAGGTATGCAGCCTTATATGCCTCCGCTTTATATCTCTCATAGAGTTCACCAAAAGCACGCATATCTTTTTGTTGACACTTTTGTATGATCTTTTTTTCATCCGTCACTCTGCAGGTCCCCCTTTCAGTGCACTTTTTTGGGGTTCATATATATTACACTTAAGACACATAAAATGTTCACTTCAGATCATATCATAAATTAACTCTAATTTCACTAATCCTTTTCTGGAAATGTTTTATAGAAGGATACACAAATCTCTTCTCTTCAGAATAGAATTATAGTATCTTCTAAAAAGGAGGTCTTGAAGAGATGACCGATGTAGATAAATTTAAGGACCTTTTTAATTCAAAGGAAATTGACAATATAATGAAGATGTTTTCCTCAATGGATCCTTCTTTAATACTCTCTGTATTTGAGGGGATGAGAAATTCACTAACGCCAGAACAGAGAGAAGCCATTGATAAATTAATGAAATCAATGGCTCAATCCCTAATGGAAGAAAAAAGAAAGTGACCTGGTATGAGGGGGGTACCCAGCCCCCATCCTCTCTAACACCACCCATGAAAGCATGCCACTAATATACTACAAAACGTAAAGGCGTTCCTTTTATATTCAGACGTTCAAGATCTAAAGAAGGTTATTCTTTTGAAGATATGTATCATTGGTGGCACAGGCCATATTGCAAAGTTCCTCGTTCCTATGTTAGTACAAGACGGACATAAGGTGGTTGTAGTTTCATCCGGTCGCAAACCCCTTCCCCAAGAGTGGACTCATGTTGAACATCAAAGATGTTCCTATTTGCGAGATGATGACACATGGCAAAACTTTATCATGGAGGTAGAAGCTGAGATAATTATTGATATATTAGGAGTAGATCTGCTATCTACATATAAAGCAGGAAAGGGTAGCTGCAAACAGCTAATCGCTTGTGGTTCCCTGTGGATGCTAGGGGTACCTAAACAAATCCCTACTCCAGAGATAACCCAAGGACCTTGCCAGTTTCTTGGCTACGCTCGACGATATAAGGAGATTCAAGAGCTTATCAAAGTAGCTGCTGAAAATGTTGCTCGGGCCTTTTGGAGAGCTGTAGACCAGCCTCAAAAAGTAGCTGGTAAGATCTTTAATGTAGGCCCTAACTATGCCCTTTCAGCAGTAGAGTTTGTAGATCCCGCTGAGTGTTATACCAAAATCCTCCCTAATCTCGGTGGAAACTATCATTTCAGGGCTCATATGCTGCCAGACATCTCAAGGCTCAAAGAGACCTTGGGCTATAGCCCCAAATATACACCAGAGGAATCTATGCAACGAGCGGTTTTATGGATGGAAAACGAGAACTTGCTATAGAAACCATTTTGAAAAATAGAATTAGAAAACCACCTGCTTTTGCAGTAGGAAGCATCCAACGCTGTAAGGTGTGTATCAATACGATATTTAATAATAGGGAAAACTCGGAGATAGAATCTCCCCGCGTTTTCCCTAATTACTATTTTACTCAAGAGTCAAAATTAGCTGAACTTTCCCATGTAGAGCAAGCCATTCATCTCGCATAATGATAGTCGTATTAGATAGGTTATTCTTCTCTATAAATGAATTGAATGCTTGTAACAGCTATTTAGATGATGGCAATCCCATGTTGCATATGACAGAAAGGGAACCAAGTCAAGTTATGGTCATTATTTGAGCAAAGTGAAGAATTTAAGGAACTTGAGGCTCAAATGTATGGACAACGCGAAACGGTCAAATGCATGACCGAAATATACAAGAATTTTGGCATATATTGACCCTCAAGTTTATCATACTACATTATGCATCCATTCCAAAATACCGTTGCATTATCTAAAATTTATTAACGTATATACTCCATGATTCCTTCTTCTCTAAATTTTTCAGCTAAAGTCATTATAGCCTCACTCCCTTCAGTATAAGTATTTTCAGTCTTATTAATTATTCCATTAATATCTTTCGTCTGCACATCCCTAAGTATTGTAATTGCTATTCTATTTATAGCTTCTCCTCTTATTTCTTCGTCAGTATATCTTGATATATCATAGAGTAAGTATTCATAGTTTGGGATATACTTTTACTTGGATAGCTTTTATGCTCAAATAGGAAATAAAGGTAACCTTCATTTTTATTTATATCTACCTTGAAAAGCATATCTGAAAAATACTCTGTAAGCTCTTTATTTATAAAGCTATATCAATCGGTTTCAGGGTTTTAAGCATTACCTCCTTATGAGTGAGTCTTTTAGAAAATGACAAGTGGTCAACAAGAACTTGCTCACGAATACTATAAGAAGGGATTCGCAACTTGAACCTAAATAACAGGGGGTAGCGCTAGAACAATGCGTCTTGGCGTTACCCCTCTCCTATTATACTATCTTTGACTACTAGGCAAATGTAGATAAAAATGCCTGCTTGACCAGGTTTAAACTTCCGTTCAAGCTATTGATTTTATAGAATCTGTGTCTCTAATTAGATGTCTCCTGATTATTAGATTCACCCATGGTCTTCCCTATAACCTCAACGATCAGCTCCTTAACAGCCGGACTTTCAATTACAGCGCTTAGTAATTCCTTGAACGAATCATTACTATCACTAGATTTATTAATCATCTCAACTGTTTTCTTAGCAATAAACTCCTTCAATAATTCAATAAGAGCCTTTACAATTGGGTTGTCAAGGATTAACGTCACCAAAGCAGTGATGGCTCTTTCTAAAGATTTATTTAGTTCATCTCCTTTCTCCATTGTATCAGCTACATAATTTAAAACCTCAATGCTATTATTGAGGAAACTGTCCAAACGTTGAATATTTGGATTACTAGAGTCAGAGGCATCTACTCCATTATTAACAAGCATATCTTCTCCATCCGAGTTTTTTTCCAAGCCATGTTCTTCCTGAGCCTGGGTCTGAGTACTTACTAAATCTCTCCTCATTCTAAAATCCGGTCTAAAAGGGTAACCTCCCATCCGTATCAGCCTCCTTACATAATAATGAAATCCCTTTAAGAAAATTCAGTTATACAACGTCACTTAAAGTCTTCTATAAAAGAGACTATGAAAAAAGAATCGATTATAGACATATATAACAAAATTCATAGAAAAAATGGAGAGAAGGCCGACCTCATATAGGCGACCTTCTAGGGAGAAGGTTTTATGTGTATATCCTTCTCCACCTCTTTCCAGAATAAGAATCCTCCATTTTATTTTTTTCTACTTCATCTTCATGATTATGAAGAGCATCTGTATCCTTGCTAATATTTAAAAGGACATCCTTTAAAATGTCTTGAACTCCTGGTGATTCAAGCACTGATGTAACTGTGGACTTAATGAAACTATCATTTAGTACACCTGTAGAAGCCGATTCTTTAAGATCTCCCCGTTCAGAATAGCCTGCTTTTTTCATCTCAGCTATAACCATCTCCGTAACCTTCTTGGTTACAGTAACTACTGTCTTTACAACAGGATTGCTTGAAAAGACATCTACTGTAAGGGATGCGATCCTATCCATGGCATAATTTAGTTCATGCCCCTTTTCAAGAGTATCAGCTAAATATGTAAGAGTACATGTAGCTTTAGTGACGAAATCATCTATAGTTGCCACTGTTGGGTTTGGTCTATTCGGTTTCTGTGAAGTCCTAAGAGTTCTACGATCATCTAAGCTTTCCTGTGTAACAGCACCCTTCTCCTTTTGAAAATTAGGAACACCGCCTCGATTAAATTTATCTCTCACAGAGTATCACCCTCCTCCCCTATTAAGGAAGACCACGCCTGCAGATGTGGCCTTCCCTATTCTGTGTTTCTTCGAAACCTAAAGAACCACTTCTATATCGGTCCTTTTTATCTATTGAGGTTTGGAGGTGGTTTCGAAGCTGACGATAAACGACAGGCTATACTAGCCGTCTACACTATCAAAATATGGTATGCCATAGATAAATGTTACTCTTGAGAGCAGATTAATTTTATATAAAAAGAAGGCATCCATAACTTTAGAAAAGGTATGGATGCCTTTAGTGTATGATATCATTAATTTAGTCAACACATCTTCTGAAGCCAAGCTTTAATTTCCTCTACACTAGGTACTCGACTAAAAGACTTTACATTCTCATTGACAACCAACGCAGGTGTAATCATAACATCATATTCCATTATATCACTAACATCAGTTACCTTAATTATCTCTGCATTAACTCCCAAACTATTAACCGCTTCACGGGTCCTTTCTTCTAAAGCCTTACACTTTGCACAACCTGTTCCTAAAACCTTTATCTCCATAATAAATCTCTCCTTATTATTTTAGATTTCCTACGCTACAATATACCCGTAGAGCATACCCGCTATTGTAGCCATTACAATAACCAAGAAAACAAAGGTTAATGTCTTTCGTGTACCCAAAACACTGCGAATCACAAGTATACTTGGCAAACTCAAAGCAGGTCCTGCTAAGAGCAACGCCAAAGCCGGGCCTTGACCCATACCTGAACCTATAAGCCCTTGAAGAATAGGAACTTCAGTAAGTGTCGCAAAGTACATAAAAGTACCGACTATAGATGCAATAAAATTTGAAAGCAGAGAATTACCCCCAACTGCAGATGAAATATATTGAGACGGAATAAGTCCTGCATCAATTCCTGGTCGTCCCATAAGCGCACCTGAGATTAGAACTCCTATAAAAAGAAGAGGTAGAATCTGTTTTGCAAAATCCCAAGTTGCACTCGTCCAAGATAAACGCTCTTCAGAGTCAAACCACCTAACCAAGATATAGCCTAAAAACATAAGCAAAGCAATGGTAATATACCACTTCATACCATAGATCGTATTCCATAGACCAACTGGTTCAGACGGTCTTCCCCATGCTGCAAATATTAATATTAAGACTAAAGTGAGAAAATATATACTATTCTGAATTGGAGTTCTCCGTTCTTCTTCTTCAATTAAATTCATAGACTTCCTGGTCCGCTCTTCATCCTCCTTGCTGTAGAGTGCTGACATTATCAATCCTATGATAAGTGAGAAGAAAATAGCTCCTAGAGCCCTCGCTACTCCCAATTGCCAACCTAAAATTCTAGCTGTAAGAATTATCGCTAAAATATTTATAGCTGGTCCGGAGTACAAGAAAGTAACGGCAGGACCGATCCCAGCCCCTCGCTTATATATACCCGCAAAGAGCGGAAGTACTGTACACGAACAAACAGCCAAAACAGTACCTGAGCCTGATGCTATCATATAAGAAAGCCATCTCTTTGCTCCACTACCAAAGTATTTAATAACAGAGTTTTGAGATATGAAATTACCTATGGCTCCAGCTATAAAAAACGCAGGAACCAAACAAAATAAAACATGTTCTCGAGCATACTCCTGCAACATATGAAACGCTTCTAGTATAGAGCCTTCTACGCGTGGATCACTAAATGGGATAAAGTATGCCCCTAAAAATATAAGAAGAATTAAAATAAACTTTTTGAATTCCATGACTAATCGTCCTCTCTAATAGAAAACTCCGCTTTTTTAGCCTCAATATCATTTATCAAGACCCTATCTAGACACTCAAAGAACTTTAAAATGCAGGGTACACGCAATCTATAGAAGACCATAAGTCCATCCTTACGGTTATCTACCAGCCCAGCACTTTTTAGAATCCTAAGATGTTTAGATATTGTTGATTGGCTTTCACCTATATCTTTAACTATCTCACAGACACATAATTCAGTCTTATCAAGCAATAATTCAATTATCTGCAAACGAATAGGATGTGCTAATGCTTTAGCCACTGCCGCACGCATTTCATATATATCTGCCATCCTAGCAATCACCGTCCTTCTATAAATAGCACAAAACATCTTCTAAGAACTATATTACTATATTCTAATATAGTAATACAAAATCGCCCCTTTGTCAACTCGTTATAGAAAAAAAGCAGAGGCTTAAAGCCGCTGCGTCTATCTTATTTGCTACTCTGACATGATGGTTTTGGAAGTTCCCGTGTTATCTCGTTAATACGATACGAGAACCCTGTACCTACCAAACTAGTAAGATCAACCTCTCCGTTTACACGTCTATAAAGACCAGAATGTATACTTGCCTCAGGCGCAGAAGCTTCCGGATAAAACTGCATTGCATTAGTCTCAACACCCATTATAGTTTCTGCATATGCTGCTAACAAGACATGGGGGATCTGAGCTAACATAGGATCAGCCAAGTCTTGTACCATAAACGGTCATACCATGAGCCTTAGCCCAACATAGGCTAAGCAAGGCCCCTGTCTGAGTCTTACATGTCTTTAAGGCTACTCCTGTCCACCCAAGCTTACGACCTGACCTAACTTGATCAAATGCCAATCATGTGCGCTTTCATCCATAAAAAGAGGCTTACGGGCTGAAACACTATGTGCATCAATCTGATTCTCTTCCAGATCATACGGGAAGGGCTGTTCAACATAGAGGATCATTCCATAAATCCGTGGCTCTTCTATGACCAAACGATCTAAGATCTCTGTAACATACGCTGGATCAGTAACAGTGCAATTGAAGTCGCAGGTTAACCATGAAGCTCCGTGCTCTATAGCTATCTTCCCTACCTTTACGATCCTGTCGTAATCCCACTCTTTATCATTGCCACGTAACTTTATCTTAAGACACGTTAACCCATCACGCTCAATCCAATCTAGAAGTAGAACAGGATAACCGTCATCTGGCTCAGTTCCTGTAAGTTCCGATGACTCTAAAAGATCCTTACCTCCAACTAAATGCCAAGCTGCTAATTTCTGAGGACGTGACATATTCAAAAAATCTATAGGATATTTACCTTCAAAAGAAACTTTACTCTCTTCAGCTGGGGTAAGGTAATAAGAGAGATCAAAGTTCATAAAGTCAGATATATATGTCTCATATACATAACGTCCGTGCAGATTTCCATATGCATCATGTAGGGCTATATCAAAAGCTGAACAACATACCAATGCTGCCAACCAAGGCATTGGTTCAACACCCTTCCCTCGTTTTGAATTCAATTCTTCAAGCAAACCCGGTAATACCTCTTCAATGAAGGAATGTCCTATTTCTATTGGGTGACCGTTCTTATCATACTCTGTCCAGGCACAAGTGAGCATATGGCAAAACTCTTCCATAGCTGAATACCGCTCCTCATAAGAAAGTTCACTTGGCCATACCCATTGCACACTAAGCGGGGTTTCACCCCAACCCTCAGCAGTCTTCCCATTTATATCACGAACAGTAAGACAAACTCGCGCGCAATTAATATGAGTTAAAGTCTCTGTTCCAAATTTAAGCGGTACCCGCGTTTCTACTGGAATAACATAAAGACTTGCTCCTATAGGTTGAACATCTGTTTTACGTGACACATATAATCTTCTCCTCTTTATTGAAATAAGATTAACAACTATCTTCTAAAAAGCCCCAGAAAGCAAACGGCTCTTAAGAGCTCTATAAAGGTCATGTAAGCTAGCTCCACCCTGAGTACGAAGGCTAGCATCTGCTGTACAAAACGGATTAAAGTCAAAGTCGTTTAACCCACCTATATTCTCTAAAATAGGGCCTTCTTTCCCGTAAGGATTCCATTCCCCTCCAAGCTCATTCTGTATAACTACAGCCAAATAAGAACCAATTAGATATGTAAGATACCTAATGTCTACCCCTAAAACTACAAGTGTACCTCGCCTTATTAACTCATCTACAACTTTCAAAGAATCCTGAGAATAATCTAAGCGGAATTGTATAATAACCTCAAGCCGCTCTATAAACTCATCAGCATACTTATGTAATCTCTTTTTATCAAACCCAAATTGATACTCATCTGCTTTTACTGGAACGCCTTCTAATGCCCTTGGCAATACCATTGAATACAGAAATGATGTTAGCACCTTCTCTATTTGAACGCTATCTTTAAATAGCAGACTTGCAGAACTTTGATGACCATCCTCATCTGTCTCATATCCTAACTTTTTCACATTTTCAATTCTTTGTTGCAAGGGTGGATGAGTTTGAAAAGGTGTCTCTGAAATTGTACTTACGTTCTTCTCCATGCTCTCAATGACATGAGAGGGAAGTTGAGCCTTATACTTCCTATGATAATTATATATGTTCTCAATATACTTTCCCTCATTAGCATATACAACAGCTTCTTTCATAGACATCCCTTCAAAGACACTACTATCTATACTATAATTCTTCAACGCAGAACTAAAGCACTCAGAACCAAAGACACGAGCTGCAATTGCATCTGCAGAAAACTCACGCTGTCTAGAGAAACTACCTACAAGAGATAAAAATATATAATAAAAAAAAGAGAGGTACCAATAAATAGGGTTCATAACCCATAAAATATTCAACTTTAAACCTGAAAGGACATTAGAAAATGCAAAACCAGCTCTTGCTATAAATCTATTGTAAAACGTATCTCTCCTACTGAAATGGGCAAATTCATGTGCCAAGATGGCCTTAAACTCACTAACAGTAAGAGCTGGAATAGAAGCTATACCAAGCATTAATATTCGATGGCCTGGGAAAAATATCCTCAGAAGATTAGAAGTCTCATAAACACCTATCGCTGAATTGGGATAAAGCCTTACTTCATCAGCCATCTCTGTTCCAACTCTCTTTGCCACATCTTCAATTAAGAGAAAAAGCGCTGGCTCATCCTCACTCGTTATCTCATAACCCTTATGAGGCTTCTTCCAAACGATGAGTCCCCTTATGATCACAAGCGCCATAAGGATACGAAAGATGCCGAAAAAACCTCCCCCATACATAGTATCATAATTCAAGAGTATATCGAAACCTTGAAAGAATAAAAGAACAGCAGACCCAATCATAGTTATATAAAGTACTATAATCGAAATAAATATTAAGATCAAAGAAAGTTTAGTCTTTACTGAGCTTCTTTGAAGAGCTTCTTTTACCGCTTCTAAGTACCGAAAAGGCTCTCTCATAAATTTATCCCCCCCAGGATAATAAAGGTTTACTCTTTACTTTATACCATTATGCGAAGCAGAAGTCAACTAAACAAGCCTCTTATTATTGAAGTTCTATAGCCTCCTGGGGGATTTAAGGGTAGATATAACACCGATCTCAAAGGTCCACTGGTCTACCTTCCTTTGAAGATCTATATATAGATGCAATTATCTCTACAGCCTTACGGCCCTCATAACCATCAATAAAAGGTGCTCTATCTTCCTTAATAGCTGCTATCATATCTTCAATTTGACGCCTATGCGGATCAAAGTTAAAAGCCATAGGATCAGAAAAACTCGTTGATTTATTTGCAGCCTCACTTAGTCTTTTTATCTCGTTTTCCTCTTGCTCATCAGAATCTATAAAATTCCATGTGGTGAATTTTTCATTCTCAAGAATAGCAGCACCCTTACTCCCATGGATCTCTAGTCTATTAGGGAAACCCGGATATAAAGATGTAGCGCCTTCAATAACTCCAAGAGCCCCATTTTCAAACCTTACGATGGCTACAGCTGTATCTTCAGTCTCAATATCATGAAGAAGAGCATCTGTATATGCAACTACACTTGATACCTTTCCCATCATCCATTGAAGGAGGTCAATTGTATGTATAGACTGATTCATTAAAGCCCCACCGCCATCCATGGTCCATGTTCCTCGCCAACTTGCAGTAGAATAATATTCAGGAGTTCTATACCATTTGATGTACGCATCTCCCATAATCAACTTTCCGAAGCGTCCATCTTGCACCTTCTTCCATAGATAATTAGTGGCTTTCTTAAACCGATTGGGAAAAATGGTAGCGAGTTTTACATTATTTTCTTCACACGCTTTTATCATACTATCGATCTTCTCTAAAGTTATTTCAAGTGGTTTTTCAACAATTACGTGTTTCCCTGCTTTAGCAGAAGCTATTGTAGGTTCAGCATGAAGTCCACTAGGTGTACATACGCAAACTATATCTAGATCAGGTCTCTTTAAAAGGTCGTTATAATCAGAGTAATAATCACAGCCTTCACCTTCTCCAACAGCTTTTGCTTTCTCCACAAACTTATCCACGACACCGACTAACCTTGCCTCAGGTATAAGCTTAATAGATTCAATATGCGCCTTAGATATAGCACCACATCCTACGATCCCAAACCCGAAACTCTTCTTCATAATCCTCTGTCACCATAATTCTCGAACCTTACCAATCTCGAGAAGCGGCGACTTCCTCCTTTCAAAGATTAATTTAACTAAAGCCGTAGCTTTGTAAGGAACACAAAGAAAGAATCTACAAAAAACACCTCGTTACATTGCTAAAAAACCTCGTTTTTAGGGACGAGGTTTTTTATTCGATACCTTTAACTGTCCTTCATTAATTATTATTCAACATATATTCACGAAATCCTTCTTTCTCCAGACGAACTCCTTTATTTCTTACTTCTTTTCCTATCTTTTCCTTGAAAACTCTCATCTTTTCCCTTATTTCAGGGTCTCCCACACCTAAGATCTGTGCTCCTAGGATAGCACCATTCTTCGCTCCATTTATAGCTACAGTAGCAACAGGAATACCCTTAGGCATCTGAACTATAGAATAAAGAGAATCCACGCCATTCAATGTTGAAGTCTTAATAGGAACGCCAATAACTGGGATAACAGTCATAGCAGCCAAAACACCAGGTAAATGCGCGGCGCCTCCTGCACCAGCTATCAATAGCTTGAGCCCTCTATCCTCTGCAGTCTTAGCATATTCTATTGCTCTCTCTGGCGTTCTATGAGCTGAAATAATAGTCATCTCATAGGGTATCTGAAACTCCTCTAAAATCTCTGCAGCTTCTTTCATAACGGAAAGATCCGAATCGCTTCCCATAACTATTCCTATAACCGCCTTTGCCATAACCCATACCCCTCTCTCTAAAAAACTATATGCTCTTAAGTCCCCTACTCCCAGGTTTATTAATAGGTATCCCTGCTTTACATAAAGGACAATCCTCTGGTGTATATGACTCTATATTCATACGGAGCAATGGCTCGAATCGAGTCCCTAAATGCAAACAACTATCACTCCGATGTATCAGACTAACCACGCCCTGTAGGTCACCCTCTGCTTCTTTCAGTAGTTCAATGACTTCCTTTACAGAGCCTCCCGTGGTAACTACATCCTCTGCGATCAAGACCTTTTCCCCTGGTTCTATGGTAAACCCTCGTCGTAAAGACATCTTACCATCCACTCTCTCTGCAAATATAGCTCTACACTTTAAGGCTCGTCCCATCTCATACGAAAGGATGACCCCACCCATGGCAGGTCCTATAACTGTATCGATCTGGACATCAGCAAACCTAGATGCAAGCTCTTCACAGAGCCTGGCTGTATATTGAGGATATTGGAGCACAGATGCACATTGCATATATCCCCTACTATGTCTACCTGAAGTAAGTAAAAAATGTCCCTCTTTTAGTACACCTGTAATACGCATTATCTGTAAAATCTCTTCCTGATTCATTCTTTTAACCTCCTGTTTATTGGGCTAGGGCTTCTTCTATCTCCTCGCTAATTCGCTTAGCAGCCTCCAATGGATTACTTGAAGCTGTTATGGGTCTTCCCACCACTATGTAATCTGCTCCGTGATTTATAGCCTCTGATGGGGTCATAACCCGACGTTGATCGCCTTTTACTGCCCATGCTGGACGAACACCTGGAGTAACTATACAAAAGTCTTCACCGCATGCTTGGCGAATAGCTTTTATCTCTAATGGCGACGCTACTACTCCATTGACACCAGCCTCTTTTGCCATTCTAGCAAAGTGTACTACTTGCTCCTTGACTGAATGTGCAACACCTAGCTCCTCATTTAAGATCTTGTCATCTATACTAGTGAGAATAGTGACAGCAAGTAAAGATGGCGCTCTCTTACCAAGGGCTATTGCTCCCTCTCGCAGAGCACGTGAAGCTTGTGCCATCATCTCTGAGCCTCCAGATGCGTGAAGATTAAATAGCTCTACACCAAATTCCAAGACTATATCACAAGTCCTCTTTACGGTATTAGGAATATCATGGAATTTTAAATCTAGAAAGACCTTGCAACCCCGTCCGTGAAGGGCTTTAATTATATCTGGACCTGTACTAGTAAAGAGTTCCATCCCCACCTTAAAGAACGACACCCGGCCTTGGAGGAGATCTACCATATCTAATCCTTCTTTAGCAGTTGAAAAATCTAAGGCTACTATAATTCGTTCAGCTCCGTTCGTCAAACTGTATCAACCTCCTATATCCTTACTTTCTCTTAACGCCGAGCAATTCCAATAAGTTCATTTATATCTGAAATATTTTCTTTCTCCATATACTCTCTGATACCATCTATAATCTCAAGAGGAGCCATGGGATTTAAAAAGTTGCCAGCACCAACTGCTATAGCAGTTGCTCCTGCCATAATGAACTCAAGTGCATCATGTGGAGTTACAATACCACCCATACCTATAACTGGAAGCTTCACAACACCTACTACCTCCCAGACCATACGAACGGCTATGGGCCTTATAGCGGGTCCAGAGAGCCCACCAAATACATTGCCTAAGGCCGGGCGTTGCTCTTCCACATTTATGGTCATTCCTAAAGGTGTGTTTATTAGTGAAATAGCATCTGCACCAGCATCCTGAACCTTCAATGCAATCTCCTTAATATCTGTAACATTAGGAGATAATTTAACTATGAGTGGAAGTCCTGTCGCTTTTCTAACGCCATTTACTACATCATATGCGAGTTCAGGGACGGCTCCAAAAGCCATACCTCCTGCCTTCACATTAGGACAAGAAATATTTACTTCAATACCTGCTATGCCCTTAACTTCATCTAAGATGTCGGCCATCTTAGCATAATCATTTACAGTATCACCAGCGATGTTAACTATAACTGGGAGAGCAAATTCCCGTAAATACGGTAATTCAGAGGTTAAAAAGCCCTGTATTCCAGGATTCTCTAAGCCAATAGAATTTAATAGACCAGCAGGGGTTTCAATGAGCCTGGGTGGTGGATTACCAAGCCTGGGCTTTAAGGTTAACCCTTTTACCATAATAGCCCCTAACCTACTTATATCGTAGAATCTTCCATATTCTTTTCCAAATCCAAAGGTACCAGAGGCCACCATAACAGGGTTTTTAATCTCGATCCCAGCTATATCTAGTTCCATCATAACATCTTTACTCATCCCAATCCACCTCCTCGCCCTTGAAGACTGGTCCATCTGTGCACACCTTAAGATATTTACCATCACGTTGGGTCTTAATGGTACATCCCAAACAGGCCCCTACTCCGCAAGCCATACGAGCCTCTAAAGATACCTGGCAAGGTAAGTCTGAAGTTCGAGCCAACTTTGCCACTGTCTTTAACATTGAAACAGGACCACAAGCAAAAAGCTCATCCACCTTTTCTCTCTCTAAAAGTCCACTTAAAATATCAGTTACTAAGGCTTTCTTCCCTACACTTCCATCATCAGTGGCTATCGCTAAAGTTGTGCTATAAGTTCGGAATTCGTCAGGACAGAGGATCATACTACCAGTACGGGCTCCTATAAGGGTATGAACTTCTATTCCCTTTTTAGTAGCTCTATGCGCGAGTTCCAAAAGAGGAGCCACCCCTATTCCTCCTCCTATAATAGCTATTTTCTTCGAATCCTCTCGTATTTCAAAACCTCGACCCAGTGGTCCTATAATATCTAGGTGATCTCCATCCTTCATATCAGCTAGTATACTAGTTCCCTTCCCAACTACTCTAAAGAGCAGACCTAGACGTCCTTCATCCAGATCTAATGAGAATATACTTAAGGGACGTCTCAAAAACGGATCTAATGATGTCCCAGAAGAAACCCTTATATGTACGAACTGTCCTGGCTCAGCTTTCTCTACCACAGAAGGGGCATCAAGGAACATCTTGAAAGTTTCTGGGGCCACCTCATGATTTGAGAGGACCCTAGCAATTACCTTTTGGCTCATCAAAGCATTCCTCCATTATAGTTCTGTTCCACATCTTGAAGAGCAATTAAAGTAAAGTCTTTACCTTTCCCTCGCCATTTAAGAGCACTTACCATAGCATTAGCAGTATCTAACGAGGTAAGACAAGGTATTCCAAACTCTACAGCTGCTCTTCTTATTTTAAATCCATCGCGCTCTGGCATCTTACCGCGAGTTAGAGTATTTATGATCATCTTTATCTTATCACTTCTTATAAGGTCCTCAATATTAGGAGACCCTTCCATCATCTTATTTACTACCTCTATGTTGCGTAAACCCGCGTCTTGTAATGCCGCAGCAGTGCCACGAGTTGCTAATATATCATATCCAAGATTCATAAGCTCTTTTACAAGAGGAACTACCTCGGTCTTATCTTTATCTGCAACAGTTATTAATATACTCCCTTTTGCAGGCACCTCAAGGCCAGCAGCTACTAGCCCTTTATATAATGCGCGCGGGAAGTCTATATCAAGTCCCATGACTTCTCCAGTAGACTTCATTTCAGGACCTAAAGAGGTATCCACCTGAAGGAGCTTGCTAAAAGAGAAGACAGGAACCTTTACTGCAACGTAATTTGAATGTGGCCAAAGCCCTGGTTTATAATTCATATCTTTAAGTGTATGTCCGAGAATTATCTTTGTAGCCAGTTTAACCATGGGCACTCCGGTTACCTTGCTAATAAAGGGTACTGTTCGACTAGATCTAGGATTAACCTCTAAAATATATACCTTATCCTTATGTATAACATATTGTATATTCAAGAGCCCCTTAATCTCCAATGCCCTAGCCACTTTGATAGTATTCTCTACTATATCTTTCACCTGTTCATGAGTGAGGTTTCTGTGTGGATATACTGCTATGCTATCCCCAGAATGGACTCCTGCCCGCTCTACATGCTCCATTATTCCTGGGATGAGAATATCAGTACCATCTGATATGGCATCCACTTCAACTTCCTTACCCACCAGGTACTTATCTACTAAAACCGGATGTTTTCTGGATACTAGTACTGCTGTATTCATGTACTCTAGGAGTTCTTCCTCATTATATACTATTTCCATAGCACGACCACCCAGCACATAAGAGGGTCTTACAAGGACTGGATATCCTATTCTTTCTGCAATGGACTTAGCTTCTTCAAAAGATGTTCCTGTACCACCAGGGGGTTTGGGTATCTCGAGTTTCTGTAAAAGTCTATCGAATTTATCCCTGTCCTCTGCAGCATCTATATTTGTAACAGAAGTCCCTAGTATAGAAGCGCCTGAATTCTCTATAGGCTCTGCTAAATTAATGGCAGTCTGTCCACCAAATTGTACGACCACACCTTCTGGTTTTTCTTTATCAATTATATTCACTACATCTTCCTCAGTCAAGGGTTCAAAGTAAAGGCGGTTTGAAGTATCAAAGTCAGTACTAACAGTTTCAGGATTATTATTAACAATTATTGACTTAAGTCCTTCTTCCCTTAGAGCCCATGCAGAATGAACGCTACAATAATCAAATTCAATCCCCTGTCCTATACGGATTGGCCCTGAACCTATTACTATTACCTTTCTATCTAAGTTTACAGTAGCTTCATCCTCTTTATCATAGGTAGAGTAGTAATATGGAGTAACTGCATGGAATTCTGCTGCACATGTATCCACCATCTTATAGACTGGTAGGATACCTTGTGCCCTTCTATATTCACTGATCTCATTTACATCCCTTTGAAGGATACTAGCAATGTCATGATCAGAAAACCCCATCTTCTTGGCGGTAATGAAAAGCTCTCTATTAATCTCATTTCCCATAGAGGCTAACTCTTTCTCTAATTGAACTATACCCTTTAACTTATTAAGGAAAAAGATATCTATGCCTGTTATTTCTCTGACCTCATCAGGTGATGCTAAACCTCTTCGAAATGCTTCTGCTATTATAAAAGCTCTCTCATCATTTTGCTCTTTTAACTCACACCTAAGCCTCTTATCGTCCCATTCTTCTAGGTCCTTAAACTTTAGACCATATATACCTATTTCTAAAGAACGAAGGGCCTTAAGAAAAGCAGATTCAAAAGTTCTACCTATAGCCATAACTTCTCCTGTAGCCTTCATCTGAGTACCAAGTCTTCTATCAGCAGTAGTGAACTTATCAAAGGGCCATCTAGGTATTTTCACTACTATATAATCAAGGGCTGGTTCAAAGCAAGCGTATGTCTTACCTGTTACAGAATTCTTTATTTCATCCAACCCAAGTCCAATAGCTATCTTAGCCGCCACCTTTGCTATAGGATAACCAGTAGCCTTTGATGCTAACGCGCTTGAACGGCTAACTCGCGGATTTACCTCTATCACGTAATATTGCATACTATTAGGGTCAAGGGCAAACTGAACATTACATCCACCTTCTATACCTAAAGCTCTGATTATCTTAAACGATGCAGACTTGAGCATTTTATATTCTTCATTAGAAAGGGTTTGACTAGGAGCAACTACTATGCTGTCACCTGTATGGATACCTACAGGATCTATATTCTCCATATTACATATAGTAATGCAATTATCCTTACTATCGCGCATGACCTCATACTCTATCTCTTTCCATCCTGCTACACTCTTTTCTACCAAAATCTGATGTATGAGGCTGTGTTTTAAGCCTTTCCCTGCAATGATCTTTAGCTCATCCATATCTTCAGCTATACCGCCGCCTGTTCCTCCTAGAGTATAGGCGGGACGAACTATTAACGGGAACCCTACTTCACCTGCAAAATCAAGGGCCTCTTCAATTGAGGAGATTATCTTACTATCTGGAACGGGCTCTCCTATCTCCTCCATCATCTTCTTAAAGAGTTCTCTATCCTCAGCCTTAGCAATGGTCTCAAGAGGAGTTCCTAAAAGTTCTATATTATTGTCTTTAAATATATCTGTTTTAGCTAGCTCCACCGCTAAATTTAGTCCTACCTGCCCTCCAAGGGTAGGTAGGAAGCCATCAGGCTTTTCCTTTTCTATGACCTTTTCTACGAATTCCACAGTTAAAGGTTCAACATATACCCTATCTGCTATATGAGTATCAGTCATTATAGTAGCAGGATTACTGTTAACGAGTATTACCTCGATACCCTCTTCTTTTAAAGCACGACATGCTTGGCTCCCAGCATAATCAAATTCAGCAGCCTGACCAATCACTATAGGACCAGATCCTATAACCATTACTCTCTTAATATCCTTCCTCTTAGGCATAACCCTACCTCCATTCACTCCGTCCATCTCGTGCCTTTGCCACCTTAAATTGCTTTTGGTTCTCTCTCATAGAGATTATAAACTTCTTAAAAAAATACCCTGAATCACCTAGTTCAAGGGAGACTTCTGGATAATATTGCAGAGAAAATATAGGATATTCCCGATAACAAAGGCCTTCAATAGTGCCGTCATTTACATTAACATGCGAAATAAAAACTTTATCGGAGTCCAATGAATCACCTTTTACAGAATATCCATGATTCTGAGAGGTGATATAGACCTTACCAGTTTCCATATTCCGTACTGGATGATTTGCTCCCCTGTGTCCAAACTTCATCTTGAATGTATCTCCACCAAGAGCAAGCCCTATAACCTGATGTCCTAAGCATATACCGAATATTGGGAGCTTGCCTATTAGTTCTTTTACCGTCTCAACTACATATGGGAGCCTCTTTGGATCTCCAGGGCCATTCGAGAAGAGAACCCCATCTGGTTTCATACTCAAGATATCGTTAGCCTTGGTATCACATGGGAGAAGGGTAATATGGCAACCATAGCCTTTAAGTAATTCTAAGGTATTAGCTTTGCTTCCTAAATCAATTACTACTACCCTTTCATTATCCCCAGGTATATTAATAGGAGAAGATATGCTAACCTTCTTAACTAGGTCCTCTCCATTTATATCTGGTGAAGCCTTTACCTTCTCTAATAGAGTCTTCATATCGTCGGATTTAGTAGATATAATTCCTTTCATAGTTCCAGCATCCCTAAGTTTTCGTGTGAGCGCCCTGGTATCTATCCCACTTATACCTATTATGCCGTTTTCCTTTAAAAAGGTGTTTAGGTTCTTTAATGCTTTCCAATTGCTAGGAGCCATACAAAGCTCGTTTACAACAAACCCATGAACCTGAACCAAATCCAACCCGAGATTTTTATCATTAATTCCATAATTTCCAATGAGGGGATATGTCATTGTCACTATCTGACCATAATAAGAGGGATCTGTTAATATTTCCTCATATCCTGTCATTGTTGTATTGAAGACAACTTCACCAGTTGTCTCACCAGTCATGCCTATAGATTCCCCTGAAAAAGACGTCCCATCTTCCAGTACAAGTACAGCTTCAGGCATTCTTCAACCCCCTTGTCTATGCTCTAAAAAAAAGCGCCTCTTAAGGCGCGTTCTATGATCTGTATACCACCCTCCCTGAAAGGATGGTCATATATATAATTCCTTGTAATCGCCATCCATGGAAAGGAGAATTCCTGCTCTTTGAGGCAAAGTTCTTTACATCTAAAGTTACCTCTTTCTCAGGGTCAATTATAGCTATATCTGCATCTGCACCAATGGTCAAAGTTCCCTTATCTAACCTGAGGATTCGTGCAGGTTCTATTGTCATCTTTGAGATAACTTCCTCAACCGTTAGGTGCCCCTTTCTTACCAAATAAGTCATTACTAGCGGAAATGCTGTTTCTAAACCTATCATACCTGGCGGAGCAATGTCATACTCCGTTTCCTTCTCTTCCCTGGTATGTGGAGCATGATCAGTTGCTATAGTATCTATGGTTCCATCCTTTAAACCTTCTATCAATGCTTCTATATCCTTAGAAGTTCTAAGAGGAGGACTTACCTTTGTATTTGTATCGAAGCCATCTACTGCCTCATCGGTAAGAACAAGGTGATGAGGTGTAACCTCTGCGGTTACCTTAATTCCTTTCTTCTTTGCATCCCTTATCATATCTACAGATCCTGCGCTAGTGACGTGTGCTATATGAAGCCTTCCTCCTGTAAGTTGTGCTAAGACTATATCTCTGGCCACCATTACCTCTTCAGCAGCCTTTGGGATACCCTTTAATCCCAACCTAGTCGATACGTACCCCTCATTCATGCTTCCATCTGCTGCAAGTTCTTTGTCTTCTTCATGTACTATTATAGGTGCATTGAAGATCTTTGAATACTCTAAAGCACGCCTCATTACTTCAGACCTCATTATGCTATTCCCATCATCAGAGAAGGCCACTGCACCAGCACTATAAAGTTCGGCCATTTCAGCTAGTTCCGCTCCGTCTCGCCCTTTTGTCACGCATCCAATTGGAAAGACATTTGCGCTTCCTACTTTTAATGCCTTTTCCTTAACAAACTCTATAAGTGGACCTTTATCAAGAGGTGGTTCAGTATTAGGCATACAAGCTACAGAAGTAAAACCTCCCTTTGCAGCGCTGAACGTTCCGCTTTCTATAGTCTCCTCGTCCTCTCTCCCAGGTTCACGGAGATGAACATGCATATCTACAAGGCCTGGTACTACTAGCTTCCCGTCTGCGTCAATTACCTCGTATGCCAGTTCCCTAGAGATCTCTGGAGCAATCTCTCTTATCTTTCCGTCGGCTATCAGCACATCAAAGATGCCATTTCTTTTATTAATAGGGTCTAGTACTTGTCCACCTTTAATTAATAAGCTCATTATCGCTCACACCTCCAAGGACTAAATAAAGGACAGCCATTCTTACTGCAACTCCATTAGTTACTTGTTCAGTAATGGCTGCCCGTGGGTCATCACAAGCATCTTGGGTTATTTCAATTCCTAGATTGGCTGGCCCTGGATGTAGTATAAGAAGATCTTCTTTTGCTCGCTTCAATCTGTCACGGTTTATCCCATAAAGCTTAGAATATTCTCTTACTGTGGGAAAGAGACCTTTTCTCTGTCGTTCTAGTTGAAGCCTAAGGACATTAACTACATCTACTTCATGTATTACTTCATCTAGGTCGTAAGAGACTTTCACACCCATATCTTCTATACCAAATGGGATTAAGGTAGAAGGTCCAATGACTGTAACCTCTGCTCCTAATTTTTTAAGTCCCCAGATGTTAGATTTTGCAACACGACTATGACTAATATCTCCTACAATGGCCACCTTGAGTCCCTCGAAGCTCCCCTTTTTTTCGCGTATTGTTAAGAGATCCAAGAGTCCCTGAGTAGGATGTTCATGCGCTCCATCGCCTGCATTAATAACTGATATATCAAGCATCTTTCCAAGCATATGAGGAACACCAGCTGCTGAATGTCGTATGGCGACAACATCAGCTCCTACTGCTTGAATAGTCTTTAAGGTATCCCGCAGGCTCTCACCCTTCCGAACACTACTTGTATTCACAGATACATTTATCACATCAGCACTCATCCATTTTCCAGCAACTTCAAAAGAGGTGCGCGTTCGTGTGCTGGGTTCATAAAATATATTGACCATTGTCTTCCCACGTAAGGTAGGAAGCTTTTTTATATCACGAGAGAAAATCCCTTTACAAGCCTCAGCAGTATCTAAAACGAGTTCTATTTCCCATGGTTCTAATTCTTCAAGACCCATGAGGTCCTTTCTCTTCCATCGCATCTCTACTCCCCCCCTTGCCGAAACACATTAATTTAATTGGCTTTCTCAGCAATTATTACTCTTTCATCACCATCTATTTCTTTCAATTCTACCACGATTACCTCTTTACGAGATGTAGGCACATTCTTGCCAACATAATCAGCTCTTATTGGGAGTTCTCTATGTCCTCTATCTATTAATACTGCTAGCTGTACTCGTTTAGGTCTACCTAGATCTATTACTCCGTCCAATGCTGCTCTTATGGTCCGCCCTGTATAAAGCACATCATCAACTAGTATAAGTTTAGTTCCAGTTACATCAAAGGGTATCTCTGTCTTACCTACAAGGGGCTGTCTAGCTATAGTCGTTAAATCATCTCTATAAAGAGTTATGTCCAGGATTCCTACAGGTATCTTCCGCCCTTCTATCCTTTCAATGTTCTCAGCTAAACGTTGTGCTAATGGCGCGCCCCTGGTGCGGATACCTACTAAAACCACATCTTCTATCCCTTGGTTTTCCTCGATGATTTCATGAGCTATTCTAGAAAGTGCTCGCCTCATCCCGTCTGCGTCCATTATAACTGTCTTTTCCTTAAGGTTACTTTTCATTAAATCCTCTCCTTTGAGAATTTTTCATCTTTAAACCTGAGTCACAGTTATAAGTTTCCCCTATGCTATGCTAATAATATGAAAAAAACCTCCCTGCTAGCCAAACAGGAAGGTTTAAGTCCCTCATAGACTCCTATCTCTGAGTCCCTCAAACGCCTCCTTGTCAGCCTCACAGGACTAACTTAAAAGGGCGTTACCACTTTATTTTCTCTCAATAGAATAGCATAACTTATTATAAGTGTCAATAGTTAATGAGAGAAAACTTAAATGGCAATAGTATATAAATTTAAAACACTTTAAAACGATGAAAGTAAGAGAATTTGTTCGATTGAGCGTGAATATCTATAGAATAGTCGTTTTAATCATGTGTAGGTAGCCAAATAAAGTTTGTACCCCTATGAATTAATGGTTATAATATAGCAAGTTATTAAAACCTTCATTGTATTTGTAATTGTTTACAGGTAAAGATATAAGGAGGACTAGAATGAAAATGGATGATCAGATATATACTTTAACCTGTAAAATCGAGCAATTACGCGGCAAATTGGATACGTTAATTCAATCGCATCCTAACGACTTAACTCGTGATGATGTTTATAAACTGAGTTTGGAGTTAGACCGTCTAATCGCTGGTTTTATGGAATGTAAGTACTCTACTAAAAAGCAAGACAAGTTATGTGATAAAATTAATCCAGTTACTGTAACTTATCGGTTTGAAAATTAAAATTTACCTTTATACCCTAAAGGCATGTACCATCCGACAAAGCTCTATGAATACTCGTACATAGTCGCTGAAAGGGGTAAGGGAAAATGAAAATTAAAGATGCAAAAGGTTTAATTACTTTCAGGATTAAATTAGATACTATAGATCTAAATCTTTCAGATTCAATCTTATCGAAAGCTCTCCGCGTTAGAATAGAACAAATTGTTACTAAATATATAGGTTCAGAGTTCATTAAACCTTAACTTTTCTATTTTA
>DIRN01000082.1 GCA_002426645.1 Firmicutes bacterium UBA5435 | reverse complement strand
TTCGCAATTATTTTATGCACCCGTAAAAAAATTCTGCGTTTTTAAATTTCAAATTGGATTTGACTAGGATGAGGGTATAGAAATCAAATTCTAAAGGGAGTATATAAGTAAAGGATACTAAAGATGGAGGCTGTATTTATGCATAATACGAAGATAAACGAGAGCGGTTTCGGAAATGTACGCACAGACTTAGCGGTAGAAGCAAGGGATATAGCTCAACAGAGAATTGGTACGGATATCCCAGGGGTTCAAAGTTCGCGACGTGAAGTTAATGGCATTATTGTTACGAGAATGGATGTATTAACCCTAGAAGCAGAGCGCACTATAGGAAAAATGAGAGGGAGTTATGTGACCATTGAAACTAATGCCTTTCGTGAGCGAAGAAAAGATGAACAAGAGATGGCGAGTAAAGTATTAGCTCAGGAATTAACGATCTTGGCTAATTTACAACCTGGTGAGACTATACTCGTAGCGGGGTTGGGAAATTGGAATGCCACTCCTGACAAGTTAGGACCATCTGTAGTGGAGAAACTTATGGTTACACGCCATTTATATAATTATACTCCTCCTGAGAAGCGGGGAAGACTCAGATCTATATGTGCAATATCCCCAGGGGTTCTAGGAATAACAGGCATGGAAACAGCTGAAATACTTGCGGGTGTAGTAGATAAGGTAAGACCAAGTAAGGTTATTGTCGTTGACGCGTTAGCTGCACGAAACGTCTCAAGATTAGCAGCAACTATCCAGATAGGGAATACAGGGATTAGTCCTGGTTCTGGCGTTGGAAATAGAAGGTGGTCTTTGACTCAGCAGTCTTTAGGAGTTCCAGTTATCGCCATTGGTATCCCTACAGTAGTTGATGCTATAACTATAGTGAATGATGCCTTTGATCTCTTGGAGCATGCTGTAACTAGTACAGGTTCCCAAGAGGAAGGGTTCAAGCTAGGAGCCCAGGAGAGAGGACGTCTTATAGGAGAGGTGCTGTCCCCATACATGGGAACTCTCTTCATGACTCCTAAAGAGATCGATGACTTGATAGAAGATATAGCCATATGTGTAGCTGGAGGGATGAACGCTGCTCTTCATCCAGGTATAGATTTAAATGATATACTTCAATATGTCCATTGATGAAAAATGAATATATGATCACCATATCGCATATAAATTATGGAGGTCTAATCTTATAACTTTGCAATAGGGAAGACTGAAGATATGCGGATGGTGATCTAACATGGTAAGATGGCGGCGGTGGAGACTTCGCACTATTAGGCGGGCTAGGATGCGTTGGACTAAACTACGTTCATCTGGCGCACTAGGTAAGTATATCAGGGCTTTTTTTATTCTATTATTCATGGTCTTTTTCTGCAATATATTATTGCGATTTATCTTCCCTACCTTTGGTGTGAATCCATATAGGCTCTTTGATAATGTGATAGGGGGATTAAGCGCGGTAATAAATAATATTGCTCCAGAGCTAGAGACCCTAGTCTATATTGACACGGATTCGTGTATAACTATACTGAAGAAAGGCATACCTTTTCTAGGGATAGAAGGAGGAGCGAGGGAGGTAGGCACAGGTCAGGAAGGATTCTTCAAGAGAATAATATCAATGCTTACAGGTGTTGAATTTTCTCACCCCCGAGCTATTATAAGGGCGGAGATCCCATATATACTATCATCAAGGGAAATGACTGTAGTCTTATCTAGGAACCAACTTTCTATGCGTCAGGTAGCGCCTTCTAGTACTGTGCCTTATGTACCGGGATTTGATGGCCGAGATCAATCAGGTGGAATTATTCTAAAGAAAGATACTCTAGAGAGGATAGGATGGGGCAAAGAGCCTTTAATCGCTATTTATCATACTCATACATCTGAATCTTATGCATCTATGAGCGGGGTTACTCATACTCAAGGAAAGGTGGGGGATATTGTTAAGGTTGGAGAGGAATTAGTAAGGACTCTCACGGAAAAATACAAGATACCAGTCATCCATGACAGGACTATAAATGACTATCCCAAATGGTCCCAAGCTTATATAAATGCCTTGAAGTGCATAAATGAGCTGATTAGAGAGAATCCTTCTTTCAAGATAGTCCTAGATCTCCATAGAGATGGATTTGAATTAGACAGAGTCTCGTCGAGTCTGGCCAAGGAGACAGTGACTGCAGTTGTGGGAGGTAGGAAAGTTGCAAAGATACTAATAGTAGTTACTACAGATGAATACGGTCTACCTCACCCTAACTGGCAGAAAAACTATAATCTAGCTAGGCTCTTAAATGAAGCTATGAATCAGATGTATCCAGGACTATCCCGTGGCATTTTAATTAGGAATGACGGGAGATTTAATCAACATGTTCATGAACACGCTCTTCTCCTTGAGATAGGGTCATATGAGAGTTTAGAAGATGAGGTTATACTCTCAGCTCGTATGCTAGGTGATGTAATAGCATCAGTTCTTGAAAAGATTAACTAAAATTTACTTGCTATAACTTATTAATTGATGTAGAATATTATTATATAGTTATTTAAAAAGAGAAAGGGAAAATCATGGGGCCAAAGACTTCAACTGCCGGGGTAGCTACTGCTGCCGGCATTATTATGTTAGCTAATATTCTAAGTCGTATACTCGGTTTTGTCAGGGAGATGGTGGTCACAAAGATATTCGGACGAACCGGGGTTACAGATGCATTCTATTCAGCCTTTGCTATACCTGATCTTATGTATAGACTACTCATTGGTGGAGCTCTTAGCGCTGCTTTTATTCCAGTATTCACTTCTTATCTTGCTAAGGATGAAGAGGAAGAGGCCTGGAAGGTAGCTAGCACTTTCATTAATGTAGTGGTTTTTCTTTTATTTCTTATGATGATTTCAGGTGTTATCTTTGCAGACAAGTTAGCACCTCTTGTCGCATATGCCTTTGAAGGAGAACAAAGGGATCTCCTCATATATTTAATGAGGATAATGTTCCCTGCAGTTTTCTTTACAGCTTTAGCGGGCTTAGGCAGAGGGATTTTAGAGTCTTATCGCTATTTCACTGGTCCAGCATTTGGTCCAATAATATATAATATAGCTATCATATCAGGAGCCTATTTTTTGGGTCCAGTCTTTGGTATAAGCGGAATGGCAGCTGGGGTTGTTGTAGGTGCAATAGGAAATATGCTTCTACAATTAATGATTATATTGAAGAAGGTCAATGGGTATAGATTTACTATAACTTTAAAGCACCCTGGAATCCAAAAGATGTTGATACTAATGATACCTTCAGTATTGGGATTATCTGTAACCCAGATAAATTTAATAATCAATCAGAACCTAGCTTCAGGTTTAAATCCGGGAGATATCACTGCTTTACGGTTAGCTAATCGGCTAATGGAGCTTCCTGTGGGTATCTTCGTGACTGCCATATCTACTGCACTTTTTCCTACTATGACAAGACTAGTGGCAAAGGGTGAGATGGATGAGTTTAAAGAGATATTAATTCGTGGTCTTCGTACTATCCTCTTTATAATGGTACCTGCGGCAGTTGGTCTGGTGGTCCTCAGAGTCCCTATCATTAGGCTTCTCTTTGAAAGGGGAGAGTTCACCTCTTCTGATACTCAAGCAACAGCCTTTGCCCTTCTTTTTTATGCAATAGGCATAGCTGGTCTAGCTGGAGTCCAACTTATCGTTAGAGCCTTTTATTCCTTACAGGATACAATAACCCCTCTGAAGGTAGGCATTATTACTGTTCTTTTGAATGTGGGATTGAATTTGCTATTCTTGAATTATACCCATTTGCAGCATGGCGGTTTAGCCCTAGCTTATTCTATATCTTCTACATTCAATGCACTAATGCTTTTCATCACTTTAAATAAGAGGTTAAAGGGGATAAAGAGCAAAGATATATTTATTTCTTTAACAAAGTTTTTGATTGCTTCCCTCTTTATGGCTGCCACAGTCACAAAGACCTCGAATTATGTAGGTGCCTTATATGGTGTAGACACTCTTATGGGAAAGAGCCTCCAGGTGGGGATATCAATAGTCATTGGATTCTTCACATATGGATTTGTATCTCTAATTATTGGAGCTGAGGAATTATTTGCAACATTTCAGCTTCTGACAAGGAAATTCCGAAGGAGACGATAGAAGATGTATTTCTCAACTCATCTAGTGGCAGGTGCCGCAGTAGGTAAAATAGTAGGTAGCCCTAGCCTAGCTGTATTATTAGGATTAGGAACTCATTTGGTAATGGACATGCTCCCACACCATGATTATAAGCATATTATTAACGGTATTATAGATTTTATAGTTGGTTTTTCTATACTATCTTATCTTTATTGGACTTCTGGAAACATTGTTCTCCTTTTTGGAGCAATTGCTGCTACTATACCAGATGTAGAGGTAGTTATCAGTCGTTTTAGGAATAAACGCATAAAGTATTTTCCTAGTCATACTGGCTTCGTCCCACACGGGAGAGCAATCTCTCCATGGGGCATATATACTCAGATAATATTTATAATCCTTATGTTAGTCGTCTTAAGTCATTGAATTCCCTCCAAACTTTTGTTTTGCATTCCTCCTTATATTTTTTTCTCTTTCTCTACTTCACACCCGATGCTTTGAATGATATAATTAAAGGTGAGGAGGTTTAATATGGGGTATAAAAGCAATAACATACGTAATTTTTGTATAATAGCTCATATAGATCATGGGAAATCCACATTAGCCGATCGTCTGTTGGAATATACAGGAACTATTATGGAAAGAGGCATGACAGAACAGGTTCTAGATAGTATGGATCTAGAACGTGAACGCGGTATAACCATAAAGTTAAGGACAGTGAGGATGGAGTATAAAGGGGAAGACGGGGAATCTTATCACCTTAATCTCATAGACACCCCAGGCCATGTGGACTTTAGCTATGAAGTTTCAAGGAGCCTTGCAGCTTGTGAAGGGGCACTTCTAGTGATAGATGCTGCACAGGGAATAGAAGCCCAAACCATCGCAAATCTTTACTTGGCTCTTGAACATGATCTAGATATAATCCCTGTTATCAATAAGATAGATCTACCAAATGCAGACCCTGAGAAGGTTTTGTCTGAATTAGAGGATATAATAGGGATAGGACGCGAAGAGGCTATATTAACTAGTGCTAAGACAGGAGAAGGAATACACGAGGTCTTAGAGGCAGTAGTGCAAAGGGTCTCATATCCTAAAGGCGATGTTAATATGCCTTTAAAGGCTCTTATCTTTGATTCGCATTTCGATTCTTATAAAGGAGTTATAAGTTATATACGCGTAATGGATGGCTCGATAAAGTCTGGCATGGATATAAAGATGATGTCAACTGAAAATATATTTAAAGTACAGGACGTTGGCATCTTTAAACCTAATATGTCTCTATACGAAGAGTTAAATGCAGGTGAGGTAGGCTTCTTTACTGCAAGCATAAAGGATGTAAAGAACGCACGAGTAGGGGATACAGTTACTTCAGTAACTTCGCCTGCTAGTCTACCGTTACCAGGATATAAAAGGGCTACACCGTTAGTTTATTGTGGACTTTATCCCACGGATACTTCTAGGTATGAAGATCTGAGAGATGCCCTTGAAAAATTACAGTTAAACGATGCGTCTCTTTTTTATGAGCCAGAGACATCAGTGGCACTTGGATTTGGGTTCAGATGTGGCTTCCTTGGTCTTTTACATATGGAGATAGTTCAGGAACGTCTAGAACGGGAATATGAGTTAGAACTTGTTACAAGTGCACCAAATGTTGTTTACCAAGTGGATATGGCGAATGGAGAAAGGATCGAAATTCATAACCCATCTCAACTCGTTGATGAAGGAATGATAGAAACCATATACGAGCCATTTGTCACTGCTAAGATGATCCTTCCACAGGATTATGTAGGAGCTATCATGGAACTCTGTCAAGACAAACGAGGTAAATTTATTACAATGGAATACTTAAATAAGGATAGGGTCATGATCATCTACGAATTACCTTTTAGCGAGATCCTCTACGATTTCTATGATAAATTAAAGTCAAGGAGCAGGGGATTTGCCTCCTTTGATTATGAATATATAGGACATAAGCCTTCTGATCTAGTGAAACTTGATATACTTGTCAATGGAACAGAGGTAGATGCCCTTTCCACTATAGTACATAGGGAAAAAGCGTATATAAAAGGCAGACAACTAGCTAGTAAATTAAGGGAGCTCATTCCACGCCAAATGTTTGAAGTTGCTATTCAGGCAGCTATAGGTAAGAAGGTTATAGCTAGGGAGTCTGTTAAAGCCCTTCGTAAAGATGTGCTCCAGAAATGTTACGGCGGTGATATTAGTAGAAAACGAAAACTCCTGGAAAAGCAGAAAGAGGGGAAGAAACGTATGAAGCAATTCGGTAATGTTGAGATCCCCCAGGAAGCTTTTATGGCTGTATTACAGGTGGAGTAGGGAGCGTAGAGTGATTCAATGAATATAAAAGAAGAGGGGGATATAGCCATTTATATACATATCCCCTTTTGTATTAAAAAGTGTTATTATTGTGATTTTAATTCATATCCTCTTCGTGGAGAAGATGTTTATGGATATCTTAGTGCACTAAAATCCGAGATAAAAGAGAAAGCTTTGCTTTTAAGAAAAGAACAGCGTAAGGTATCAACGATATATATAGGTGGCGGTACCCCCACTTGTTTAAGTGGAGAAGAATTAGGAAGGATCCTATCTCTCTGTAAAGAAGGGTTTTCTTTGACATGTGATGCTGAAATAACTGTTGAGGCTAACCCTGGTACTCTAAGCGAAGATAAACTCATTCTTTTATTAAACGAAGGTGTGAATCGTCTTAGTATAGGGGCTCAGACCTTCAATGACGAACTATTAAAGCGTATAGGGAGACTACATAAAACAGTTGATATTGTAAGTAATTATAACTTAGCGAGAGATGTGGGATTTAATAATATAAGTATGGATCTTATCTTTGGGCTGCCAGGTCAAAGTCTAGGAGAGTGGATGGAAACCCTACATATGGCGGTGAATATGAAACCAGATCATATCTCCACATATAACTTGGTCATAGAAGAAGGCAGTAAGTTCTATGAAGATATGAAAAGGGGAGAGATAGCCCCATTAGAAGAAGAACTTGACTTGGAGATGTATACTAAAGCAAAGGAAGAACTTGAAGGGGCAGGCTATGAGCAATATGAGATATCTAATTTTGCTAAGACTGGTAAAGAGTGTCGTCATAATCTAGTTTATTGGCGCAATGGAGAATATCTAGGGCTTGGACCAGGTGCTCATTCCTACTTTAAAGGAATTCGATTTAGTAATTTTAGGAGTATCCCTCAATATATAAGAGGTGTTTTAAGTGGTTCACCTGTGGAGGAGAGGGAGATAATAGATGAAGTGGTTTCTATGTGGGAGACTATCTTTCTAGGCTTGCGACTCACCAAAGAAGGGGTGGGGCTGGCTCGGTTTAAAGAGAGATTTGGGCATAATTTAAAAGAGGTTTACGGAAGACAACTAGAGTATCTTCAAGGACAAAACCTAATAAGTTTCGAGAATGGTCATTTAATACTTACTTCTAAAGGAGCGATTTTGGCAAATAGAGTATTTATAGAGTTTGCACCATAGAATATGTGAAAGTTTCTAGTATCAGCACTTGACAAATGATAAGGAGAATGGTATTTTTATTATATAGCATTAGCACTCTTACAGTAAGAGTGCTAATATGAATGAGAGGCCATTATAATGAAGATCGGCCTCATTGAAACTACTATGATCTGGAAAGGAGGGAAGCGCTGCTCTTCTCCCAATCACCTTAGGATTTCATTATTTAAAAGGGTGTTATGAGAGCGCGGATTCGGTGATAGGAGAAAGAAAGAAAAAAATCTTACGAGCTATTACCGATGATTATATCAGTTTGGGGGAGCCTATAGGGTCGCGAACTATTGCGCGAAAGTATAATCTAGGGGTAGGTCCTGCTACTATAAGAAATGAGATGGCAGATCTAGAGGAGAACGGTTATCTGGAACAACCTCATACATCTGCAGGGCGAATTCCCTCTGATAAGGGATATCGTTTTTATGTAGATGCATTGATGTCAATAGAAGATCTTACAAGTGGCGAGTTAGAGACTATTAGAAAAGAATATGCAGTAGCCAATAGAGAGATAGAAGATCTACTACGCATTACAGCAAAGATAATATCTAACATTTCTAACTATACTGCTCTGGTTCTAGGACCTCAGCTCCAGAAGACAGCTTTTAGGCATATTCAAATGATCCAGATAGCGCCTGACGAAGTTCTGGTTCTTTTAGTAGTTGATCCAGGGTTAGTGGAGACTAGAGTCGTGCAAATAGGTTCGGCTATTTCCCAAAGAGAACTTGACGATATGGTTAGTTTCCTCAATCGACATCTCTTTGGTCTTACTTTACGTGAGGTAGAACGTACCCTTATAGAGGAATTGAAGAAGCGTTTCTTTGCCTATAACGATCTAGTTAAAGAAGCAGTAGAACTTCTTCTTAAAGGATTACGCAATAAACCTTCTGAAAGAGTTTATATTGATGGTGTATCTAATATTCTTGGTTATCCTGAATTCTATGATTTAAATAAGGCAAAATCCCTCTTTAACCTCATTGAGAATGAGCATATTTTATCAAATGTTTTACAGAATGCTACTAGTACCAGCGGGGTTAGAGTAACAATTGGTAAAGAAAATGTTCGTGAAGAGATTCAGGATTGTAGTATAATAACAGCTACTTACGAAGTACGTGGTCAGGTTATTGGTACTATAGGCCTGATTGGACCGAAAAGAATGAATTATAGCAAAGTTGTCACTTTATTAGAGTATATAGCGACAGGTCTTAGCGAAACCTTAAAGAAAGGCAACTAGGCTCTATGGAATAGGTGGTGAAAGGCTGTGTCAGAGATATTACATAGCAATAATGACAATGGTATAGAAGATAACGTTACTGAAGAGTCTTCTCCCCATAATATAGAAGAAATTGAAAGTTTAAAGAAGGAAATTACTGATCTAAGGGATGAAAATGAAAGCCTCTCTATCAGGTTGAAGCGAGCACAAGCTGATTTTCAAAATTTAAAGAGAAGAAGTGAAAGTGAAAAGAAAGCATTAATTAAATTTGCACTGGAAGATTTTATTATTAAATTGCTTCCAGTAATAGATAATCTAGAGAGGGCTATAGACGTAGAGAAGGCTGATACCAATGTATCTGACCTTCTAGAAGGTGTTACCTTAGTATATAAACAGCTTTATGATATTTTAAAGAAAGAAGGAGTTCTACCTATAGATGCTGTAGGGCAACCCTTTGATCCCTTTAAACATGAGGCAATGAATCGTGAAGAGACAGATAAATATCCTGATGGTTTTGTAATGGAAGAATTTTTAAAGGGTTATGAACTTAATGAGAAGGTTATTAGACACTCCTTGGTAAAAGTCGCAAAGGCAAAGGAGCTTTAAGAAAAATCTATCTAGAAAGGAGCGAGAGCCTGGAATTGTAGGTTCGATAATCATAGATTCGAACCTTTGAACCAGGGAACAACATATGAGTAGAGCTATAGGAATTGATCTTGGAACTACAAATTCGGTTGTAGCAGTTATGGAAGGTGGTGACCCTGTAGTTATCCCGCTATCTGAAGGAGGTAGGATTCTACCGTCTGTGATAGCATTCAAGGAAGATGGAGAGAGATTGGTGGGAGACGTTGCAAAGCGTCAGGCAGTCATGAATCCAGAGCGAACCGTTCGCTCTATAAAGAGGCATATGGGAACAACCTACAGGGCTAATATAGATGGTAAGGAGTATACTCCTCAGGAAATATCTGCTATGATACTTCAAAGACTCAAGAATGAGGCTGAGAAGTATCTTGGAGAGAAAATAGAGAAAGCAGTAATTACTGTTCCTGCATATTTTACAGACAGTCAGCGTCAGGCTACAAAGGATGCGGGAAAAATAGCAGGATTAGAGGTCTTACGTATTATAAATGAGCCGACAGCTGCGTCATTAGCATACGGCCTTGATAAAGGAGAAGACCATACTATTCTCGTCTTTGACCTTGGTGGTGGAACTTTTGACGTTTCTATCCTTGAGTTAGGCGATGGGGTCTTTGAGGTTAAGGCAACTAGCGGCAATAATAAGCTTGGTGGGGATGACTTTGACGAGCGTATCGTAGATTATTTAGCAAATGAGTTTAAAAAGGATAATGGTATAGATCTACGCAACGACAAAAGGGCTACGCAGAGGCTAAGAGATGCAGCAGAGAAGGCTAAAATAGAGTTGTCTGGTCTTTTAACTACTAACATTAATCTTCCATTTATATCAGCGGATCAATCCGGTCCTAAACATTTGGACATAACATTAACGAGAGCGAAATTTAATGAGCTTACTGCTGATTTAGTAGAGAGGACTATGGGACCCATGAGGCGTGCTTTGGAAGATTCAAAACTTTCTCCGTCAGATATAGATAAAGTGATCTTAGTGGGTGGGTCTACTAGGATTCCTGCGGTACAAGAGGCTATTAAGAGGTTTACCGGAAAAGAGCCTCATAAAGGCGTTAATCCAGATGAATGCGTTGCTTTAGGTGCTGCTATTCAGGCAGGTGTATTAACAGGAGAGGTAAGGGATGTACTCCTCCTAGATGTAACTCCGCTTTCTCTTGGGATAGAGACTTTAGGAGGGGTTGCCACTAGGCTAATAGAGAGGAATACAACTATACCTACTAGTAAGAAACAAATCTTTTCAACAGCTGCTGATAATCAGACTGCCGTTGATATCCATGTGCTTCAGGGAGAACGTCCTATGGCAGCAGATAATATAACATTAGGGCGATTCCAGCTCACAGGAATACCACCTGCTCCTCGTGGTATACCTCAAATAGAAGTTACTTTTGATATAGATGCAAATGGTATAGTGAATGTTTCAGCCAAGGATCGTGGTACGGGGAAAGAGCAGAGTATAACGATTACATCTTCTGGCGGTTTCTCAGCTGAAGATATAGAACGCATGGTTAGAGAGGCTGAACTTCACGCTGAGGAAGACAAGAAACGTCGTGAAGAAATAGAATTGAAGAATGATGCTGATAGCCTTATATATACAGTAGATAGGACCATGAAAGACTTGGGAGATAAGATGTCTTCTTCTGAGAAAGAAAGTATTGAAAAGGCTAAGGATGAATTGAGGAAGGCTGTAGATTCTGGAACAGGCGATGAGATACGTTCAAAGATAGAATCATTGACCTCCCTCTTCCATGAGATTTCGACTAAGCTGTATCAGCAAGCGGGAGCAGATAGCGGAGGAGAAACATCATCTGAACCTCATGGCGGCTCCGCTGAAAGCGAAGCTGATAATATAGTTGATGCAGATTATGAGGTCAAGGATGATAAAGAAGGCGGTGCGTGAGCTTGAGCAAACGCGATTACTATGAGGTCTTAGGAGTTTCAAAGGATTCTTCTCCAGAGGAGATTAAGAAGGCCTATAGAAAGTTAGCTCGGAAGTATCACCCGGATGTTAATCCGGGTGACTCTTCTGCAGAAGAGAAGTTTAAAGAGGTTCAGGAAGCCTATGATGCATTAAGCGATTCTGAAAAACGAAAGAAATACGATACTTTTGGGCATGCTGGAGTAGATGGAACAGGCTTTGATCCAGGTGGCTTTGGTGGTTTCGGTGACTTTGGAGGCGGCTTTGATGATATATTCAATATGTTCTTTGGTGGGCGCTCTACGGCTCGACAGGAACGTTATGGTCCAAGAAAAGGAGCAGATCTACGATATGATATAGAGATCACTCTAGAGGAAGCAGCCTTTGGTCTTGAGACTGATATATCAGTTCCTAGAAATGAGACATGTGATGTATGTGGTGGAAACCGTGCAAAGCCTGGAACTAGTCGAATTACTTGTTCTAAGTGCGGTGGTACTGGTCAGGTAGAGTTCGTTCAAAGCACTCCTTTTGGTAGATTCGCTACAGCAAGAATTTGCGATAGATGTAGGGGCGAAGGAAGCATCATAGAGACTCCATGCGATAATTGTAACGGTAGAGGTACTATATATCGGACTCGTAAAATTGATATAAAGATTCCTCCAGGGGTCGATACTGGTTCTCAAATTAGGTTCAGAGAAGAAGGCGAGGCTGGAGAACGTGGAGGTCCACCAGGGGATCTCTATGTATATATTTATGTGAAACCTCATGAGATATTTCAGCGTCATGGGAATGATTTAATCTGTGAGGTGCCTATTAGCTTTGTTCAAGCTACCCTAGGTGATGAAATAGATATCCCTATCATAGATGGGGAAGTGACATTAAAGGTTCCAGAAGGGACACAGACAGGGACCATTTTTAGGGTAAGAGGAAAAGGCATGCCATATCTTAGAGGACGCGGACGAGGGGATTTGCACGTTAAAGTGAAGGTCGTGACCCCGACTAAACTCACCCAGAAGCAGAGAGAACTCTTACAAGAATTTGCTCAAGGGAGCGAAGATTATAGTGGTGGTAGCCCCAATGAGAAAGGGTTCTTTAGTCGGATGAAAGATGCTATAAACAAGCGCGCGCAGGGAGGATGATAGGGTGTTTTGGTCGGAGATATCTATTCTCACCACACGTGAGGCTGCTGATGCTGTAGGGAATATATGTATAGAGGAAGGCGCTAATGGTATCGCGCTTGAAGATAGAAGAGATGATAGTATACTTATCAAGGCCTACCTACCTGTCACTGATCTCTCAAACTCTAGGGTGGATAAGATAAAGCGACGGGTAGCAGGCCTTTCTCTCTTTGGGCTCAACGTTGGTAAAGGAACCGTTTCATTACGACAGATCCCTGAGGAGGATTGGGCAGAAGCTTGGAAATTTCATTATAAGCCTATCTTTGTAGGTGAAGATATAATGGTTAAACCTACATGGTATGAGATGGATACAGAAGAGAATCGATCAGTAATTATCCAGATGGATCCTGGTATGGCATTTGGATCTGGTACCCACTTTACTACTTATAGCTGCTTAGAACTTTTACAACGTAAGATAGAAGGAGGAGAAAATTTAGTTGACCTTGGAACAGGTTCAGGGATTCTTGCTATTGCTGCTGCTAGATTGGGAGCAGCCTCTGTACTCGCTATAGATGTAGATGAAGTGGCAATAAAAGTAGCTCAGAGAAACCTTGAACTCAATGGGGTCACCCATAAGGTCGAGCTCCGCCTAGAGGATATAATTTCCGCTCTTAAGGGGATAGAAGAACGCGCTTCGCTATTATGTTCTGTAGATATAGTTATAGCAAATATTATAGCTGAGGTAATACTAGAGATTTGTGATGGTGCTAGCAGTCTACTTAAACCGGGCGGTATATTTATTGCTGCTGGGATAACTAGAAGACGAAAAGATGATGTAGAATCATCTATGATAAAAGCTGGATTTTCGTTAGAAGATGTACTAATGGATGACGAATGGGTTACTCTTTGTGGTCGTAAAGTTTAACTAATGGAGGGTCAGGAGTGCATAGGTTCTTCATATCTGAGAAAGATATTTTCGATGGCACCTTTAAAATAGTTGGGCCAGCTCTTCATCATATTCGTAATGTTCTTAGGCTCGGCAAGGGAGATACTCTTATACTCCTAGATGGTTTAGGGACTGAATATAAGGGCGTTATAACTTTTGCTGAAAGAGATGGAGTGGTCGGGAAAATATTTGATGTTAGGGCTTCTGATTCAGAGCCATCTGTTGAAGTCATACTAGCACAGGGACTTCCTAAAGGGGAAAAGCTGGATCTTGTAGTCCGAATGTGTACTGAGATAGGGGTAAGTGAGATAATACCCATGGTAACTCAGAGGTCTTTACCTAGATTTAAAGATTCACAAAGGACGAGGAAGCATGAAAGATGGCAAAGGATTGCGGAAGAGGCTGCTAAACAATGCCGGAGGGGTAAGATACCTAAAATAAGAGAATTATGCAGCTTTACTGATCTTATAAAAGAGGCATCTTCTCAGGGGACATTAGCTTTCATGGCTTGGGAATCTGCTCATAGTAGCCAGGGTCTCCATGAGCTTCTTGAATCTAGAAGAAGCCATAGTAGACGTGTTTATATAATAATAGGGCCTGAAGGAGGTTTCTCTGAGGAAGAAGCATCCTTTGCTGAATCTTTAGGGATATCTATGTTAAGTTTAGGGCGAAGGATACTTAGGACAGAGACTGCAGGGGTTGTGGCAGTATCTTTAATACTCTATGAGCTAGGAGATTTAGGAGGTAAAAAATTACACTATGAAGAGAGTAGCCTTTCACACCCTGGGTTGTAAAGTAAACCAATATGACACACAGGTTTTGGTTAAACTCTTTAAAGATAAGGGTTATGAGGTAGTAGACTTTAAAGAAGAAGCTGATCTTTATATAATAAATACTTGTACAGTCACAGCAACTGGTGACAGTAAATCTAGACAGGCTATACGCAGGACAATAAAGAATAATCCAAAGGCAATGGTAGTTGTTACTGGTTGCTACGCACAAACCGATCCAGAAGCTATATCTAGTATAGATGGAGTGGACTTGATAGTAGGAGTTAATGAGCGCGCTAAGATAGTTGACTTAGTAGAAGAGAAGATGAGCCAAGAACAGACTTCAGGTCTTTGTAGGGTAGGACCTATGGGTGAACTTAAATTTGAGGATCTTCAGGCCGAACTCTCACCTGATCGGGTTCGCACTTATATTAAAATTCAGGATGGATGTGAATATTTCTGTACCTATTGTAAGGTCCCTTACGCTAGGGGCCCTATGAGAAGTAGAAACTTGGATTCTATTATAGCTGAGGCACGTAGAGCAGTTGAGCAGGGAGTAAAAGAAATCGTCTTAACGGGTATACATTTAGGTGCCTACGGTAAAGAACAGGGCGGAGATATAGCTCTTTCAGATGTAATAGAAAGCCTTCATGATTTACAAGGTTTGGAACGAATTCGTTTGGGCTCCATAGAGCCCATGGATATTTCGCAGGAGCTTCTTGAGACTATGGGAAGATTATATAAGGTTTGCCGTCATATACATATCCCCCTTCAATCAGGGGATGATATGATCTTGAAGAGGATGTATAGAACATACACTACAGAAGAATTTAGAACGCTAGTGAATCGAATAAAAGAGACACTACCTGATTGTGGGGTAACCACCGATGTTATAGTAGGTTTTCCTGGTGAAACCGAAGAATCCTTCATTAAGACTTACGATTTTATTAAGGATATGAAATTTTCTAGGTTGCATGTTTTTAAGTTTTCTAAAAGATCTGGGACTCCAGCAGCATCCTTTCCAGATCAGGTAGAATCAGAGGTTAAGAATCTTCGCAGAACGGAATTAATTTCTTTAGGACAGAGACTCTCTCTTGCATTTCATGAAAGTCTTCTTAATAAAAAGGTGGATGTTCTTATAGAAAGATACAGAAAGAAACGCCGAGTAGCTGAAGGGTTGACTGATACATATGTCAGAGCATATTCTTCAGGTGGACCTGATGATTTTGGCAGATTAGTTTCTTTGTATGTGCAACGCGCGGATGAGAATGGGGTTTATGGAGTAATTAGTTAGAAAATAAAAACTTTTTCTGTTCCATTTAAATCATAGGGAGGAATTGGGACACATACGTAGAATAATAATAAAGGAAGGCAAAAAAAGAGAATATATTATTTCTGCCTTCGTATAGTAGATCTTAGAATGGAACCTTCCCAGGGTCAGCTATAAAGTAAGGGTAGGAGGAGGTGTAGTAAGTGGGCGAGTGCATATTTTGCAAGATAATGAAGGGTGAGATACCTTCTAAAGTCGCATATGAGGATGAGAGAATCTTTGCCTTTAACGATATAAATCCTCAAGCCCCAGTTCACATTCTAATAATTCCAAAGAAGCATATTTCGACTATTCTTGATATAGAAGAAGAGGATTGTGAGCTCATAGGGCATATACATCGTGTCGCTGCTAGCCTAGCTAGAGAGGCAGGCATAGCAGATGAGGGCTTTAGACTCGTAAGCAATTGCAATGCTGGTGCTGGACAGAGTGTCTTCCACCTCCATTTTCATCTCCTCGGCGGGCGTAGGTTGGAGTGGCCGCCCGGATAAGCTGACATTTAGAGTATGTGTTTGATTAATGGTTACAGGGGGGAGGGGAGTTATTCATGTCTTTAACTAAAGTAGGTAAGAATGAATCATTAGATAGTGCTTTGCGTCGCTTTAAAAGAGAGTGCCAGAGGTCAGGTGTCTTCGCAGAAGTAAGAAAGAGAGAGTTCTATGAAAAACCTAGCGTTCGCAGGAAAAAGAAGTCTGAAGCTGCGCGGAAACGAAAGTTCCGCTAAAATACATGCGGATGAAGGAGAGAGCTCTATCTCTCCTTCATTTTTTAAAAGGGGGGGTACATATTGAAAGGGCGATTGAGGTCTAATCCTCGTGGTGTTATCCCTTTAGCTATAATACTTTTCATGATAGTATTATCCTTACCTGTTCAAGGATTAAGTCAGGAGAGCGGGCTAGTATATGTCATTCCTTTGAAGGGTACTATAGATCCTGGCTTGGCGGAATTTGTAAAACGAGGCTTTGCAGAAGCTTTGAATAAAGGTGCAAATATAGTTTTAATAGAGATCGATACATTTGGCGGAAGGGTAGATGCAGCTACTGAGATAAGGGACCTTCTTATCAACGCAGAACTTCCTATTGTTACCTTTGTATCCCACCGAGCATGGTCGGCAGGCGCACTTATAGCAATTGCTGGTGATAAGTTGATGATGACACCTGCAAGTAGTATAGGTGCTGCAGAGACGAGACCTGCTGAACAAAAGTTAATATCAGCTTTTGCTGCGGAATTTAGGGCAACAGCTGAGGCAACTGGTAGAGATCCTAATATAGCAGCTGCTATGGTAGATGCAGATATGTCCATTGAAGGTGTTGTAAAAGAGGGACAGCTATTGACGCTCTCTGCTAGAGAAGGAGAACGCCTGGGTTTTATTGATGGAATGGCTAAGGACCGTAGAGAGGCATGTAAAGACTTTGCGTTTAGTAATTTGTATTTCGTTGAGGCAAGACTTACCAGAGCTGAAGTTATGGCTAGGTTTCTGACTGATCCCACTGTAAGTTCTATCCTTTTGACCATTGGGTTCTTAGGTATAATATTTGAGATTTTTACCCCTGGCTGGGGTGTTGCTGGTACTGTAGGATTAATATCCTTGGCACTCTTCTATGGGGGTAGAATGGTTGTAGGGTTAGCTGGATGGGAGCTTGTTCTTCTATTCATCATTGGTTTGATCCTTCTAGGCCTTGAGATCTTTATAATACCTGGCTTTGGTATAACTGGGATTGCGGGACTTCTATGTATATTTATAAGTATAGGGATGTCTTTTGCGACTCCTCAACAAGCTATGCGCTCCATAGTATTGGCTCTTCTTTTTACTACTATCCTTACGATCCTGGGATTTCGATATTTACCGAAGAGTCGATTAGGAAGCCGATTTATACTCTCCACAAGTCAAGGTAAGGATGAAGGGTATGTGGCACCTCAGGACATGTCATGGACAAATGGAAAGAGGGGGTGTACTCTTACTACCTTGAGACCAGTGGGAAGCGTAGAGATAGATGGGAAGAAGCTCGACGCAATGAGCCAGGGAGAATATATAGAACCTAATGTAGAGGTTGTGGTGATAAGGGTGGAGGGGAACAAAGTAGTAGTTCAGAGAACCACTGAAGAAGCTTAAAAATTAATTTCGAGAAAGGGGCGAGAGCCTAGCCGTAGGATTTGCTAGGCGAAAACATATGGATGTTCTTTTTGTGATAGTTTTAGGGCTAATAATTATAGTCCTAGCGATATTCTTTACATTTGTCCCTATAGGGTTATGGATATCTGCATTTGCTGCCAAGGTCAATGTTCCGATCTCTACATTAATAGGTATGAGGTTAAGGGGCGTACCACCAGTCAGGATAGTTAATCCCTTAATTAAAGCTACAAAAGCTGGGATGGATGTAAGTGTGGATAAATTAGAAGCTCATTACCTAGCTGGCGGTAATGTGGATAAGGTGATTAATGCTTTAATAGCTGCTCACAGGGCAGAGATAAACCTAACTTTTGAACGGGCGACAGCTATTGATTTAGCTGGACGTAATGTTCTTGAAGCTGTGCAGATGAGTGTAAATCCCAAGGTAATTGAGACTCCAGTTATAGCAGCAGTTGCCAAGGATGGTATTGAATTAAAAGCCAAGGCAAGGGTTACAGTGAGAGCTAATATAGACCGTCTGGTGGGAGGAGCAGGCGAAGCCACGATAATTGCCAGAGTAGGTGAGGGTATAGTTACTACCGTTGGGTCTTCTGAGAATCACGAAATGGTTCTTGAAAATCCTGACCGTATATCCCGTACAGTTCTTGGGAAAGGGCTTGATTCAGGTACTGCCTTTGAGATTCTCTCTATAGATATAGCTGATGTGGATATTGGGCGTAATATAGGTGCACAATTACAAATGGCTCAAGCAGAAGCTGATAAGAATATTGCTCAAGCTAAGGCTGCTGAGCGTAGATTTGCTGCTCAGGCAAGAGAGCAGGAGATGATGGCAGACGTACAAGAGATGCGCGCTCGTGTTGTTGAGGCTGAAGCTGAAGTGCCTAAAGCTTTGGCAGATGCGTTACGCCAAGGCAAGCTAGGGGTTCTTGATTATTATAATATGCAGAATCTTTTGGCTGATACGCGCATGAGAGAATCCATTTCAGGAGTGGAAGGTGGCTCTTTAGGAGAATCTAAAGATAGCCCAAGCGGTGAACTGAAGAAGTAGATAGTTCTTAGAGAACTTCTGCCCCTTATTTAATAGGGGCAGTTTTCTCGTGCGCCTGGCATGTTTATCGCGC
>DIRN01000098.1 GCA_002426645.1 Firmicutes bacterium UBA5435 | reverse complement strand
CACCTAGCATTTACCTACTCAATTATAAACTAAAGATAGTCATAGTGAGCAGGAATTATGGGAAAAGCGTCGAAGTATATTTTAACTATTATCATGGAGGGATATCATTGCAGTATAGAAAGTTCGGTAGTACTGGAGTCCAGATTTCTAGATTAGGCTTTGGTACAATGCGTTTACCTATGGTTAAAAACCAGGATGGGAGTTCGTACGTGGATGAAGATAAAGCCATATCTATAATTCACCGTTCCTTTGAATTAGGAGTAAATTATATAGATTCTGCATATGGTTATTGTCAGGGACAGAGCGAGATCGTTATGGGAAAAGCCCTTAAAGGATGGAGAGATAAGGTATATGTTTCTACAAAGGTGCCTACTTGGCATATCAAAGAGAAGGGAGACTATAGGAGGCTCTTAGAAGAACAGCTAAAGAAGACGGATTTAGACTATATAGACTTTTATCACTTCCACAGCTTAAATGCTGATAATTTTGAAAATATAGTAAAGAAATTTGACCTTTTTGAAGATGCAATAAAGGCTAAAGAAGAGGGGTTAATAAAGCATATATCATTCTCTTTCCATGATAAGCCAGAAGTCCTAAAGCGCCTCATTGATGTGGGCATCTTTGAAACCTTACTTTGCCAATATAATCTTTTAGATAGATCAAATGAAGAGGCCATGGAGTATGCTAAGAGCAAAGGCCTAGGGGTCTTAGTTATGGGTCCAGTAGGTGGTGGAAGATTAAGTTCACCTTCGGAAATACTTAAGGATATCTTAAGGGGCAAGGCTATAAGTACAGCTGAGATGGCATTACGATTTGTGTTGGCCAACCCTAACGTATCTTGTGCCCTCTCAGGTATGAATACTATGGAGATGGTGGAGGAGAACGCGGGGGTTGCATCTATAGAGGAACCTTTAACCCAGAAAGAATTAGAACGGATCAATGAAATTTTAGAGCAGAACAGACGTCTCACAGATCTTTATTGTACTGGGTGTAATTATTGTATGCCATGTCCAAATGGTGTGGATATTCCTTTAAACTTTACCCTTATGAATTATTACCAGGTTTATGGATTAAAAGAATTGGCTAAGAGTAGATACGCTTCTTTAGGAGCTAAAAAGGAAACTAAGAATAAGCGAGCAGAGGAATGTATAGAGTGCGGAGCATGTGAGACAAAGTGTCCTCAGAACATACCAATACCTAAGAGGCTAAGAGATGTAGCAGAGACGCTTGGAAATATTTAACTACTTGCGTCAGATATGAATAACATTGACACTTCGTATTATACTTTGTAGCTAAAGAAAGGATTAAATCTCACGAGGAGGTATAACTTTGAGAAGATTGTGGTTAGGCATGAGCTTGCTGCTTATATTGCTCGTCGCTACAGGAGGAATAGTATATGGGGAAAACGTAGAGTCTGACTTGAAACTCAGCGGCAATGCTACTTTGGAGTTTAAGTATGGTCTTGGAGATGCGTGGCAGCTTTGGCAGAGGCGGTATCCAATTAACGGATTTCAGCTGGGACAATATATTAACATTTCTGTCTTTGGTGAACCGATTGAAGGCTGGTATTTAAAGGGCGGATTGAAGAGCGATCCTGACGAATTCATAAGTTTTTCTACTATTGAAGTCGAGAATAAGGATATACTTGGGAAATACGGGACTCAAACCTTATCCTCTGATAATAAATATGTTTTAACAGGACGACGATTAACTACTGTATCTGTAGAAAACAAATCGGGTCCATTGAAGATCGCAGGTACCTTTGCTCAGATTCGAAGTATACCTATGGAAAAGGTCTTCTACGGCAGAAACAGTTCTGATACAGTGATCTTTGAAGCTGATGGTCCTTATTTACCGAAACATACTGGTGATTATTTAGTAGGCACTACGAGCGGACTTCTATATTATAATCTATCGTCAAGTGATATTATAGACACCGATTATGTAGTTGCCTCATTAAGGTATGAGGATGGTACGACTAGTTCTTTAGAAGATTACTTCGATTATTATAACCTTAGTTATCTTACTGGCGAAGGTGGACCTTTAAAAGCTGGACAAGGGAGAGCATTACCAAAGGGAAGGTCTTGGATTGTTGGAGATGACAATGGAAATTATCTTCTTTTCAAGACCGATGAATACGGCCTAATAAGAGAAGATATAAAAGAGCTTATAAGGAAATATAATTTAGATCATGGGCTAAGTGGTGATGCTAGAAAGGTATATCCCTTTGAAGCTGGAAGTTCAGAAGAAAAAGAATTTGTGGATGGCCTTCGCGATGAGCACCTTCATATAGAGGCTGGTTATGAAGAGGGCGACAACAAATTCCTAGATATTGAGTTGAGCGAATATGAGCGCGAAAGGTTCTATTATTTAGGTAACTATAACATAGAACCTGGTTCGCTTCGTATTCATGTAGCAGATGACGATACTTATACACCAGCGGAAAACATATCTGGTTTGACTTATTCAATTAACTATAAAGAAGGTCTCGTGGATTTTATATTCCCTTCCGGCTTCTTTACTGATTATGACTCAATAAAGGTATCTTATGAATACAAAGCAGCAGAAGGGGCATATCCTCTAGGCGCGTCAGTAGTAGTTGGGAGCGAGAGGGTATACATTAATGATAAGCTTATGAGAAGGAACATAGATTATACTATAAACTATCAATTTGGCCTTCTCTTCTTATATAAAGAGGTGGAAACAACAGACATTGTAAGGATCCAATATGAAATTTCTCATGAAGGGAATGGTTTATCCTTAGATGGTGGAAGATACCTTATGGGAGCTTCTGCAACTTATCAGATAAATCCCGACCTCAAAATGGGTTTGGATTTCTACAGGATTGCAGGTTCTCTTCCAGGGAGTAATGAGAATAACGCAACCTCTAATGAATATATGATATTTGGGGCGAATGGACTTTATCAGGCAAATAATCTTAAGGCTAAAGTGGATATGGCATACAGCAAGGAAATAAACCCTGTAGATGGCTTTATTCCTACAAATAGTCCATTGGATGAATCCGATAGAATTGCTACAGGAGCAGTAATTGGTCTTGAAGTAAATAAGTACTTTAAAAAAGGTGAAATCTTCGTAAAATATGAAAATGTAGATGCTGGGTATATGCCCATAGGATGGTATACGCGAAAAGCTTTAGACAAGTTAATCGCAGGTGTTTCATATGATTTAACACCTGCAATGACTCTTTGCTACTCTCACACGAGTCAGGGAACTTATCCCATGATGGGAACGAAGATCTCTGAGGAAAGTGGGACTAGGCGTTGGATTGAAGAGGCGACTTTGAAGTTTATACCTTACCAGGTGGACCTGGCTGTAAGTTATAGCAGAGTAGATAAACTAGACACAGGCGATTCTTTAGATCTTATTGAGAAGAAGATGCAATTAGGAATCAATAGGCAAGTATTCAAAGGCTGGGACCTTTCTTTGAAGCTGGAAGGACTTGATTCCGAGGATTTTATAGATCCAGTGCTTTCCTACTCATCTTATAATGCTACAGCCTTCTTCAAAGGACGGTTGACTCCTAATGTAAGCCTATTGCTTAAGAGAATACAACCCCTTTCTGTGAGTGAACGAACTAACGAAGGAACAGGACTCAGTCTAAACTGGTCAAATACTCGTGGATCTACTTATATGAGTGCAGGATATGATTATGACTATTCCAATATTTCAGTAGGAAGCCAGTACGAGAGAAATTCTAGTTCTAAATTGAATGGGAGGATATCTACGACTTTGTCAGATAGTATAAGGGTCTCTGGTTCAACTAAATTGGAATTTAGAGATGAGATTCCTTTTGATGCTATAAATAGAAGGACAGGCACGAAGGCAAGTCTTTCAAGTAATTTTAATCTTAAAAATTTCAGTGTTGATGGTAATGCATCTCTTGATAGAGCTGAATATCCTGACTTAGAGAAGGTGACAGATAAGATAAATTGCGGATTATCAGCGAGGTATAATGGTTGGGAGAATATAACGCCTAGGGTTTCCCTTTCTCATACTCTCAGTACAACAGAGAGCCCCCTAGTTGATATTGTTCCATCATTAAGTACTACTGGGAAGCTCATTTTAAGTCGCAGGGTATCTCAAGACATAAGGTTTGAGGAGACCATCACTATAGAAGATAAGAAGAATTCTAAAGACGATTTCATAATGTATTCAGTAAAGGAGAGTTACTCGCGTAGACTCTCACCCAGATCTGATTACGCTATCTCTTTAGAGGGTATCATACGAAACGGAGTAAAGGACTCTAAAGAAGCTAAAGAGAGAGAGGTTACAGCAAAGGTACTAGCAACTACTCCATTCCAGAACGACTGGACCTTTAATCTTGATTGCGGTTACACTTTAGGGAACAATGTCTTAGTAGAAGACGGAGGCTATCATTTCCTTACTTTGAGTGCTAAAATGACCATCTATTTCTAAATATTAGTTACGTATAGCAGCAGGGGGCCTATGAAGAGGTATTCCTGCTGCTTTTTTTCTAACCAAGACAGGTTCATAATCATTATAATCCCATAGCCTGAATCTATAATGCCGCTTTACGCGTAAAACATATTCTGAAGTCTACAAGTGTTTAGCATTACGATACAATTTTCTTTAAAAAGCATTGTGAAAACTCGCAAATTGTGTTATGCTTAATGAAGGGCTCCATAGTATCTTTCCTCTATTTTTGATAGGGTATGGACCAACGCTTATATAAACCAAAGGACTCGTTTTGCTCAGCACTTCTACCTTCGAATAGCAACATTAACTCAAATACTTCAACAGAACTTTTGACTCTCAAGATTTTATAAGTAATGAAAAGAACAATGGTAGATAGGACGGCGTTATACTGCATATGGTTAATTGGAAGAGAAATCTTTGGATGCTTTGCATAGGAGTTTTCATAGCTCAAATAGCTTTTTCATTCGCTAACCCTTTTATTCCAATGCTCCTTTTGGAGATTGGGATGGAAGAGAATGTAACGTTATGGGCTGGTATACTCTCTTCTGTTAGTTCCTTTACGTTTGCTATTATGGCTCCTATATGGGGTTGGCTCTCAGATAGATATGGAAAAAGAATTATGCTTATACGCTCTAGTTTTCTAATGGGTTTTGTTTATTTTTTAACAGGCTTTGTTACAAACCACATTCAGCTCCTGTGGTTACGTATCTTGAATGGGCTTATATCTGGGTATAACCCCGCAGCAACTATGCTAATCGCAACTAATACGCCTGAAGCGTTTCTTGGGTATTCACTAGGGTTGTTGCAAACAGCTAATGCTCTAGGTTCTATTATGGGTCCTTTAGTTGGAGGTATCTGTGGAGAGTTCGTTGGTATTAGGCAGAGTTATTTTTTAGCTGCAGTTATCCTTCTTATAGTTACAATTCTTAGTACGTTTGGTGTGAAAGAAGAGATCGATAGTGGTAAAGAGAAGAGCAGCATGGTAAAGGACATCTCTGCCTTAATCAAAAACTCATCCTTGATGACTGTATTTGCCTCTTTACTTCTAGTCCAGGCAGCTATTCTCGCAATCCAACCTATACTCCCTCTTTTCATATCAGCTTTAGTTGGAGAAGAACGAGCCAAAATTACGACTGGTATAATTTTTTCTGTTATAGGGGTGTTAGGCGTTTCTTTATTTGAGA
>DIRN01000111.1 GCA_002426645.1 Firmicutes bacterium UBA5435 | reverse complement strand
ATAAAAGTGCGGGAATTCAGGATATATACTCTTCACATTTAATTCCCAGAATTAAAAGGCATCCTCTATTAAGGAGGAATCTCGAATCTTAATAGAGGATGTTTTTATCTATTAAACAAACCCTGAAGATATGTACTGAATTCATCCTTTAGCTCCTCGTTCCGTAAGGCATACTCTACAGTAGCCTCTAGGAACCCCTCTTTGTCTCCCACATCATAACGTCTTCCTTCAAAGACATAAGCGTACATCTCTTTTCGCTTTGCTAGTTCCTTTAGTGCATCAGTCAATTGGATCTCTCCACCTGCACCAGGTTGAGTATTCTCTAATATTGAGAAGATCTCCGGTTCGATTATGTATCTGCCTAGTATAGCAAGATTAGAAGGGGGGTTCTCCTTAGGTTTTTCCACAAGATCGTCTACTTTATAGAGCCGCTCCTCTAACTTTATAGGCTTTACAATACCGTATTTGCTTACTTCAGAGTAAGGTACCTCTTGCACTCCTAAAACCGAAGAATTGACCTTATTAAAAGTCTCTATCATCTGCTTAAGGCAAGGTTTCTTTGAATATATGATATCATCGCCTAAAAGTACGGCAAAAGGCTCATCACCAATAAACTTTCTAGCACACCAGATAGCATGTCCTAGTCCCTTAGGCTCCTTTTGCCGAACATAATGAATATCAACGAGGTTTGAGATATCCTTCACAAGGTCTAGAAGGCCATCCTTGCCCTTTTCCTTCAACAAAAGTTCTAGCTCTACAGATTTGTCAAAGTGATCTTCTATAGCCCTTTTATTGCGTCCCGTGATTATCAGGATATCTTCTATCCCAGAATCAAGTGCTTCTTCTACTATATACTGAATAGTAGGCTTGTCCACTATAGGTAGCATTTCCTTGGGCTGTGCCTTGGTAGCAGGTAGAAATCTTGTTCCAAGGCCTGCTGCTGGGATTATTGCTTTGCGTATTCGTCTAATAGACACCTTAATCTCTCCTCTAACTAAGTTATCTTTAATTACAACATGTACAACTTTTTCATTTAGAGCCAACTAAAGTTATAGCCACTTCACTATGGGAAGTGGCGCTCTTATCATCAAAATTCCTAGCAAGAAGCATTAAAGAATGTCTAAGGTTATCGTTACCCATAACACCAGCTGCTTCTATTATTTCGTTTACCTTTAAATTGAAGTCATCCTGATCCTCATTTATATTCTTGTCTCTAAGTACCCAGATCTTATCGTATGAAGTCTTACTCATTTTCTCAGCGTTGAACCTTAGCTCCTCATGGAGCTTTTCACCAGGTCTCGCACCTGTGAACTCTATCTTTACATCCTTATCCGGTTCAAGGCCCATGAGCTTTATAAGGGTTGTAGCTAGATCTAAAATTCTCACAGGTTCACCCATATCTAGGATAAAAACCTCTCCACCTTTGCCAATATCTCCCGCTTTTATAACTAATTGTGATGCTTCAGGGATAGTCATGAAATACCTTGTCATCCTAGGGTCGGTTATCGTAATTGCTCGCCCCTCATTTATTTGCTCTTTAAAGAGTGGGACAACGCTACCTCTACTTCCTAGAACATTCCCAAACCTGACAGCAACAAAGGTATTCTCACTCTTAGAGGCCATATCCTGAATGATCATCTCTGCTAATCTCTTGCTTGCACCCATAACACTTGAAGGGTTAACAGCCTTGTCAGTGGATATAAGGATGAATTTACCGACTCCATATCGCTCTGCTGCTTCCACCATATTACGTGTACCTAATATGTTATTAGTTATAGCTTCATCTACGTTCATTTCCATTAAAGGTACGTGTTTATGAGCTGCTGCGTGATATATAACATCTGGCTTGTACCTCTCCATTATAGCATGAATCTTATTTGTATCTCTAACATCTGCAATGACTTGCTCTGTTCGAAGATTTGGATGCTTCTTAGTAATATCTTTATTTATCTCATATATACTATTCTCTCCATGTCCTAGTAATATTAGTTCTTTGGGATGGCACTTTGCCACCTGACGACAGAGTTCAGAGCCTATAGAGCCTCCTGCTCCTGTCACCATTACTATTCTATCCTCTAGATACTTCCCTGCTTCATTAAGATCTACCTTTATAGGTTTTCTTCCAAGGAGGTCCTCTATCCTAATTTCTCTAAGTTGTGATACTGTTACACTACCATCTACTATCTCATAGAGACCAGGTAGGATCTTAATGGGCTTTCGAGAATGCCTGATAATCTCAACGAGCTTTCGGATCTCTTGTCTATCAACAGACGGCATGGCAATGACGAATTCGTCTACTGATGAATTCTGTGAGAGCTCTAATAGCTTTTCTCTCTTTCCCAGGATCTTTTTACCATGCAAGCTTTTGCCCTGCTTTTCTGGCGCATCGTCTATAAATCCAATTACATTTATCTCTGGATGTTTTAATGCATCCTTTAGTAGCATAGCTCCAGCATCGCCCGCTCCTACTATTACTATATTCCTCTCTTTATTTATGGTATTAACTACCCTACTAGTAGGATAAAACCTTGGTATCAACCTTAGAATACCTATAGAGCCCATACACAAGAGCCCTTCCAGGGCTACGATAGAGCGCGGTATATTTACTATAAGGTCAAAACCATTCAATATAGATAATACCGTAGTTCCGCTTAGCACTGCTACGAGTATTCGTTTTAGTTCTCTAACGCTAGCATATTTCCAGATCTCTTTATAGAGTCCAAGCCAGAAGAAAAAAGGAAATCTTATAAGAGGCATTAACCATAAGAGCGTATAAAATCCCCTTTTATATTCTAATGGAACCCCCCATTCAAATCTTAAAGAAAATGCCAAAAGTATTGAAAGCCATATTGCTGTTAAATCAAAGAGGAGTATCCCTACCTGTTTGAGAAAACGACGCATTATAATAGACCACCTTTTTCAACATATAGATTGAGTTCATTCTTTTTACACGGGAAATAGACTTGTGAATAGGAGTACATATGGTAATTGTATTATTCCACTTTTAGTACGTCTTTTCCTTCATACCTTGTGTGTGAGATTTAATTCAAAAGCAGGAATTACTTGGTAAGGAAATAAATGTTTTATACAAGAATACATTTATTATACCAGAAAAAGGTTTTATAGACAAGCATTTAAAAACGGCGAGGCTTTTACTGTTTGAATAGTTTACATCTTTTCCTTATATAAAACCC
>DIRN01000013.1 GCA_002426645.1 Firmicutes bacterium UBA5435 | reverse complement strand
TTTCAAAGGTCGAAATATGAGTTTAAAGGCATAGGTGTAAGTAATTTCACCTGTCTCTGCCGCCCTAATTACAGCGTCTGTAAATACAGGGCTTATTCTCGTATTATATGTCCTGTAAAAGTCCCCCCCAGAACTTTTTTCTCTGCCTTTAAAGTTTTCTATAGATTCATCTCTAATTATCGCTACCATTTTATCATCTATCAACGACATAGCTTTTAGTTTTATAGCCAAAGCTAACCTACTGACTTTGAAAATATGGCTCAATTCATCTATCTGATCCAGCGCGGTTTTATTTTTATTCCAAAACTTATAAATATGCTTTTCGGGCATGAAAAATTCAGCTGTTATCTTATTTATATAGCTTTCATTTTCTTTTGTATCATGTACATCTGTATTTAGAAATAAATCTTCCTGCTCAAATAGTACATGAATGTATTCATGTACTAAAGAAAAGATCTTACCTGCCTTGGTATCTTTGTTGTTTATAAATATTAAAGGAGAAACATCGTCATATAACATAAAAGCTCGAAATTCGTTAACATCGAGTTTTCTTCGGGTGTTCATACCGACAATACCATTTTGCATTACCAATACTCCTACATTTTCAAGCTCTCTTCTAATAAAGTTATATGCTTCGTCAAAGTCTTTTATCGTTTCGTACCACTTATCTTCCAAATTCGACAACTTTCTTGCAAGAAGCGCATTGTCTAATACATCTTCATTTTTATATTCGTTAAACCGAAGAATAGTATCCAGCTTACTCCAGCCCAAACTCTTTCTGTAATCACTCATCCAACTTCGTTTGCTATCCATTTCCATAATAGTATCTTTTAAATTTTTACTCATTTCAGGCAATTTATTATTTATAGAACGGAATTCAACTTCCATCATATTATCTTTAGGAGGACTTTCCAAAAACATATATCCAAATGGTACTTTCAAATAATCTGTCAGCTTTTGAAGTTGTTTGAATGTAGGATTTTCTTCCCCATCAATCCATTTACCTATTCTGGGAAACCTATAAAAAATCTCTTCTTCATCTTTTCGAGACTCTTTTAACGCCCAATGCCATATTTCTTTCTTCACAGGGACTCTTAGAACTTCTGCCATATTCGTCCTCCTTTCTGAAGACTATTTATAGTTATCTATGTTATCCTTAATCTGTCACTCGTATTATATCATAGATTTCTTCAAAAAATCGTATAAGGATAAATTTATTCTATAGTAGCTGTAGTGTAGGAATAAAAATATGGCATCAGCCATGGATTACTATACGAGGAGGATTCTCTTTTATTAAGATCTTTAGGAAGACTTACTTTTAAACTCAACCCATAAAAAAAGAAAAGCCCTTTGACAGGGCAAAAAAATGGCGCGCCTGGTAGGAATCGAACCTACGGCCAACGGATTAGAAGTCCGTTGCTCTATCCCCTGAGCTACAGGCGCGAATATAACTTATTCTTGTTAGCATAGTTATAATATCATATTAACTTTTTAGAGTCAACCCTTGACCATTCATTTTCTAGGAAATACTCTATGTAGAACCGTTAAGTCTTCCCATATGATAGACCAACTGACTCCGAAACTAATTCGACGGCTAAGTCATTTAAAGCGGGAGGATCTTCACCCACCTTTATTATTACTCTAACTCCGTCTATTTCTTGCCATATTAATAGATTATCTACTAATCCAGAACCAAAGAAATCTATCATCTTTTCTTTGATATAAGAAAAAAGATTCCCATCTGTTCTTAAGGCTTGAATAATTTCTAGTTCAGCCTCATTAAAAAGTATTTTAAGCGAAATTAACCCCCTCATACCATGAATCTTCATTCAGTGGTTCCTCCCAGCCTAAAGTATTTAAACAATATTTTTCTCCGCTGTCATGACCACATATATTTAAAATACTCATCTTCGCTTAACTTATAAGGGGTAAAATAAATGGTCGGGGCGAGAGGATTTGAACCTCCGACCCCTTGGTCCCAAACCAAGTGCGCTACCAAACTGCGCTACGCCCCGTCAATATTTACTATTATACTACTAAATCGTCGTTATGGCAAGACCTTTTGACATTTAATTTTACGAAATAGTGCTCTCATTGCATTAGATCTATGGCTTATCCTATTTTTCACTTCCTCTGGTAGCTCAGAAAAGGTCTTTCCCAATTCAGGCAAGATAAATATAGGGTCGTAACCAAAACCTCCATCTCCTTTAGGCTCATACCCTATCATGCCTTCACATACTCCATCAGCTGTTAGAATTCGACCGCTTGGTTCTGAGAGAGCTACAACGCATCTAAAGCGCGCACTACGAGCCTGCTCGGGCACACCTTGTAAAACCTCTAACAACTTAACACGGTTAGTCTCATCAGTGGCATCTTCTCCGGAAAACCGCGATGAGAAAACCCCAGGAGCACCCCCTAGCGCATCAACTTCTAATCCTGAATCATCTGCAAGAGTCATGAGTCCAGTAAATGCCATAATCTCTCGTGCCTTCTTTACAGCATTATCGTAAAAAGTTGCGCCATCCTCTATTACATGAGGAGCATGGGGGAAATCCCTAAGAGATAACACCTTAACAGGTATAGAGAGAGCTTCAAGGAGTGCAATAAGCTCCCTCCACTTTCCTTCATTTCTTGTAGCTAAGATCATTTCTCGCATGATCTTAACCTCCGATCTTCTCGGCCAGATCCCCGAGGACATCCATCTGTATCTCTATAAGCCTTGTTATACCACTCTCTGCAAGACCTAGCATAGCCTCCATCTCATTTCTAGTAAATGGAGTCTTTTCTGCTGTTGACTGTATCTCAACAAATCGACCATCGCCACTCATAACTACATTCATATCTACATCTGCATTAGAATCTTCCTGATAGCATAGGTCTAGCATTATCTGACTATCAACCATACCAACACTTATAGCAGCTAGATAATCACGAACCGGGAATCGCTCCCCATTCTTCTTATTAAGAATCTTAGAGACTGCTTCAACCATACTCACAAAAGAGGCGGTTATAGACGCTGTGCGAGTACCGCCATCTGCTTGTATAACATCACAATCTATCCATATAGTCTTCTCCCCTAATGCTTTAAGGTTTACAACAGATCTGAGTGCTCTGCCAATGAGTCTCTGAATCTCTTGAGTGCGGCCGCCTGGCTTTCCCCTGCTTACTTCTCGTATATTACGTGTTTCTGTAGCCCGAGGAAGCATAGAATATTCCGCTGTTATCCATCCCTGGCCTGTCCCTTTTAGAAAGATAGGTACTCTATCTTCAATGGAGGCAGTACATATAACTTTAGTATCGCCCATCTCAATAAAAGCTGAACCCTCAGGATACTTTAGATAATCTCTTATTATCTTAACATTTCTGAGTTCATCGTTATTTCTTCCATCTATTCGCGCCATTTATACGTAAACCCCTTCCTCAGGATTTAGTTGGATGTGGAACTTTCCCTTACCATCTTATATAAATCATTACCCTCACTATCTATTACAACAATAGCAGGGAAATCCTCTACTACAAGCTCTCTTACGGCTTCTGTTCCCAAGTCTTCATAAGCCACAACCTTAGAATCTTTAACTCGATTGGATAAAAGCGCTCCAGCTCCTCCTATTGCCGCAAAATAAATAGCATTAAATTTCTTTATTGCTTCTATAACTTCATCAGAGCGAAGACCCTTACCTATCATTCCCTTTAAACCTTTTTGTATCAGTTTCGGAGCATAAGGATCCATTCTTCCACTCGTTGTTGGACCTATTGAACCAATTATCTGACCAGGTTTAGCAGGACAAGGTCCAGCATAATAAATTATCGCTCCTTCTAGTTTTATAGGTAGTTCCTCTCCTCTGGAAATAGTCTCTACAAATCTCTTATGAGCAGCGTCTCTAGCAGTATAAATTTTCCCTGTAATAAGTACGCTCTCACCAGCCCGAAGATTACGAATATCTTCCTCTGTAAGAGGTGTAGTCAGTCTCTTAGTCTTACTCACAATATTCAACTCCTCTCAAATAACGGTACTTTCGTGTCGTGTAGCGTGGCAACTAACATTCACAGCTACAGGAAGACCAGCTATATGTGTAGGAAACACCTCAATATTAATCCCTAAAGCAGTAGTTTTGCCTCCAAAACCCTGAGGACCTATCCCGAGTTCATTAACTAACTTTAATAGTCTCTCTTCAAGGCGACGAACCTCCTCGTCTGGGTTGGGCTCATCAAGACGACGCAAGAGAGCCTTCTTCGCCATCAAAGACGCTTTTTCCATGGTTCCTCCTATTCCTATACCAAGGACCACAGGTGGACACGGATTAGGTCCAGCCTCTCTTACAACATTGAGAACAAACTCTATGATTTCATCTACTCCATCAGCTGGTTTAAACATCTTCAATTGACTCATATTCTCACTACCAAAACCTTTAGGAGCGATACTGATCTTCACTTTATTCCCTGGAACGATCTCTGTATGGATAATAGTAGGAGTATTATTCCCTGTATTTATCCTATCAGTATATGGCTCTTTCACTACAGACTTTCGAAGATACCCTTTTATATAACCTTCACTTACACCTTCATTTATAGCATCGTAGAGGTCACCCCCAACAAAATGTATATCCTGCCCTATCTCTAGAAAGACCACAGCCATCCCCGTATCTTGACATGCAGGCATATTACACTCCCTAGCGATCCTTGCGTTTTCTAAAATTTGAGTCAAAACATTCTTAGCTAAGGATGACTCCTCTTCTTCCCTACCCTCTTCAAGCTTATGTATGATATCATCTCCAATAAAACAGTTAGCATGTATAGCCAACTCTGCTACGACCTTTCTGACATCATCCACATTAACCTCTCTAACCCTCGCTATGTCTCCCACTTTTTACGCCCCCCTTAATATATTGATACTTCGTTATTCACATCCTGTTTTCCTTCTTTAAAACATAAAACAGACTGAATAGCTATTCAGTTAGAAATCGTTTGAGAATTCGTAATGATACTTCGGGTCTTTCATTAGACAATAATCCCATACAGGCAAGGATATATTTCTCGTCAAAGAGGAGGCGTGGTACAGAAGGAATTAACGAGAGACTTCCTTCTTTGTATCCTGTTCCTCCTAATAGCATGTCCCTCCTGCGAGGATGATATGTCAAAACACCTCCTGTTCCAATGAGCAACGGGATCTCAGTGAGATCCTTTCCATATTGAATATTCAAAGGACCATCAAGGGTATACTTAACCTCATACCTTCCAGAGTGCCTTTTTACCGCTTCCTTGACGGCTAAATATCCAAGAGCAAAATCAAAGTCAAAATCCTCTTTCGTATGAGGCAACCTTTCAGGATGGAAGAATATGTCTTCAATGAATCTCTCCACTTCAGACTCGTTCAACCCTGATACTTGACTAATAAGTTCTTTACCTATCACACAAGAGAGAGCCTTTGCACTACGGCGTACGCCTAAATCACCTTCAACAGTACGATAACTATACGGCGGAGTAAGACCTTTCATTATGATTCCAGGACTCCTAGGTTCTCCTCTAGCCACTGAATAGACATCAGTAGTAGCACCACCCACATCAACTATCATCAAATTCCCAAATCCCTTTACTTTCTTTGTACCATTGGCTAAAAGAGTAGCTGCCTTTAATACAGCATCTGGAGTAGGCATAAAGATCCCATCTAGAAGACTCTCAGCTTTACACAAACCTTTAGCCTGTACAATCCGATCCATAAAGACCCTACGTATTACCTCTCGGACAGGCTCTACATTCACTTCGCCTAATTCTGGCATGATATTATCAGCAACTCGTACATCTCTACCAGATCTCTTGAGGATATCTACAACTTCATCTCTAATCTCTGCATTGCAAGCAACTACTATAGGTGTTGGAACCTGCGAGCTCCCTAGTAATTCGGCATTATGACGAACGATTTTCGTATTGCCTCCATCTGTTCCTCCAGTAAAGAGAATTATATCAGGATCTATAGTCTCAAGGACCTCTATATCCTCTTCCTTCATCTCCCAGGCAAATACCTCTTCAACTCTAGCACCTGCACCAAGCGCCCCCATTTTAGCTGCAGCAACTGTTAAAGATGGGACAATACCTATAGCTACCATCTCTAAGCCTCCAGCAGCACTACTACATCCAAACCTACCTTCAAACTTAACAGGCCTTCCTATATGCTCTTGTAATTCTTTAAGGGCCAGGTTAAGACCGATAGTTACATCAGTCTCTACTGTAGTCCGCGCACATGCAGAACCTAGAATCTCCTCATTATCTAAGTCTACACCTAGAACTTTAGTATATGTACTCCCAAAATCAACTAGAAGAACTGAACTCATATGAAATCTCACTCACCTTTTATCTATTAGCAGCTACAGCACGAGATTTTAACTTATCGCTATATCTAATTAAGGATACCTCCTCAAGATGAGGAAGAGGCCTTCCAAAGAATCTCTCACCGATCTCTAAAAACCTATCAGCCTTGCTAGTTACATAGAAACGGTGAAAGGAAGGTCCATTCTCAATATTTAATTCATCCCTTCCTTTGAGAATCTCCCTAACCTGCAACGCAATTTCCTTAGCGGGAAAAACCAAAGAAACTCCAGGTCCCATTATATCACCTATGACCTGCCTTAGAAAAGGATAGTGAGTACATCCAAGAATAAGAGTGTCAACACCCGAAACCTTTAATGGCTCTAGATAATTCGCAGCTATCTTTTGAGCCTTTTCTGTCTCACTCTCTCCTGACTCAACTAGTTCAACAAAGAGAGGACATGCCTTTTGAAAGACATTAATATCCCCATCGATTTCAGCAATTGCCTTCTCATATGCTCTACTCATCACTGTTCCTTCAGTTGCTATAACACCAACCTTTCTACTATTTGTGCTCTTTATAGCAGCCTGAGCACCAGGCTTTACAACACCAATAATAGGAATATCGTATGCCTCTTGAAGCGCATCAAGAGCAGCAGAAGTAGCAGTATTACAAGCAACAACGATCATTTTTACACCCTGGTTAATTAAAAACTCAGAGATCTCAAAAGCAAACTCTCTTACTTCTTCCTGAGGCTTGGGACCATAAGGTGTACGCGCTGTGTCCCCTAGATATATTATATTTTCCTGAGGTAACATGGCAAAGACCTCTTGAGCCACGGTCAAGCCACCTACCCCAGAGTCAAAGAGCCCAATGGCTTTTCTTCTCTCCATACCTTTCCCCCATTACATCTAACCTTTAGATCTACTCTTCCGAAAAATACTCGACTATACCTTTATATATAGACTGAGCTACCTTTTCCCTGAATAAAGGTTCCTTAAGTAGCTTCTCCTCATTGAGGTTGGTTATAAACGCTACTTCAATGAGGACTGATGGCATCTTATTGCCTTTAATAACATAATAATCCTTACGCTTAACTCCCCTATTTATAAGGTCTAGATCATTTACAATATTCTTATTAATATAATCAGCTAGCTTTTTACTCATGGTAGGGTTAGAGTAATAATAAGCTTCTGTGCCTGATGGATAATATTGTGTAACTCCGTTAGAATGTATGCTCACAAAGATATCTGCTTTTGCATTATGAACTATCTCAACTCGTTTTGGAAGATAAACATCTGAATCATCGTTCCTAGTAAGTAAGACCTCAGCACCAGCTATCTTCAGAAGCCTTTCAAGGCGCTTAGCAATATCTAAATTAACGGTCTTCTCATAGAGCCCTGTGGGTCCAACAGCGCCTGGATCTGTCCCTCCATGACCAGGATCTATAGCTACTAACTTGTTCCTCAAGGGAGAATTAAAGACTTTAAGAACTACCTCTCCATTGTTTTCGCTTCTTTTTACTTCATGCCCAGCATAAGAATTAAGAGCAACTGCAAGCTGGACTGTAGTATCATCAGCTTGAATAGCAGTAATCCTGTCTACAAGTCCATCTCCAACCATTATCACCTTCATCTGAGACTCCATGATAGCATCAGGGATATCTACAAAGAGGCGCCTAGAAACCTCGTCAAATTCAATAGAAGGCTTAAGGTTGCCGTTACCCTTAATAATTATATCACTTCCTGTCTTTGAAGAAGCAACCTCAACTGCTCTCACACTATTATTAAGCATCAATTTTAAAAGTCCATCTTGAGTAGGTGAACGAAGTATCTTATAAGCTATAGGCTCCAAAAGATCGACTACCACTCTAACAGTATTAGAATCAAATTGTTCTATACGTATATCACGAACAACGCCTTGGTCAACGGGTATGTTCTTTGTAGGTGATACCAAAGTCGACTCATGAAGATCAATAACAATTCTATCTGGAGCCTTAAGCATCATAGACGTATATTCAACAGGTCCACTAGTATATATATCTATGGAATTTTCCTGACCACCATTATACGAAAGAGAATTAACTCTTGAATTAAAGGTCACTATAATCTGTTTTGGATCTGAAAAGTTTCTACTAATATCATAACCTACAGAATTCTCTAAATCCATGACAATACGCGCCACTTCTGGATTGAATTGTCCAAACCTTATATTCTTTATGATCTCATCATTCACTTTTACATCGTCTATATCAGATGAAACCATTGAATTCATAAGATCAAGAACAAGACGATCAGGTTTTGATAATAGGAGTACATCGTATTGAACAGGAGAATCTGTTGAGACAACTACATAAGAGCGTCCTTCCTTTTGAAGGAATTCAATAGAATTAACTACCGCACCTTGCCACTTACTAGGAAGTACAGGTTCTTTCTCTATCGGTGTAACTGGAGGACTCACAACTGATGGGATAGAAGGAAAAGATTCAGTCTCATCTATCCAGCCTGTTTCCTGTATTGCAGTACTAAAAGGTATATTAAGGGCTACACGAATTTCATCAACATATTGTAATTCTTTCTTCTTTTTCGCACCTGTGAACTCCTGAGAGATCTCTTCTACAAGCCCTTCTATTAGCATACTCCAATCAGCATTATCTTCTTTATTAGTTACTAATATTTCAGATACTTCGTCTAGTATAGTAGGAGGATAGGAAGGATGAAAAGAGGAATAATCCCCTTCAATATCACTAACAAGCCCATCTCCAGCGATTGAAAATGAGGTTGTCGCTCCTACATGAAGGAAGAGTATGCACATTATAAATACAAAAATTGCGAGTTTAAGAATATTTACGAACCGGTCCAAAAGAAAGAACTCCTCCCCGGGAATCTTTTTGTACATACCTTTAGGAATTCGACTTTTCTTCCCAGGATCCTTCTTAACTCGACAACTTTCATCACGGAGTATGAGGATTCCAATCCTCATCTAGGTCCATCACATCTATAAGCGTTATACTTCTATAAGTACCCTTCGTATGCTCCCGCATATCACCATATGTAACCTTTAATGTATATGTTCCTTCTTTAACTGGTACATCTTTTATAGGGATGGACTTAATCACATGGGATGTCTTAGGTTCAACCACCACCGCAAGCCGAGGGTCACGCGTATATTTATTTTCACTTAATCCACCTGAAAAATTACGATATGTATCTTCTCTATCTAGAAGCTCTTTAACAATTTGTTTATACGGATCAAAGATGGTACATGAGGTAATGTAATAATTTTTTTCTCCTCCATTAGCTATCCCAACCTCTGCAAAGGCTTTCATATTCCCATCATAACCATAGTTATAGTATACATGAAAATCAATTCCTAACTCTGAAGGCCAAAGCCCTAGATCATACCGTAACCTTAAATTAGTATCACCATTAATAATTACTTCCCTATTATATTCCTTATAGCCATCAGCCTGAACCTTTAAATTATAACGACCGTTAGGAATTCTCAAAATCTGAAATTCTCCTACCTCATCTGTTAAGTCAAACTTCCCATTTATAGATACCTTTGCATCTGCTACTGAATCCCCAAATATATTACTAATGGACCCCACAAGGTTGCCATAGTTCACATTTACTAACGCTACCTCATTCCCAACAGCCAACATTAAAAAAACCAAAGCCCCCATGAGAATCATTGTTATAACTATATTGCGTTCCATCATCTCACGCCTTTCACCCCAATAATAAGTAGCTCGTACCATATTGTAATTACTACCCCTACTCATTATATTCTTCAACTCACAGAAGTGTTACATATGAAAGGCATTTGAAACACAAAATTTTTACTCCTCCAGGCTTTGGTATCTTATATATTAAGTCTCTCATCCCAACGAATCTACAGTCAACGGACTTCTAATCCGTGCTGTAGTAATCCCCTAACGATCGGGTCCTTATTGTAACTGCCTAGATCAGAGAACCAGCTAAAGGCAATGTTTTTTGTCCATTTCCGCGGACCGATTTGTTTTCGGAAAAGTTTAGGCGGAAAATGAGGCTCTTCATTTCTTATCACCCTTTTTAACTGGTCTTTTGTTCTGCGCGGACCTCCTAGGGTTTTCATGTTCACTAGAGGTCCGCGCAAATAGGAACTTTAGTTACGTTACCCAAATTTTGTAAGTATTATAGTGCTAAATTCAAATATCTCTAGGTAGACCTAACACTTAATTCGACGTTAAAAGAAATTTTCCTTCATTAATCAGTGATTACATCCTTATTTCTCACATAACACCTATTTTCATTATGCTTTTTAAGACATCAAGGTCATGCATGAGCTTATTAAAATTCTCAGGCGAAAGAGATTGTGGACCATCAGATAGCGCCTCAGCAGGATTAGGATGAACCTCAATCATAAGACCATCTGCACCTACAGCCATAGCAGCCTTTGAAACAGGAGGCACTAGCTTCCATCTACCAGTACTATGACTAGGATCTACTATTACCGGAAGATGAGTCAGCTCTTTCACTACAGGAACCGCACTTATATCTAACGTATTTCTAGTATATGTCTCGTAAGTCCTAATACCCCGCTCACAGAGTATCACCTCATAATTTCCACCACACATAATATATTCAGCAGCCATAAGCCATTCTTCAATAGTTGCTGAAAGCCCTCTCTTTAACAGCACAGGCCTCCGACTCATTCCCACATCACGCAAGAGTGTAAAGTTCTGCATATTCCTAGCGCCAATCTGAATGATATCAGCATAAGAAGCTACCAACTCTACATCACGCGGATTTATAACCTCAGTCACTATAGGAAGACCAGTCTCCTCCCTTGCCTCAGCAAGAATCTTAAGCCCTTCCTCCTCAAGCCCCTGGAAGCTATAGGGTGAAGTTCTAGGTTTAAACGCACCACCCCTGAGGATATTAGCACCAGCATCCTTCACAACTCGTGCAGTAGCCAAGAGCTGTTCCCGACTTTCCACAGCACATGGTCCAGCCATTACAACAAAGCTACCCCCGCCTATCTTAACATCCCCAATGTTAATAACAGTATCCTCTGACTTTGCCTCGCGACTAACCAATTTATAAGGGTGCATGATCCTTATAACTTTTTCCACACCTGGCAACATCTCTAGCCGTTCTATAAACGCAAATTTTTTATCCCCAATAGCACCAATGACTCTTTTCTGAGTACCCTGAATAATATGTGAACCATACCCTAAAGCCTTCAAACTCTCCTCAACTATCCTAATATCACTATCAGTAGCACTCTCTCTCATTACAACTATCATCTTTATCCCCCCAGAATATAAATTAGGAGTAAAATAAAAAAACTCCTCGTATTAAAAGGACGAGAAGTTTAATCCCGCGGTACCACCTAAATTGACCGCCTTATAAAGGCAGAGTCCGCTTGTATAGAGTACGGGCACTTAAGCCGATACCCCCTTCCTTTTAACGGCGGAAGTCTCCGTCACAGCCTACTTTCCCTAAAGTGTTCAGCTTGCGGCTCCAGGGAGAACTTCGATAAATTGCTCTGCATCGGGCTCGCACCTTACCCCGACTCTCTGAGACAAAACAAAGATACCTACTTTTCCCCTTCGTAGCCTTTAACTAATATAGTTAGCTAATTATAGCATATAATAAAACGTGAATCAAGAGGAATTTTCATACTTTTAAAGATTTCTCGCTTGTTTGACAGGTTATACCCGTCTTTAGAAGTTAGCACCA
>DIRN01000105.1 GCA_002426645.1 Firmicutes bacterium UBA5435 | reverse complement strand
TTACTCATGTATAAGAATGAACCCAAGCCAAGACAATTTGCTCTTTTTGCAAGGATCGTCTCGCTCACCAAAACTGCCTTCCTCTTTGAAAGCATACCTTCGTCAGCAGTCACATAAATCTTATATAAATATTCATTAGTTAACATCCCAAGAACGGCATCTCCGAGAAATTCTAGGCGTTCGTTATTCTGTACTTCATCTGACAATTCGCTCATATAAGAACTATGAGTCAAAGCCATCTCAAGGAGTTTTTCATCTTTAAATTTAAAACCTATTCTTTTCTCTAATTCCTTTAAACTTCTCACGGCCGTCTCCCTCCTACACTTCTTTTATCATTCTACAAATTTCTTAAAAGCCAGTACTGCATTGTGTCCCCCAAAGCCAAAAGAATTTGAGAGAGCTATATTTATATTTAATTCTCTTGCTGAGTTAGGAACATAGTCAAGATCACATTCTGGATCAGGGAATTCATAATTAATCGTAGGAGGGATTATTCCCTTCTCCAGAGAAAGAGCACAGGCAATAGCTTCAATGCCTCCGGCAGCTCCTAATAAATGTCCTGTCATTGATTTTGTAGAGCTAATAGCCGTCTTATAAGCATGCTCTCCAAAGACATTCTTTATTGCCATTGTCTCGAATTTATCATTATAATTTGTAGAAGTACCATGAGCATTTATATAATCAACATCAGTTATGTTAAGACGCGCATGCCTAAGGGCTGCCATGATAGCGCTAGTGGCACCTTCTCCTTTTGGATCTGGTGCAGTGATATGATATGCATCACAGCTCATGCCATAACCAACAATTTCCGCATATATATGAGCTCCCCTCTTCTTAGCGTGTTCAAGGGTTTCTAAGACTATCAAGCCTGCACCTTCGCCCATAACAAACCCATCTCTCTCCTTATCAAAGGGTCTCATAGAGTGTTCGGGAGCATCGTTACGAGTAGATAATGCCTTGGCAGAACAAAAACCAGCAATTGCAAGAGGCGTTATAGCTGCTTCGCTCCCACCAGTTACCATTACATCTGCCCACCCAGAACGAAGGATCATAAATGCATCACCTATAGCGTGGGTGCCAGAAGCACAAGCTGTTACTGTAGCACTATTAGGTCCTTTCGCTCCTATATTTATACCTACCTGACCAGAAGCCATATTCACGATCATCATGGGTATTAAAAACGGACTCACCCTTGATGGCCCTTTGTGGAAGAGGTTCTTGCTTTGCTCTTCAAAGGTCTCTATCCCACCTATGCCAGAGCCTATTAGCACACCAACCCGCTTGTCATTCTTCTCATCAATAGTGAGATTGGCATCCTCAACTGCCAGTTTAGCTGCTGCCACAGCGTACTGAGCGAATCTGTCCATACGTCGGACATCCTTCTTTTCAATATACTTAGTTGGCTCAAAGTCCTTAAGCTCTCCTGCTATATGGCAACTAAAGTCCGTAACGTCAAAACGAGTTATTTTTTTTATTCCAGATTTACCGTTAACAAGGGAATCCCAGTAGGTCTCTTTACCTATACCTACTGGAGTTACTGCACCAAGGCCCGTAATTACTACTCGGTTCTCCATCCCATTCTTCACCTCATAAGCTTCGGAGAGATCGCATCGCATGTGCGAATCTCTCCTTTATACACTTTCGTTACTGATTCTTTTCAATATATTCCACTGCGTCGCCGACAGTAGTAATTTCTTCGGCGCTTTCATCGGGAATCTCAAGATCAAATTCACTCTCAAGATCCATGATCAGTTCAACGATATCTAATGAATCGGCCCCTAAATCATCGATGAACTTTGCATCTTCTGTAACTTCGTCATCGTCAACTCCTAACCTTTCGGCCACCAGCTCTCTAACCTTCTCCATAATTTCTTCAGTAGTCATAAATCAGTTCACCTCCTTCCGATATTACATAGCCATACCACCATCTACATTAAGTATATGTCCTGTTACGTAGCGCGCAGCATCAGAAGATAAGAAATATACCGCTTCTGCCACATCCTCAGGCTCTCCAAAAAAACCAAGAGGAATGGTCTGCTGTAGTTTTGTCCTAATTTCATCAGGTAACGAATTAGTCATCTTCGTCCTGATAAATCCAGGTGCTACAGCATTCACAGTAATACCACGGCTGGCAAATTCCCGTGCACAGGTTTTAGTCAATCCTATGACACCAGCCTTTGAAGCAGAATAATTAGCCTGCCCCGCGTTACCAATTTGACCAACTACAGAAGCTATATTAACTATCCGACCTGAGCGCGCTCTCAACATGTGATATGCAACTGCACGTGTACAATTAAATACGCCCTTAAGATTAATGTTAAGTACCCTTTCCCAATCCTCATCCTTCATCCTCAATATCAAGGAATCACGAGTGATACCAGCATTATTGGCTAGGACATCTATCTTACCGAACTCAGTCAAGGCCAAGTCGACAAAAGCTTTCACACTCTCTGTATCAGTTACATCAAGCTTTGTCCCCTTAACCTGAAAACCTTCTGCCACGAGCTCGTCTGCTAACTCTACAGCCCCAACCTCATCTATATCGCCAATAAGTACGCTGAACCCACCCTTTATTAATCTTCTAACTATAGCTTCGCCAATTCCCCTTGCACCGCCGGTCACAAGGGCTACCTTATTTACATTTTCCATTCTAACCGGCCTCCTTCAAAATTTCAAGGACCTTCTTAAGATCATCTGAATCTTGGACATTAAAGACTTTAGCATTCTTTGATATCCGTTTTATAAGACCTGATAACACATTACCAGGACCTACTTCTACAAAGAGCTCTATTCCATCATTTATCATTCTTTGTACAGAGTTTTCCCATCGAACAGGAGAGAAGACCTGCTTTACGAGGCTCTCTTTTACAGCTGCACCAGTCGTAACATAATCTGCAGAAACATTAGAGATAAAAGGTGTAACAGGATCTTTTATCTCAATTTGAGTTAGCTTTACCTCTAATCGTTGAGCTGCAGGTTTCATAAGTTGCGAGTGAAACGCACCGCTTACTTGGAGCATTACACATCGCTTGGCGCCCAGCTTTAAAGCATGCTCCGCTGCCTCTTCTATAGCATTTCTATTGCCAGAGATTACGATCTGTCCTGAAGAATTGAAGTTTGCTATATCTACTACACCATGCTCCTGACCGCTCTTACAAGCTTCTTCAACCCTTTTAAGATCTAGTCCAAGAACAGCTGCCATTGCCCCTTGGCCAATAGGACAAGCCTCCTCCATGAACCTTCCTCTCTCTCGTACCAGCCTAATGGCTTCGTCAAAAGTAATACTTTCAGCTGCTACCAGGGCTGAATATTCTCCCAAACTATGACCCGCTACCACATATGGTTTTAACCCAAAGAAAGTCAATACTCTAAAGAGCGCGATACTCACCCCAACTATAGCAGGTTGCGTATTGAGAGTCTCTTTTAACCTCTCTTCAGGACCATGGAAACAAAGTTCAGCCAAGTTAAATCCTAAAGCTGTATTAGCCTCATGGAATGTAGAACGAGCTATCTCATATTCTTCATAAAGATCCTTTCCCATACCTACATACTGTGAAGATTGCCCTGGAAAAACAAACGCGTACTTTCCCACAAATTCTACCCCCATCTTACTAAACTCGCGCCCCATGTGAGTCCAGCACCAAAACCTACTAGATCCAGAATATGACCAGGTTTTATTCTCCCATCGTTCACTGCCTCATGAAGAGCCAATGGTATAGAGGCAGCAGAAGTATTACCATAATGCTGTACATTGACTACAACTTTATCCATATCAAGCTCAAGACGCCTAGCAGCAGCCTCCATAATACGAATATTGGCCTGATGAGGCACGAACCAATCGATATCTGATTTGGACAGTCCTACATCTTCTAGGACTTTCAAAGTTGCATCGCCAAGGATTTTAACGGCAAACTTAAAGACTTCGTTTCCCTCCATTTGTATGTAATGGAGCCCTTCCTCAACTGTCCTTTTCGTAGCAGGCATCTCTGAGCCTCCCGCAGGTATACGCAATAAATCACCTCTCGAACCATCTGCACCTAGATATGTTCCAATTATACCGCTTTCATCTGTTGATGGAGCTAAGACAACTGCACCAGCTCCATCCCCAAAAAGTACGCATGTACTCCTATCTTTCCAATTTGTAAACTTAGAAAGAGTCTCAGCCCCTATAACCAATGCTTTTTTACAGATTCCAGAGGCTATATACTGAGACGCGACTGAAAGAGCATATATGAATCCAGTACACCCGGCAAACATATCAAAAGCAAAAGCATTCACAGCATTAATTTTACTCTGAATTATACAAGCAGTTGATGGAAAGGGCATATCAGGCGTAATTGTAGACACTACTATCATATCTATTTCTTCTGGAGCTACCCCAGCATTTTGAAGTGCATCTTTAGCAGCTATAACACCAAGGTCAGATGTGGAGACTCCCTCATCGGCTATGCGACGTTCCCTTATACCGGTTCTTGTTCGTATCCATTCATCACTTGTATCCACCATTTTTTCCAGATCGTAATTTGTTAATGTCTTTTCTGGAACATACGCGCCAACGCCAATGATCCTGGAGCGTATGGCATTCTTACTTATCACCCTTACCATCTCCCACGTTCATCTTAGAAATATAATCTTTTATCATGCCAACTATATCTTTCTCTGCACTTTGACAAGCTACACGTATTGCATTACGCACAGCTTTAGCCTTAGAATTACCATGGCCAATTACACAGACACCATCAACTCCGAGCAAAGAAACTCCACCATACTCTGAAGGATCTAGCCTCGTTTTAATCGATTTTAAAGACGGCTTAACGAGAGCACCGCCTAGCTTAGCTATTGGTTTATCCTTTATTTCTTTCTTCAACATATCAAAGATAGTAGCACCCATACCTTCTGCAAATTTAAGAATAATATTTCCTACAAATCCATCACAGACAATAACGTCCACTTTACCAGTAGGAACATCCCTTCCCTCTATATTACCGATGAAGTTAAGGTTAGATTCTTTAAGCATTTTATAAGAAGCCACATAGAATTCACTACCTTTAGAAGGTTCCTCTCCAATGTTCACAAGACCAACAGAAGGATTATGAATTCCCACGGTCATCTGCATATATATTGTACCCATAATACCAAAGTATAAAAGATGATGAGGTTTACAATTAGCATTAGCACCTGCATCTACCAGTAAAGAAAATCCGTTATTATTAGGAAGGGGACAACCAATGGCTGGCCTCTCTATACCTGGGATCCTTCCTAATCCAATTAGGGCAGCTGTCATGGCAGCTCCTGTATTGCCCAAAGCTACAACTCCATCAACAGCTCTTTCCTTAACGAGACGCATTGCAACAGCAATGGAAGCTCCTCTCTTTTTACGTAAAGCAAAAGCAGGATGCTCGTCCATAGTAATCACATCAGGTGCATTGACTACTGAAATAGGTAGTCCTTTAACATTATAATTAGCAAGTTCCCGGTTAATCTCATCCTTTTTCCCTACAAGGATTACTTCAATATTATCAAATTTTGCAGCGTCAATAGCTCCTCGCACCTGCTCAACAGGAGCATAATCGCCACCCATGGCATCAATAGCAATCCTCATCTTTAAAACCCGCAACGGCGGAGACATCTACTGCAAAGAACCGTTGCTCCCTCCCTTCCTATTCTTCTCCATTTAAATAATCTTCAAAGCCTGGCTTCGACATGACTTGTTCATCGTTATCAATTGCAAATACCACATACTCTCCTTCAAAGACCCTCTCGCACTCTATCGTTCCCACCACTGAGACGAAGTATTTATTTTTTTGTCGTTCTTTGACTTGAGCCTTGCAAAGTAGTCGCTCGCCAGCTTTAACAGGTCTTAAATACTTCACATTAGCTGTACCAGTTAATACCACATCTGCATCTATAATTGCTACTGCCAAGGAGTTCGCCTGCGCAAAAATGTGATGACCTCGAATTATACCTGTTTTCTTAAAACCCAACGATGGATTAGTCTCTAATACCGAAATTCCGCTTTTCCCAAGTTCTACATCGATTAACTCTCCTATTACCTCATGACTACTCACGGATTTAATCTTCCTATAAGCGTTCTCAGCAAGAGTCCTAGCACGCTCCCTCATCTCTGGTACGCCATGTTCCCACCTATCTAACCTTATAGTCTGTATGCTAACATTAAATATCTCTGCCAATTCTTCATCAGTGTAGAAGGGATTCTCTTTTAATCGTTCCAAAAGCAACTGTTGCCGCTCTTTCTTAGGAAAATTGTTTTTATTCATAATCTACACCCCACTAACCAGATATAATGGAACGCTTTAACCCCTTCGATAGAATTTTTATACCTCATATTAACACCAACTATTAATCACAAGTATATATTATTTTCTTTTAGTATGCAAGAGGTAAAATATAATTTTTTAAAGATAAGTCTGAAGCTTGCCAATTTATACAATAAACTAGCAAGCTTCATATAAGCATACAATAGAAAAAAGCTCCTTGAGTTATGCTTTATCTCCCATAACCTTCTTACCATTATAATATCCGCATTCTGAACAAACTCTATGAGATATATTTGGTTCACCGCAATTCGAACATTTTACTACATTAAGGGATTTTATGCGCCAATTAGAGCGACGCATATTAGTCCTAGATTTCGAATGACGTCTCTTGGGATTTGCCATATTTATCACCTCCATCAAGCTCTTACTCTTTTAAAAGATCCTTTAATACAGCTAATCTAGGGTCTATATCCTCTATCTTACATTCACATTTTCCTTTATTTAAATCTTTACCACATGTAGGGCAAAGTCCCTTGCATTCCTCAAAACACACTGCTTTAACTGGCAATGAAAGTATAAGCCCTTCTTTAATATCTGAAGTTACATCAATCTCATTACCATTGAAGACTTTTAGATCTGCATCTTCAATACCCTCATAACCTGGGCTGACCTGACGATACTGAGCCTCAATAGTCCCTTTAAGAGGAAATGTGAAAACCTTTAGACAGCGGCTGCATCTTAGGAAAGCCTCAACGGAAACACTCCCATAGATAGTAAAAAAATCCGTATCATTGCTGATAAAGAGCTCTACTGATGCTGGCCCATTGAATGTTATTTCTTCTCCTCCTATCTTGATAAGAGTTACGGGTTCCAAGAATGAAAGTTCCATAGAAGCATTTCTATTCTCTTTAAGTTCAGAGATATCTACCTTCACAAGTACCCCTCCTTACAGCCAAATTTAATTATATACGTAGCATCCTACTATGTCAAGGTTCTTCTAAAACTGTCTCAACAATCTCTTTATATCTGGTAGCACGGCAAGAGCCCCTTCTCTACCTGCATACACTAATTCTTCCGCCTTCTCTATCTGACTAGGAGTAAAATGCCCGACTTTTGGTCTAATAAGCAGATCTGCCGTGATATTCTTTTCTTTTAAAAGCTCTGTTTGCATAACATCTACTGACTGGAGTATTATATCAACAATATTCTTAATCTGAACCCGTGCACTTCCAGCTTCTATCGATACTCCTATTATAACATCTGCTCCCATCTCTCGAACTATATCTACAGGGAGTCTATTCACGACAGCACCATCTACAAGCAACCGCCCATCTATGTTTATAGGAACAAATATCCCTGGTATTGATATACTTGCCATTATCCCGTCAGCCACACGCCCTTCAGTGATTAAGACCTCATCACCTGACTCAATATCAGTTGCAACGGCTGTGAAAGGGATCGAAAGTTCATCAAAGGTCTTATCTTTAGTAAGGAGCTTTAGAAGCTCATATAGTCGTTTCCCTCTAACCAATCCTAGCCGTGAAAACCCTATCTCAAGTAGTTGATTCCATGAAAGGCTAGAAGCGATTTCACCTAGGACTTTAAGATCTGTACCTGCTGCATATATACCACCTATAAGCGCTCCTATGCTGGAACCCGTTATATAATCAATTCCGATGCCTGCCTCCTCAAAGACTTGAAGAACCCCTATATGAGCTATTCCACGTGCACAACCCGCACCTAAAGCTAAACCTAACTTTATCTCCTCTTCAGTAGACATAGAATATCACCAACCTTATCAAACGCTATAATATAGGATTTCTCATCCTTAAATAGCATATTGAAATACTCCTGTCAATATACATAAATTGTACCCCTATGGAAAGACCTTTAAGCGTTTATTTCAATAAAATACGTTAATGTAATATGGAGGCGAATGTTATGGCAAAATGGTTAAAAGGGCGCGAACGCTCTACTTACTTTGCCGCTTTGGCAGGCCTATTTTTAACTGCTGCAATTGTAGCAAACCCTGAAGAGGCTTTTAAAGCCTCAATAAATGGCCTTAGAGTTTGGTGGGATATAGTCTTTCCCGCCTTATTACCTTTTTTCATTGCTTCAGAAATCCTTATGGGATTGGGCGTTGTACATTTTATGGGAGCCCTTTTAGAACCTCTCATGAGGCCGATCTTTCGTGTGCCAGGCGTAGGAGCCTTTGCTTTAGCTATGGGATTAGCCTCTGGTTACCCCATAGGAGCAAAGATAACTAGTCGCTTACGAAAAGATAACCTATGCACACAAATAGAAGCAGAACGCTTGCTATCATTTACAAATACAGCTGATCCACTCTTTATGATCGGGGCTGTAGCTGTTGGAATGTTTCAGAAACCTGAGTTAGCACTTCCAATAGCCGGAGCGCATTATATATCCAGTATAATCTTGGGATTTCTATTAAGATTTCACGAATTTGGTAAAAATGATATAACGTATGAAAAAGAGATGAAAGAAAATATATTAAGCAAAGCCTTTAGAGAGCTTTATACCGCAAGAACAACAGACGGACGATCCTTTGGACAGCTCTTTGGTGACTCTGTAAAAGACTCTGTTAATACCCTCCTTCTTATCGGTGGGTTTATAATGACATTTTCAGTATTAATAAGGATACTGGATATATTCGGTATAATATCTATAGTATCAAGTATTTTACTTCATCTTTTGAAACCTTTTAATGTGAATGGTTCGATTATAAAGGCTCTAGTTAACGGCATATTCGAGATCACTATAGGAACTGAAGTAGCTAGTCAAGCAACAGGTCCCATTATGGAACAAGTAATGGCTGCCAGCGCCATAATTGCTTGGAGTGGTATATCTGTACACGCACAAGTAGCTAGTATGATAAATGGTACTGATATACGTATGACCCCATATTTGATAGCCAGAGTAATACATTCAGTTATAGCAGCTATAGTAACTTATTTCCTCATGGGTCCACTAAAAGCATTGGTTCCTCCCTCTTTCGTACCTGTCCTGTCAAGAAATACAGGTAGTTTCGGATTGAATATATTGACACGAACAGCTTACTATGGATGGAGGATCCTCATCTTACTATGTCTACTCATAATAATTTCACTAACAATCTATATTATAAAAAATGTAAAAGTAGCATACTTCAAATTTAAAAGTTAGCCCGTAAAACTAGTCTGAGAGGACTTTTAGGAATCTACCTTTCTTGAAAGTCCTCCTGTTGATGGAAAGACCTCTCTTTATTTAAGACTTCTCTGCCTTTGCGAATCACTTTTAAAGCTTCAAGAAGGGTTGCTTCTAAATTCGCAAGGGAAGAATCTGCATACGAATCTGCGCCTTCCTTTATCTCCCTTATATACTTCTTCGATTCATCAATTATCCTATCTGCTTCAGCCCTAGCCTGCAATATTATATCACTTTCATTGATAGACTTCCCCACATAATCCTTTGCCTTTTTTATAATATCTTGAGCCTCTCTTTGCGCTTCTTTCATGATATTATCCCGTTCTTTCACGATCCATGCTGCCCTTTCGATCTCCTCTGGCATAGAGGTACGTATCTCTTCAACGAGCTCAAGTAATTCTTCCTTTTCAAGAAGGGCCTTTCCTGTCAAAGGAATTTGCGTACTACTATCAATAGTCCTCTCAAGACGGTCTAATAAAACTACCAGTTGCATTCTACCCATATATCTCCCCACCTACTTTAAAAAATTCTTTAATTTATAGCGTAATGCCTTCTCTACATTCTTAGGTACTAAATCGCGTATACAACCATTGAGTCGTGCCACTTCCCGAATCAAACTAGAACTGAGATAGGCATATTCATTACTTGTCATGACAAATACTGTTTCCACATCCCCATCAAGTTTTCTATTCATTGATGCCATTTGAAATTCATATTCAAAGTCAGAGACAGCCCTCAATCCCCTTACAATAACTGTTGCGCCCTGACTCTTTACATAAGTAATTAAAAGTCCATTAAAACTGTCTACTCTAACATTCTCAAGGTGCGAAAGGCTCTCCTTTAAAAGCTGTGTCCGTTCATCTACCGTAAAGAGAGGCTCCTTTGCGGAATTTTGGGCTACAGCTACGATGACTTCATCGAAGATTCTTGCAGCTCGTGCTATTATATCTACGTGTCCATTTGTAACAGGATCAAAACTTCCTGGACATACTGCGATCACTAATGTTCCCTCCTAATTAAGAGCCATTGTTACAGAATATGTGTTTTATAAAAGAAATGGATGTATCCCCATAAACCTCTCGCCTTATTAAAATCATATTCTGTTCTAAGCGGAGTTTCTCCCTTTTGCTCTCTTCAACAATAATAATACCACTATTAGTCAATAACTTCAACGCTAATGATGAAATTTCTTTAAGAGTATGATTTGCCATACCCTTCTCATATGGAGGATCAAGAAATACAAAATCAAAAGACATTCCTTTTTTTGTCAGCCGATTAAGAGCAGTGAAAACGTCACACTGGAAGATGTGCGCTTTGTCTCTAAGACCTGTCTTATCTAAGTTTCGTCCAATAATAGCTATAGCCTTCTTTGATTTCTCTACAAAAGTACATGATACAGAACCTCGACTTAATGCTTCTATTCCTATACTCCCTGTACCAGCATATAGATCAAGAAAGGATGAACCCACTAGCTGCGACCCAATAATATTAAAGAGGGCTTCTTTAACCCTCTCTGCTGTGGGACGATGTTCATACCCTTTTAATGATTCGAGTTTTATGCTACCAACACTCCCTGAGACCACTCGCAAAAGACAAACCTCCTAATCATAGGTCTTATATAAAGGAAAATTTTTTAAATCTATATGTATATTATCGTCATTCCCTCCACATAATATAAACGTCACCACAGGACAGGAGGTGTTGACAACCCTACCGAATAACTCATAAAGTCGAAGTATGATCAATAGAAAAGTAGGGTTAAAACCCTTCCCCCATAAGCTCTTCCTCCGGTTTCTCCTCTCCCACAAGATGACGGCCGTATGGCCGTCATCTTTTATCTGACAAAATACATAAGTCCTAGAACCCCAGGACCTGCATGCACCCCTATAACAGGACCAACTGATCCTAATATTAGATCCATCTCAGAAAACCTAGCCTGTAACTCATCGCGTACGAAAGTGAGCTTATCAAAAGCAGCACCATGAACTATAGCTGCCCCTAGAAAGTCACCTTTCACTTCTTCACGTGCGGTCTCAACTAAACGACTCAATGCCTTTTTACTACCACGCATTTTCTCAACAGGTATAATAATACCATCTTGTACTGCGAGGACTGGTTTTATACTCAAGAGAGAGCCGAGGAATGCATGGGCCTTTCCTATTCTGCCATTCTTCTCTAGATAATCTAGTGTATCTACAACAAAGATTACTCTGAGATCCTTCTTTGCTTCTTCGATAACACGTAGGACTTCAGTTTTATCCTTACCTTCAGCAGCGGCCTTTGCGGCTTCAATGACTACTAAACCTAATCCCATACAAACAGAACGAGAATCGATTATACTTATATCAGCTTCTGGAATAGATTGAGCAGCAATACGAGCTGATTGTAATGTACCACTCATCTCCTCAGAAATATGAATAGATACAATGGAATCAACCTCTTCTAATAGACTATGATAAACCTCAATGAATTCTCCTGGTGATGGCTGAGATGTGCGTGGAAGATTCTTGCACTTTGAAAGTTTCTCAAAGAATTCATCAGAGGAAATGGTAACCTGATCCTTATAGACCTCGTTATCCATATGAACATTCAAAGGCACTACTGTTATATTATATTTCTCTGCTATTTCTTTAGTTATATCGCTTGTACTATCTGTAACTACCAAAACTTTCCTCATAATATTGTCGTAATCCCCAATAAAGGGCATTGCGACTTTCCTCCTTTCCGAGAACAACCATACGTTTTTCTTTTACTCTATGCCTACTATATAAAAATAAAGTGGTTGTCCACCATAGTAGAATTCAAGTGCAATTTCATCCTCTTCTACCTCTGCTTGGAGTTTCTCCTTTACTATTTCTGCTTCTTCCTCTGTTATATCGGAACCAAAGTATATGGTGATAATTTCGTCTTCAGGAGCTAACATCTCTTTTAGGAGCTTTATAAGGATCTCTTCTCTATCGGAACCAAAAGATTTTAACTCTGAGCCATGAAGACCTATGTAGTCTCCTTTCTTCACATTAGACCCATTTGCATTCCAATCCCTTACAGCATAGGTCACTTCTCCAGATTTAACATTCTTAATACTATTCGTCATGGCCTGTAAATTCTCTTGTATATCCAAAGTATCATCAAAGGCCATTAAAGCGGATATTCCTTGAACTACAGTCTTGCTAGGTACAACTTCTACCTGTACTGAGGTTAAAGCCTTTACTTGTTCGGCTGTGAGAATAACATTACTGTTATTTGGAAGTAATATCACTTTTTCAGCATTAACCTTTTCAATTGCCTTTATAAAACTCGCTGTGCTGGGGTTCATAGTTTGCCCACCCTCAATAATTACATCCACACCAAGGCTCGTTAAGATCTCTTTAAAACCTTCCCCTGCTGCTACTGCTATAATCCCTAAAGGCTTCTTTTCTTTAAAGAACTCCTCAGTCTGTTCTGCCATATTATCAATTTTTATTTGATCTATATCGCCTAGCAGCAACCCATATTCTAATATTACACCTGGATTATTTGTATGCACATGAACCCTTATAAGGTCAGGCGAACCTACAACAAGAAGACTATCCCCACGAGGCGTCAAATCTTCTCTGACCTTGTCTATATTTATATCAGCCTCTTTAGGTTTAATAATAAATTCAGTACAATATCTATATTCAAGATCAGCTGTAGAGATTGGAGAATGCGCTTTCGTCTCCACAGAAGGTTTAACCTCTTTTACTTTCTCATAAGGCGATCTTTTTTGTAGTGCATTTAAACCTCCAAGAGCAGCAACCATTAACCCCTTACCACCAGCATCTACTACTCCAGCTTCTCGTAAAATTAAAAGTTTTTCAGGAGTTCTCTTTAAAGATGCCTCCCCTTCCTGTAAAGAATACTCTAGGATATCTAAAATATCTGTGGTCCCTGTCTTTATCCTTTCTATTCCTGCCTGGGCTGCCTCACGTACCACAGTAAGGATAGTCCCTTCTACTGGCCTCATAACAGCTTTATATGCTGTATCAACTGCGGTTTTAAAAGCAACTTCTAAATCATGTGCATTTAAAATAGTTTTCCCTTTTACACCAGAAGCAAATCCTCTTAACAATTGGGATAATATCACTCCTGAATTTCCCCTGGCACCCATCAATGCTCCAAGAGCTGCAGCATCTGCCACTTCCGATGCTGATGAAGGTCGAGACTTTATCTTACTTACCTCTCTATGGGCAGAGAGGAGGGTGTAATACATGTTAGTACCTGTATCTCCATCTGGAACCGGAAAGACATTAAGCGCATCCACTATCCCCTTATCTTCTTCTAGTTTCGCCACAGCTCCTGCTAATATCTTTTTAAGATCATCACCTTGTAGAATCTTCACTTCCACTGCCTTTACCCTTTCCCCTATTTGTATTAGCCTTATCTTTCAGTAGATTTACATTACTTAGCAGTAGCTACTCTTACACCTTGAACATTGATATTAATTCTACCTACTTTAAGGCCTAGCATTGTTTCCATGGTATACCTAACTTTCTCAACAACATTACGCGCAACTTCAGGGATATTTACCCCATATTCAACTATTATATATAATTCGATTTCAAGGCTATCTCCTGAAGAGTCTATAACTACCCCTCTACTTAAGCTTTCCCTACCTAAAAGTTCTGCTATCCCGTCCTGCACGCTACGAGAGGCCATACCAACTAAACCATAACACTCAGTGGCTGCATTACCAGCGACCATAGCCACAACTTCTTTAGTTATCTTTATACGTCCCAGGTCAGTCCCTATCTCTGTAAGCATACTATCCCCCCTACTTACTAACTTTTAGGAATAATCTATTCAACTCCGCTATAAGGGGTTCTACTTCTATTCCATGCATCCTGGCACCTCGTTCTATACTTTCAGTAGCCCCCATGCATCCGATACATCCCATCCCGTGCCGCTCAAAGACCTCTTTAGCCTTATCATTTGCTTGCAGAACTTCTATGATAGGCGTATCTTTCGTGACTCTCATCTTAATCCCCCTTGCGTTCTTATATACTCCTATGATATAATAAGTGAGTCATTAATGCAATACATATATTTGCATGTAACGATTATGAGATGACTTTTTAAAGTATTTCTCATATATTGCCTGCCAACATAGGAACATAACGATTTAAAGAGGAGGTGCACATCTATATCTTTATATAGATGATAATTAAATGGCAAAAAGATGCGATGTTTGTGGCAAGGGTAAGGGAAGCGGTAATATAGTCAGTCACTCTAATATTAAGACTAGAAGAACATGGTCTCCAAACCTTCAAAAAGTAAAAGCTCTTGTAAACGGTTCAGTCAAGAAGATTAAAGTATGTACTGGCTGCCTTAAATCTAACAGAGTAGAAAGAGCATAATTACTTATGGTAAGGGGGGACATCATCTATACCCCCCCTTTTTTCTTTCACCATTCTAATAGAGTTCAGGTATGGGAATCTTCCTCTTTACCCTTACCCTTCCACCCGTACCTTCTATAAAAACGTATTCTTCTAATAACCCCCTGATCTTTAAATCTCTAAGGCACTTCATAGTTGCTCGTGTTGTATGTAGCCCTACATAAGCAGTCAATTCACTAAGCAATATAACTAAGGAATTACCAGGAGAGATATTATTCTTCTCTTCAAAGACTACTATTCCCCTATATACAGCAGTCTTTATCGGTCTAAGCTCTATTGGCCATCCTCTTAATTCAAAGAGAGTCTCATCATGAAACTTCTCTCTTTCCTTCTCTAACTGGGTTTCAATGAAATACTCACACTCTTTCTTCCCAATACACCTTTGTGCTAAACAACTTTGCTCAGATTCACAAAGGTTAAAAGGTTTTTCCACCGAATCTTCCTGGTAAATAGCATTTGTAAGCTCTTCTGCAAATGCAAACAAAGCCCCATTACTAAATGTTTTTAACCACTTCTTTAAATTGTTCAATGTAACATCTTCTGGGTACTTTAAACGTTTATATTCCTCCGCTATAATCTTAGCTGCATCTTTTATATCTCCTTCTTCAATACCTTCTTGAAGGATTCGTTTAACACAAGGCCTCAAAATATCTACGTTGCCAGTATTTCCGTTTTGAGGTAATGGCAAAAAGTCTATAGTACTAAGATGTTTCTCATACTTCTCCACCATTTTTAAATAAAAATAATGTGCTATGTCATGAACTCGATGGTAAAAATCATTCTCTACAATGAGCTCTCTCGGACCTCTACTTAAAAGATCTATCTCTCTAATTGAGAGAGACATGAATTCTTCTATAGAAAGCTCTATCTTGTAACGTGGAACTCGTTCAGAAACACGACTGTTTATGGTATTAGGACAACGAATCATAGCCCTATAACCATATATATCTTCGTCCATATACTCTAGATTATATTCTTTTTCCATGTAATCTCTAAACTCTTTATATATTTGACAGAGATCACCCCGTGGTTCAACGCCCATAGCCACAGCAGAAACAAGAATATCAAAGCCATCACCTGTAAAGAAAGACTTAATAGCCCATTCTGGAAATTTATGCTTCTCAATTAATAGGTTAACGAATTCTCGTGCGTTCTTTAAAACTTCAGTAGCTAAAGCAATCTCTGTTTCATTATAGAAATCATCAATAGGAACCTTAAAGGCAAAGTACGCATCGCCCCACCGAGGGCTATCGTAGAGTTCCTCATTGATATCCCTATAAGCCAAAGCGTTCCAAAATATATCGGTGTTACCGTATTTTAAGGCAAAGAGTTCTACATTGTCTACAGTTAGTTCCCTAAGTTTGCCTCTCCCACAAGTAAGTTTTTTAGCTATCTCACCATATATGTACTCTAACCGATATCTATTAATGATTCCCTTCTTTCTCCTATACTGTCGTTCTCTCTCATCTTCAGTCACGGCAAACCATATTATTGTTAGGACTAGAATCGAAGCCAAAAGGAGAAACCGTACCAATTCCTGCACCCCTCCCACAAACTCTCTATACAAGGAACCTTTTATCTTTAAAACTAAACGCCTAAAAGAATGTAAGGGCTCTTCCTCACATTCTTTTGTTAAAGTCTAAATAGTTCTCCTTTTATATTATTCGCTTCTTTTCTAATTTACCCTGCTTTTAATGAGAAAAAAGTGAATATTCTGCGGAATTCACTCCACCAAGATATCCTGTGGAAAAAGCTGCCTGAAGATTATAGCCTCCAGTATTGCCATGAATATCTATAACTTCGCCAGCAAAGAATAGTCCTCTTACCAAGCGAGACTCCATGGTTTTAGGATTTATCTCCTGGGTACTCACTCCACCAGCAGTGACAATAGCTTCTCGTAAAGGCCTTGCCTTCTTTACCGTAAGAGGTATCCCTTGGAGAAGAGTAACGAGTTTCCTTCTCTCCTCTTTAGTGATTTGATTCACCTTCTTATCGGTAGGTATCTGAGATAAGCATAAAAAGACTGGTATAAAAGATTGTGGTAATAACCTATCAAGAGCATTCTTAAATTGTCTGTTAGCAAATAACGTGAAGTCTCGCTGAAGCCGTGCATCTAGTTCTTCTGGGGTTAAGGCAGGCTTAAGGTTTATAATTAGTTTTACAGAAGATATAGAGTTTTGAAGTATCAAAGAAACCTTTTCACTTAGAGTTAGAACTATAGGACCTGAAACTCCAAAATTGGTAAAGAGCATCTCCCCGAATTCGCTATCTATCAGTTTGTCCTCATAAAAAACTGATAGGGTGACATTCTTTAATGAAAGTCCATTGACAAGTTCTACCCAATCTTCCTCACATTCAAGTGGAACAAGGCTAGGTCTCAACGGTGTAATAGTATGACCAATTTGACGAGCAATCTCATAGCCATCACCAGTGGAGCCTGTCCCAGGATAAGATGATCCGCCTGTAGCTAGAATAACCGCTTCCCCATAAAATATTCGACCGTCATAAGTAACAACGCCTTTCACAGCTCCATCTTTCACTATGATCTCCTTAGCTCTAGTTAAATAAGAAACATTAACACTATTAGAATGAATGTAATCTTTTAACGCATCAAGAATGTCTTTTGAAGTATCAGAAGTAGGAAAGACACGCATCCCTCTCTCGACCTTTAGATCCACACCCAAGGTTCTAAAAAAAGACATAAGTTCCTTATTCCCAAACCTATAAAGTGCACCGTAAAGAAAATGACCGTTGCCTGGGAAGTTCTCTATAAACCCTTTTACATCAATAGTATTTGTCAAATTGCATCGACCTTTACCAGTGATCCCTAGTTTCTTACCAAGACGTTCAGTCTTTTCTAAGAGAGTTACCTGTGCGCCTGCTTCTGCTGCCTTCCCTGCTGCCATAAGGCCTGCGGCTCCTCCTCCTATTACTATCACCATTTAATACATCCCTCTCTTCTAATCCTACTAACCTGAGGAGGCACTTTACCTCTTCCTCTTTAAGATTACGATATTCTCCCTCTTTTAAAGAGCCTAGAACAATCGGGCCCATGCTAACTCTCTTTAAGGCTATTACCGGATAACCAATGGCTTCACACATCCTTCTAACTTGCCTCTTTCGCCCCTCATGTATTATTATCGAAAGAAGCGCATTTCCATTAGCCTTTAGAAGCTCGGCTTTAGCCGGAGAAGTAATTCCGTCATCTAGGAGGACACCATGGGCTAGTCTTTTTAAATCATCAGGTTTAGGAACACCCTTCACTATAGCCTCATAGCCTTTATCCACCTGAAATTTTGGATGCGTAAGTGTAAATGTAAGTTCCCCATGGCTGGTAAGGAGCAATAGTCCAGATGTATCCATGTCCAATCTGCCAACAGGATGAACTCTCTCTTTAACATCTTTGAGCAGGTCAAGAACTGTAGGCCTTCCATGAGTATCAGAGAGAGTAGTGATGTACCCCTGTGGTTTATTTAAGATTATATATAATCTGTTCGTTACAGGTTTTAAGAGCATACCATCAACTCTTATAATATCTTTCTCTGGATCCACCATATTTCCAAGCGCAGTCACCACTTCTCCGTTAACAGAGACTCTTCCTTCGCATATTAACTTCTCGGAAGCTCGTCGTGATGCTATGCCACAACGAGCCATAATCTTATGTAATCGTTCCACTTTAGCCAATATAGCTGAACCCTCTTCCCTATATCAATGGGCTTAAGAAGACAGGTGTTATTCTCTTCTCCCATTGTTTCTTTAAGACAGATATAACCTTAACATGATGTAGAAACGTCCCAAAACAGAAAACCAGATCTATTTCTTCTGAAACTAATAATTCTTCCATCATAGAAAGCCCATCCTTACGAGAATATCCTGCCCAGTATATGTCAGCCTCTTCTCTTTCTAAAAAGTCCAGTATATAAGGGCGTCTAGCCCTTCCACTAACAATGATGCTCTTCACCTTATTTCCATTCGTCAAGAGAGCTTTTGCTGCCAAAACCATTGCTCCTTGATAGAATCCCTCTCCTATTAGTAACGCAGTGCCTCCGGATAGATCCCGAAGAGCCTTTTCTCCTATTATAGCACTTGAAAAAGGACCAAGTAGTTCGAGCTGTTGTCCACGCAACAATAAAAGTCCACTTTCTTTTGGAAAGGAAAAAGGCGCTATAAGCTCTAAGATCTTTCCTCCATCCGCTATATTACATACAAAAGGTGGTGCAAGTGATACAGGTAAATTTGGATTCGCAATGACAAAAAACGCGCCTAGCTTACAAGGTTCTGAAATAACTGGGACCAAAAAAGAGAGTCTTACATGAAAGATATTCGGTCCTAGGTATCTAACTTCATCTACACGCCCTATAAACTTCTTCGTGTTGTAATTCCCTTTAGCATTAAAAGCCCACTCTGACTCGAGTAATACACATACCCCTGTCCATTGGCAGTCACAGCTTCCCTCACCACTAAGATATGTACAGACCGGACAACTCTTTATCATAGCTAAGAAACAAGGACACTTTTCAGAGCCCACTTCAATACACGCCAGGCTACTCCCTCCTCCGTAACATGGTAGCATTATGCTCCCCCCCTGTACTCTGAATCCCATTTCCTTGATATATGGTATGCGGTGTTAAGGGGGAATGTGAGGATCTATTTACTCTTAAGGTTCTCTAATACATCTCTTTTACCCATAACAATGAGAATATCATCCACTTGAATCATATCGTTTGCACCTGGAGATGCATTAATGTGCTTGTCCCTCTTAAGAGCAATGACGTTTATACCGTAAAGGGCCCTTAAATTTAGCTGGCCTAGGGTCTTCCCTGTTAACTTCTTAGTGGCTATTATCTCCATGATACTATATTCTGGCGAAAGCTCAATATAGTCAAGTATGTTAGTTGAGACCAGATTATTAGCTATTCGTTGTCCCATTTCGCGTTCAGGATATACTACTCTATCAGCTCCGATCTTCTCTAGAACTTTGCCATGTAAGTCGTTGAGAGCCTTTGCCACTATATAAGGAACACCTATATCCTTTATAATTATTGTTGCTAATATACTGGCTTGCATATCCTCGCCTATGCTAACAACTGCTACATCGAAATTGCGCACACCTAATGATTTCATTAAATCTTCATCTGTAGCATCCCCTATTACAGTATGAGTTAATATGTTAGAGAGACGTTGAACTCGTTCCTCATTTAAATCTATACCCAGGACCTCATGACCCATTCTGCAGAGGTTTGTAGCTACACTTGAACCAAATCGACCCAATCCTATCACCACAAATTCTTTCATCTCTTAGCACACGTCCTCTATAGGGCGGGGCGGAATACGCCTTCTCCCCCTCTTTTTTATATTCTTATAGGGGATTCACCCTAAAGCTAGCTCCCCTAATATAACATTAAGTTTAGTATATCCATTTAGTTAATAACTGTCAAATAATGATTTTTTGATTAAATATATTTAAAAGACCTGCCCTTCTAACCTTATTACGTATTCTAGTGATATCTGTTGTATAAAGATTAAGTTCTTTCATGCGTTCAAAGTAAATGGAACCAGAGAAGGTATACTTGGCTTTCATTCCTTCTTCTGTTTTGATCTGTTCAAGAATATAAGCGATTATATCACCTATAGCAAGCTCTCTTGGAAGTGTTATAGGTAAAAGTCTACAACTTGCTCTAGCTGCATTATGCCCAGATAGAAGGCCCGTACCTATGGCTTCCGTATGTCCTACTAGAAGACCTACTTTCTCTCCTGCGCAGAAAAGGTTAGAGAAGCCATGGACCTTGAGCGTCTCATCATGTGGGGTAATAACAGAATAACGCACTGAATTTCCTCTGCCTCCAGAGTAAGGATCTTTATATCTTGCACATTCAAATCCTGGTATTTTACGAAGCTTTTCTAAGGGAAAACATGAAGTCATCATCTTAACAGGTCCTGTATCTAGGAGCACTAAATTCTCCATATAATCTCTTATAGCATATTGCTGACAAGCCTTTGTACGTAATTTCCCCGGGTCTACAAGGTATTGTGGTATTGGTATGACTACTACACCTTGCCTTTCTAAGCGTTCCACAAGCCATTTACCTAAGGATTCTTTCTCTAGCTTACAGGAACCACTGAGAGCCTCGCCGGGTAGATCAGTAAGTTCCTCTACGCCAGCCTTTGTAGAAAGACTTACCCTAGGACCAAAGGTTGGGCATCTCATTATGCACATAACACAACTCCCATTGAATTTTATACAATTTCCAAGGGGGCCTGCAGTTCCCGTTGCATCCACAAAGGCATCAGCCTCAATTATCTCATCCTTCCCAACGATAACCGATTTAATGCGGTCCTGATTATATTCGACATTTACCATACGACTTTCAAGGCGTACTTTAACACCAGCATATTCTAGACAAGTTCTCATGAGAGGTTCTATTCTTGAAACATCATAGAGTGAAGCATGTCTATGTCCTGGGAATTCAATGTTTTTATGCTTAAGGACAGACTCTATCACGTCAAAGATCTCCTGACCTCCCAGAGCTATAATCTCTTCTGCAGCTGAAAAACGACCATTATTACGAATTATACCACCAACGAGGCCAGTACCCAACAACATATCCGTCTTCTCTATCAATATAACTTCTGCTCCTGCCTTCCGTGCACTGTAAGCAGCTGCACAACCTGCCCACCCACCACCTACAACTATAACCTTGGCCATCCCAGCTCCCTCCCACATTATAACATAAAGGATATCAACCCTTTAATAAGTATATGCGAGAAGAGCGTAAAAGATAAAGGATATGAAGGAGAGATTACACGAGCATAGACTCGGCTAATGAGAAGATTTTTATATTTCAACCGAAAAAGTTTATAAATAGCAAAAACCATTCCCTAATAGTATGTGCTATGCTCTTTCGTATCACTTGAGAGTCAGATAAAAGCTCCACACTACCAATTTCCTTTTGATCTAGCAATACCTTATATTGGCCAAGGGGTTCCCATCTTTGTATGGGAGCCTTTATCTCTTCCCTTACTTCTATTATCTCTTCAAGGGAAGCGTCATGGAGATTACGCGGAAGAACTATATTAAGATCACGAGCTGCAACTAATCCGACCTTCTTTATGACCCCATCCTTTACTGAAATAGTCTTGAGGAGATCACCGTGATTTGCAAAATTATATAATTGATAATTCTCAAAGCCATAGTCTAGGAGAAGACGTGCATCACCAGCAGCATCTTTCGAGTTTATTATTACAACGAGTAACTGCTGCCCGTTCCGAGTTGCCGAAGCTATAAGATAACCTTCTCCTACCTTAACACCATCTAAACCTTGATACTTACCTATAAGGGAATTCCTATTTACAAAGCTTCGCCTTTCTCCACCTGAAGTCCATTCCCAAGAAGATGTCTTGACTATATTTGAAAATTGAGTACTTTGCAAAGCGGATATAGCTATTAAAGCCAGATCACTCGCGGTTGTATAGGGCTCTTCACCTGTATTAGGAAAATACGTGGAGAGGGCACCTATCTCTTTGGCTTTTATCTTCATCATATCTGCAAATCTTGATATAGAGCCTCCGATATGGAATGCTATAGCTGCATTTAAATTGCTATCATCTTCAAGTAGCGCACCATATATAAGATCTTCTAAGCTGAACTCATCTCCATTTGAGGTATTTATCCTGTCTTGAAGATAGCCTCTTTCTAACCCTAAAAGAGCAGTTATAATAGTTTCAGGGCCATTAGAAGTCACCGTCATTTCAGAGTTCTTCTCATAGAGAACTGTCTTTGTAGTACCTTCAATAAGCAAGGCGATTTCACCTTTTATATTAGGCGATGATGAGACTATATTCCCTCTTAAGAGAAAGAGGCAAAAAAGAAGTATTGTGATGAAGTATTTTATAATACGCATTTGTAACCTCTCCACCATATCATTTCCTTTCAGCAGGCTACCAGGTGGCTCTATTCCCTTTATACGTGGTCTCGCTGGTAGGTTCACCATTATTCGGTGCCTTTGTACCGTTGATGATCCCATCCAACTGAGATAAAAACTGAGGTGCCATCTCAATGAGCCTATCATAGACCCCGCGCTTATCAACGGGTAATAAACGAACCTGGTTTTTTCCAACGACTAGAAAGGCTACTGGCGAAACAGAAATACCAGCTCCGCTTCCTCCTCCAAAAGGATTAGCTATGGCCTTCATTTTATCATTTTCCTGGACTCCTTTTCGTTCTCCACCTTGAGGAGAAGAAGTGTCAAACTCTGTACCCCCAGCAACAAATCCAAATGATACGCGTGAAACGGGAAGTATCACGTTGCCATCAGGCGTTTCAACTGGATCACCTAGTATAGTGTTTACATCTACCATTTCCTTGATGCTTTCCATAGCAGTCTTCATTAGACCTTCAATGGGGTGCTCGTTCATCTCTCATCCATCACCTCGTTCCTGAAGAAGTCTTATATAATTCATTAAGGTCCTATTTAAAACCTCTACGTTCTTTCTAAGTAAACTTTTTATAAGATTCGTAAGACCTATAAGAATAATATGACCTATTCTCACCTTAAATATGCAATAAACAGAGGTGTTGAACCTCTCTCCAGCAAAATAAGGGTGTACCTCAATACTAGGTGGAGGGCCGATGAATTCCACATTATCATTTATTTTTGCGAGAATAAATGTCTTTACATTCCATACTATCCCTAATCCCAATCCTGTTAAGGCTGCATCGCCTAGACCTATCTCACTTCTCCATTGGAATCTCTCGCATTGCTTAACTCCCATTTTAACAGCACCGATAATTAACTTTAAAAGAAGACGACCAGATCTCTGCAGAGTAGCAGGATCCGGCCACTTCCCGTATAAGAAAAGGAAAAGCATAATAGCTAAACTTTGATACCTTTCAATGAACCAGGTTGAATATTTATAAGTTCGAAAGATATCAATAAAATTTATATGTATTTTTTCTTTTTTTATTAAAGTATCTGAAAGCTCATCCTCACGCCAGAGCTTTAGTTCGTTTAAATCAGTGCCTTTGCCTATTTTGAAGATTGGAATCCTTATTTTATACTCAAGACCACGAAAGACCCATACTGTTATTATGGTATCCTCATCATCGCCCTCCTTTACATAATAAAAGGAGAAACGAAAAGGCAGAAAGAGTATTAGCGTTAAAAAGATAAGAGATATAAAGAGGATAAGACGGAGGTACATCAAAAGCCCCCTCACAAAAGTTTAAGTATTTCTCATATCATTCCCATAAAAGAAGGATATAATACCTCTTTATTCCCCTTGTTCTTCTCTTTTTTCCCCCTTTGATAATTGATATATCTGGCTCAGCTCTTGGCTGTTCTTAAAACCAAAGTATTTAAGGAACTCAGGAGTGGTACCATAAAGTAAGGGCCTGCCTATAGTATCTTTCCTGCCTACATCTTCTATGAGACCTCGTTCTGTAAGGGTAGATAGGACGCTGTCTACCTTTACTCCGCGGATCTCTTCTATTTCAGCCTTTGTTATAGGTTCTTTAAAAGCAATGATGGCTAGAGTTTCAAGTGCTGCACTTGACAAAGAAGAAACCCGTGGTGTGATGAATAATTTCTCAATGTAAGGGGCATATTGAGGCTTTGTAGATATCTGATACCCCCCAGCAAGCTTTCGAAGCTGAAGCCCTCTCACGTCCTCATCATACTTTTCTTTAATATGACACAGCCCCTTCTTCACAACCTCCTCATGAATTTCAAGGATCTGTGCCAATTTACAGCTGGAAATAGGTTCAGTCGATGCGAAGATAAGGGCTTCTAAAGCCCCTACTACCTCTGCTTCAGACCAATTCTTCTCATTAGACATCTTCATCACTCAACCAATCCATCTCCTCATCGGATAATTCAGTATTCTCCTCTATTCTCCTTGATATAATGATCTTATCAAAGAGAGCGTCCTGACTGACTCTTACGTATCCTACTTTAATGAGTTCTAATAGCCCTATAAATGTAACGATAATTAAGTGGCGAGAGGCAGTACGAGGAAAGAGATGAGTAAATTCTACTTGAGAATGTTCTTCTATGGCATGGAGGATAGCTGATATACGCTCTCTTACACTTACCTTCTCTCTTTGGAGTTCTTGTGTCTCATCTTCTTCCTCAGAAGACTCCATAAGCTCTAAGAAGGTTTTGTATAACTTTGCAAGAGAGAGTCCATCTAAAAGAGACACTCCATCTACTTTAATCGTCATCTCCTCAGCCATTCTAGTATATATTTTATTCTCTGCTTCTTCTTTATTCTTTAAGACCTCTGCGATTTTTTTAAATTCTTTATATAAAAGGAGACGACGAACCAATTCTTCACGGGGATCCTCTTCTGGTTCATCTATTTCATTAAGAGGTGGTGCTGGGAGAAGCATCCTGGTTTTTATATCTATAAGAGTAGATGCCATTATAAGGAATTCGCTAGCTTTTTCAACATCCAACTCTTTTAAAGATTCTAAATATTCTAAGTAGCCGCTTGTTAGCTTTGCAATGGGTATATCGTATATATCGATCTCTTCTTTTTCTATAAGATGAAAGAGAAGATCAAAAGGTCCTTCAAAGACGGCAAGTTTAACTTGATACGCCATAAGATCGCTTCTCCCTCTCGCTATACATCATACCCTCTTCTTTAATCTTTCGGGTATAACATCGTTCTTTACTAAATCTTCGTAACTTTCTCTTTCTATTATAACATTCGCTTCCCCATCTCCTACAAGAACAGCTGCTGGTCTTGGCAACCTATTATAATTACTTGCCATAGAGTAATTATATGCACCAGTAGAGAAGACAGCTAAGATATCGCCTGATTCTACCTTAGGAAGCTTTATATCCCATATTAACACGTCACCTGATTCACAGCACTTACCACATATAGTCACAACATCTTCAGGATCGCAGTCGATCTTATTAGCTACTACAGCCTCGTATACTGCTTGATAAAGAGCAACCCTAGGATTATCACCCATACCACCATCTATTGCTACATATGTTCTTATTCCTAGTATCTCTTTTATAGAACCAATGGTATATAGGGTTGTCCCTGCTTCACCTATGATAGATCTTCCTGGTTCTACTATTAATTTAGGAAGCGTCAGACCATATTCTTTAGAAGTTTCCTTAATAGTTTCTAGTAAAGCCTTCCCGTATTCCTCTACAGGAGTAGGCACATCCGCAGAACTATATTTTATCCCCAGGCCACCACCCATATTAAGTTCAGGAAGAACTATACCATGTTTATCCCTAATCTCCTTCATAAACTCCATCATGACCCTTGTAGCAGCCTTATAAGAAGCTAGATCAAAGATCTGAGAGCCTATGTGACAGTGGAGACCTTTTAAAACTATTCCTTCCATGGAAAGAGCCTTTTCTATAGCCTCCATAGCTCGACCGTCACTTATTCCTAATCCGAACTTGGAATCTGTCTGTCCAGTCTGAATATATGAATGAGTATGAGCCTCTATTCCAGGTGTAACCCTGAAAAAGATCTGGGCTTTCTTATTCATCTTTCCGGCTATATCATTTAAAAGCTCTAACTCATAGAGATTATCCACTACTATACTTCCCACGCCTGCCTGCAAAGCCATTTCAAGCTCTGCAGCAGATTTGTTATTCCCATGGAAGTATACCTGCTCCATGGGGAAATCCGCCTTAATAGCAGTATAAAGTTCGCCTCCAGAGACCACATCAAGGCCAAGACCCTCTTCCTCCATTATACGACATATAGCTTTTGTCATAAACGCTTTACTGGCGTATATAACCTGGCTATTAGGATAATTTTCATTAAATATCTTGGTGTAGCTCCTACATACATCCCTTATGGCTGCTTCATCAAAGACATATAAAGGTGTACCAAACTTACGAGCTAATTCTACCGTATCACACTTATTTATCTCTAAGTTACCATTTTTATTTATCCTCATAGTTCCACGAAGACTCATATATAATGCCCCTTTCAGTACTTACGTAATTAGGTATCTTCTTGAAAACTTCCCATAAAAAAATCCCTACCTTGAATTAAGATATCATAAAATAAAGTATACGTCAAGGAGGGAGAACCCTGCATTTTACTGGCAATATATATGATTTTTTTATTAGGTTAACTATTAGCCACTGTTTTTCCCTTGGCTTTTCTCCATCTTAAAAGATCAACAAAAGCTTCTAATCTGGTTATAAACCCCGCTTCTCCTGTATGTTCATCAAGGACTAGACTTGTGATGGGTATATCTAAGTCGCTGCTAATAGTAGGAAGAAGACTCTTGGCTACGATCTCAGGCATACAAGTTAAAGGGAAGAGATGAATAACTCCGTCAAACCCTCTATAAGAATATTCTACTGATTTACCTATAGACTCTAGACCATCTCCACCCACAAAGTGATTAAGATAAGGCTTAGCTAGTTTCGCAGTCCTTTTATGTTCTGAACTTAGAAAAGGTAGGGCATCAGGAATAATATTAGCTCGTACCCAATCAGACATATATATCATACGTTCAATCTGGACGCCAAGATGGCCTAGGACTTGCTCAGTATTTAAATTAACAAAGGGTTCAAGGATAGTATATATCTCTCCTACTATTCCCACTTTGAGTACATCTCTATCTTCTTGAACCTGTAAAGCGCTAAAAGCCTTTCGACCTTGATACGATGCTTCTTTTAACTCTGTTAAGGTCTTAGCAGAATGGATAAGTTTTAAAGCCTTTGACTCAATCACTGATGTGCTGCCTCTCTCTACCTCGCGTGGTCTTATAAAATGAGCCATCTTCTCTATCTCATCAACAGCCAGAAGTTTCTGCCATGCCATACGTCCTGCTCTATACAGTTCTGTCCATGAAGCGCCTCCCATTAATTTTCTTATCTTTGAGAGAAGAGTGAGAGGACGTCCGCAAGGTGGTTCTATGACTATCATTTCAAAGTTATAACCAGCGTCCTTTAGGATCTCCTTTTGAACTTCACAGTAATATCCAAATCGGCATGGGCCTACTCCACCAGCCATTAAGATGGTATCTGCTCCATTCTCTAAAGCCTGTATATAATCACCTATATTTACCTTCAAAGGCAGGCAAGCAGATTCAGGTGAAAGTGTAGTCCCAATGTTTATAGCAGCCTTTGATGGCTTTGGTGGAATAACAGATTCTACTCCTAGTTCCTCTAAGAATCCAGTAATAGCAATATAAAGGTTTCCCATGTGTGGAAAGGTTATCTTCACCGCAGTATTCTCCCTTCTATAATCCTTTTCTCCATTTTACCATATCCACAAAAGCCTCTATACGAGTGAGTATACCAGCCTCTCCGCTATGCTCATCTATATTCAGCTCCATGATTGGGATATCTTGAGCTCTCCTGACCTGTCTGGTTACTATTTCACCTACGAGTGAATCAGGACCACACCCAAAACTAGCAACATGGATAATCCCATCAACCCTCTGGGCTTTGTGAAAATAATTCGCTGCTCCAAGTATCCGCTTCCCTAATGTCCAAAAAAGTTCCTTTTTATCAAGGGAGGCCAATTCTCGTTCAATATAAGGTTCTGGAACCATCTCTGCCGTTAATACAGCCACATTATTCTGACGAAGCTTTTTAATAAGATTCATGGTAGTATATGAATCGTAAACATTATATGAATGTCCTAAAACCGCCACTGATAGTTCTGCGGGTTCATGATTCATTACCTTCTTAGTAAGGGCTTGTTCAGGGAGTTGACCTGCTAAAACGGCTTTGCGATATCTTATGAGTTCGCTCCGAGCTTTAAGATATGACCACCATATTTTAATTGGATCACGTGTAAAATGCCTACCTGTCTCTAAAACTCCGTCAACTAGGCCTCGTCCTTTACTAAGATCTATACATGTATCAATGATCTTAGGGGCTTCGTCATCCGTTAGGATATTCCTTAACATATCTGGAAGGCCCATAAACTTTGGGCAAATATATGATCTTCTTTCTACACTTACGATTCGGGGAGCAAAGATATAATCAACTCTTCCGCATAAGTTCATCACATGACCAAAGTAAACTTTAATAGGTAGACATGCATCATCAACTGTAACCCTTAATCCATGGTCTAGGGTTTGCTTACATGTGGCATCTGATACTATAACTTCTGCTCCTAAACGTTCAAAGAATGTTTTCCAGAGTGGGATGTAGTCGTAATATAAAAGTCCTCTAGGTATACCTACTTTCACTATCATCCTTACCTCCCTCGTCTTTTCTTTCTAAAGTCTGGTGCTGAATCTGGATCCCTGGGATTTAAAAACTCAGGACGTCTTGTCTTTACAGGTGCAGGCTGGCGAATTAGAACTGTGTAAAGAGCTCTTAAATTCAAAGGAATAAGTGGCCATAGATAAGGCACATTAAAAGATTTTGTAGTCGCAATTATGATAAATGAAATCAAAAGTCCTCCTACCAAGCCCCAAATTCCAAAGATACCTGTTATTATAACCAGTATTATCCTCCAGATCCTAACAGCATATGCAAATTCTAAACTAGGAGTCATAAATGTACCAATAGCTGCTAATGCAGTATAGAGTATAGTTTCAGGAGCAAAGAGCCCCACCCTTACTGCAAAGTCTCCTAAAAGAACAGCGCCTATTAATCCTAAAGAAGTTGCTAATGGGCTAGGTGTATGTACCCCTGCCATGCGTATCATGTCTATACCCAGTTCACCTAGGATGAATTGAAGAAGTATAGGTACATTTCCAGGCTCCTGTGGCCCTATAAACGCTAAATTACTTGGCAGAAATTCAGGATAAAGAGCAAATAAGATCCACAGCGGAGGTAAGAAGAAGGAAATCAGAACCCCTAAGAATCTCACAAGCCTGAAATATACACCAACAGCCATGTCTTCTCTATATTCTTCTGCATGTTCTAAATGGTGAAAGAGCGTAACAGGGAGTATCATTACACTAGGTGACGTATCAACCATTACTAGAACATGTCCCTCAAGTAGGTGAACTGCAGCCACATCAGGACGTTCTGTATAACGAACTGTTGGAAACGGATTCCACCATAATTTCTTATCAACTATAAATTCCTCTACAGATTTTTCAGCCATGGGTATCCCGTCTACTTCAATGTTTTCGAGCCTATTCTTAATTGTGTTGATTAAGTTCTCATCTGCGATATCTTTAATATAACATACTGCAACGTCTGATTGTGACCTTTTCCCGACTTTAATCATTTCAAAACGAAGGTTTGGATCCCTAAGACGCCTCCTTATTAGTGTTGTATTAAAGACTACAGTTTCTACGAAACCATCTCGAGAGCCACGACTTACTCGTTCAATATCAGGTTCCTGTGGTTGCCTACCAGGATATTCCCTTACATCAAGGATTATAGCAGTTTCTTCTCCATCTATCAATAGAGCAAGGGGGCCTGCAAGGACCTGTGAGATTACTTCTTCAACAGTATCAGCCTTATCTATTTCAAAGTAATCTAGAGTACCGTCTAGGAGTTTCTGAATCACATTAGGAACGATCTCCTGTCGTTCCACTTTCATGAGGGAAGCAAGGAGCCTTGATGTTATGACATCTTTTATAAATCCATCTATGTATATGAGGGCAGCGTTCTTCCCCGCCACCTTGAATTCTCTGGATAAAGTATCAAAGGTTTCCCCTATACCTAGTCTTTCCTTAAATACTTTAAGGTTCTCCTCTAATTTCTTTGATAACTTCACTGACTATTCCCACTCTCTTTTAGGATAAATTCAATTGCTTTAGTGGTAATAGGAGCTCCTTTACTGGCCTCATCTGCGCCGTCCATCTTTCCTATATCTCCTATACCTACGATTATAGGTACATCAAGATTGTTAAGGATATCTACAGTATCTCCTTCAACCCTTACATGCCCTGAGACCTCTGGGGTTCCGAATTTATCTACTGGCCCATCTATTATAGCCCCTTCTTTGGTCACTGAAACCTTTACTGGAACTCCATCTATGCCATCTGTATGTGAGGCTACAGCAAGAACTCCCATAACATGGATATTTTCATCTTTACATATAGTCTCAAGTACAGATTCTCCTTGTCCCTTTCCGCTGGCTCCTTTGTCATCTACCATGACAAGAACCGGGCCTTCTCCTGCCTTCTTTAATTGACTTAGTATTTCTTCACCAGTAAGTGGAGTAGGATTCCCCCAAGAACTTGATATACATCGTAGTCCTAAATGTTCTGCTACGTATTCTAAAGTTTCTTTAGCAGTTTTATCACCATCAGTGATGATTATAGTCTTCACTTTACTCATATATATCACCCTTGTATATTAGTCTTTAGGTACTGATAGAACAGCAAAGATAAAACCAAAGATTATCGCGGCAGTAACTCCAAGCCCAGTAAATTCAAAGGCCCCTGTGAAAAGACCAATCCAGCCCAATCGTTTAGCTTCGTTTATCATACCAGTGGTGATGGCATTGCCAAATCCACTAACAGGGACCACGGCTCCTGCTCCTGCTAAATCTACTATTGGTTGATAAAGTCCTAATCCTGTCAAAATCGCACCTAGCATAGTCAATCCAACTAGAACATGGGCTGGTGTCAAATTAGTATGATCAAGGACCAACTGCGCCAGGCCACATATTAATCCTCCTATTAAAAATGCCCAAATGTAACTTATGATCTTCTCCTCCCTTCTAGGTTTCAATTGAAACTGCATGAGCAATACCGGGTATACTCTCCCCTTGTTGATAAGTAAGGGGACTTAAAAGAGCGCCAGTGGCAACGAGGAGTATCTTCTTTAAATTACCTGCCTCCAGCTCCTTAAAGGCATGCCCAAATGTTACTGTTGCAGCGCAAGCGCATCCACTTCCCCCTGCTCCTGAACGTTGACCTTTGTCAAAGATTATAACGCCACAATCATCATATTTATTTAGAGTAATACCATTCTTCTTTACTAGCGTAAGGAAGAGTTGCTTTCCCACATTGCCAAGATCTCCTGTAAGGATTAGATCATAGTACTCGGGACTCCTTCCTAGATCTTGTAAGTGTCTTATAAAAGTATCTGCTGCTGCAGGCGCCATGGCTGGACCCATCTCATTTGGATTCTTTGTACCCATATCCATAACCTTTCCTATTGTGGCAGTGGTAACACGCGGTCCCTGACCCCCTGATGCTATTACTGCAGCACCTGCACCTGTGACAGTCCATTGCGAAGTGGCTTTGTGCTGAATATTTAATTCTATTGGATATCTATACTGTCGCTCTGCTGATTGATAATGGCTTGATGCCCCCACCACAATATTATCAGCAAATCCTCCGTCTATTATCATGGAACCTATGGATAAACCCTCAGCTATAGTAGAGCAAGCACCATATATACCAAGGAAAGCTATTCCTAACTGTCGTGCAGCAAATCCAGATGATACTATTTGATTTAAGAGGTCGCCTGCTAATAAAAATTGTACTGCACTAGGTGCTATATTCCCATTCTTTAAAGCAAGTTCTATTGCTTCTTTTAAGATCTTTGTTTCTGCTTGTTCAGGGGTATCCTCTCCATACAGATAATCCGGGATAACCTGATGGAAACGATCTCCTATTGGTCCCGCCGCTTCTTTAGGACCCACTATAGTCCCTACCCCTATAATTACTGGTGGATTTATAAATTGTACTGATTGAATTCCTCGAAGCTTATCTGCCATCTTGAGACCTCCTAACCCACTAGAAAGACCTTAATTATTGCAACTACAAATCCTGTGAGTATTCCAAAGACTAAGACAGGACCTGCGATTAAAAACATCTTTGAACCCATGCCTAACACAAAGCCTTCCCTTTTAAAGTCCATTGCAGCGCTTACTACTGTATTAGAGAATCCAGTGATGGGTACTGCAGCTCCTGCTCCTGCAAACTCCCCTATCTCATCATAGATTCTTAACCCTGTTAAGAGAGCTCCTATAAAGATCATAGATGCTAACGTAGGCGCGATTGCTTCCTTCTGGGAGAATCCCCCTTCCATGAAGTAGTTCATTACAATCTGTCCTATAACGCAAATGAGCCCTCCGACCATAAATGAGGCGATAAAGTTTCTTACCACTGGGACTCTGGGTCTCTTCTGCTTAACGAGTTTTTGATATTCCTTCTGTGGCTCTGTAAGTTTCTTATTTGGCATGTGATACACCCCCAGAGATACTTTGTTACTTATTTAGTATTTCCAGGCTGATAGTTCTTATTCCACTTTAAAAATAAAACAGCATCTGAATCTCTATATCCAAATGCTGTCTAGTTTCTAATTTATAGTATAGGCTACCTGAATATCTACCTTATACTCTACAAGTTCTCCGTCTTCAACATTGGCAGTCATATTAAGAACTTCAACACCTGATATATTACTGACTGTCTTAGATGCTTCTCTCACCGCGTTCCTTATAGCATCATCCCAGCTCTTTGTGGAATCTCCTACGAGCTCCATTACTTTGACAACAGTCATATCGATACCTCCTTCGGTTAGTTCTTACTAAGAGTTATCTTTTCCATATGAAGAATCATCTATTCAAAGCAAGCGCTTAAACCCTTAGTCTTCTTCTACGTATGGATCAATTTATATACTTTTCGAACTTTATAAATATTTTTTGGTGTCGACCTTCTTGCATTTCATCTATTACTATGATAGAATACAGATGTATCAAGTTAGCTTACCGTATGCTGGGCCATTTTCACAGCCTCATTCCTAATCCCGATATTGCGTCAGCCAACTTGATAGCTATCCAAATCCTCAGGAAGGGAGGGAAATCAGGTTGGCTTTTGTCGATAAGACTATCGTATGTAAGGAATGTGGTGATGAATTCACTTTCACCGCTGAAGAGCAGGAGTTCTTCGCAGAAAAGGGATTCAAGAATGAACCTAGTAGGTGCAAAGCATGTCGTTCTGCCCGAAGAAGTAAGGGACCGGGTCGAGGTGCTAGCCCTCGTGGACGCGAAATGTTTGATGTGATTTGTAGCAAATGTGGTAAGCAAACTCAAGTTCCATTTAAACCGACTAACAATCGACCAGTATATTGTTCAGATTGTTATCGAGCAACGAATACTCGTAGCAGATGGTAATTGAGAAATAACAACAAACTATAACCCCTTCGATACACTTCGGAGGGGTTGCGTTTTAAGTATCACGCTAACCGTTCTCTCATAACCTTTAGAGCGTTTTTCTCTATCCTTGAAATCTGAGCCTGAGACAGACCAGTAAGTGTGGCCACTTCTGCTTGGGTCTTTTCATGGAAGAACCTAAGGTTTATTATCTTCCTCTCCCTCTCTGGCAACATTTTTATCACCTCATCAAGGGCAAACTTCTCTTCTGAAAATGAATCCTTAGCTACTATTCCATCTATAGCGTACATTGGCTCTCCATTATCTGCCGTGTAAATAGGTTCGTCTAATGAAGATACAGGCCTAGTAGCTTCAAGAGCCTCAATTATCTCTTCTTTGGGTAGATTCATCTTTTCAGCGATCTCACTGACAGAAACCTCGCGGCCCATAGATGTAGATAGCTCGTGTCTGGTCTGAGTGATCTTCTTAGCAAGCTCTTTAATACTACGGCTGACCTTTATAGGTCCGCTATCCCTTAGGAACTGTCGGATCTCGCCAATGATGAGGGGTACCGCATAAGTAGAAAATTTAACATCGTATAAAAGATCAAAACGATTTATCGCCTTTATAAGTCCTATAGAACCAATTTGAAAGAGATCCTCTACTTCATAGCCTAGACCTTTAAAACGAAGTGCTATACTCATAACAAGGCGTAGATTGCTTTTAATTAAACGCTCTCTAGCGTCATCGTCTCCATACTGTGCGCGTGCCAAGAGCTCGTTGAATTCTTCCTCTGAAAGAGGGGTTGTATCCGAGAGATCTATATCCCATGAGATCATATTCATACTAGCTTTACCTCTCATTCGAATCTATTATTTGTGCATCTACTGGTGTCTTAACCATACGCACAATCGTTCCCTGTTCTGGTACAGATTGTATAGTAAGCTCATCCATAAATGATTCCATAAAGACAAAACCCAGTCCCATCCTTCCTTCAACTGTAGTGTACTCAGCTTTCTTAGCAGCATCTATATTCTCTATTCCGCTTCCTTCATCTTTAACTATGATTTCTATCTTTCCATTTTTCAAAGATGCCTGGATCATCACATTTCCAACTTTTTCACGATAAGCATGAATCACTGCATTAGTCACTGCTTCAGAGACTGCTACTTTAATCTCATTTATCTCCGAAACGGTAAAATCAAGTTGTGAAGCAAAAGATGCTACTGTGATCCGTGCTAAGCCTACATTTACTGATAACGCAGGAAACTCCATCTTCATATAGTTATTTGTCGCCATTAAATAACCCTCCAGTATACATTCTTCTATTTTCCTCTTGATTACTCTTCAGTTGTTCAAGGGAAATGGCTGAGAGACCTAACTTTTTCAATGCTTCCCACTCCGTATCAAAGAGGGGTATTATCTTATTAACCCCAGATAACTCAAGGAGCTTCTTCACACCTGGACTCATTTCTGCAATGACAATACGTCCACCTCTTTGCATTATCTTCTTATATCGTCCTAACAAAGCACCAAGACCTGAACTATCTATAAAAGTAACACCATTTAAGGAGAGCATGACCTTGGTTATTCTTCTCCTTCGTGAAAGAATGTTATCGACTTCATCACGAAACATAGAGGCTGTGTGAAGATCTAGTTCTCCTTGAAGCCTGACAATAAGTGTATCCTGGAGCACCTCGGTACTTATATCCATATCACTCCACCAAACCCTTCTCTATCAAACAGGAAGAATGGCGGCTATCCCCCTCTCTTAAATGAACCGTTATATAAATGCCTTTACAGCAGAAGTTCTTTTGGAATAGGGTTTAATCTGTAATGATATTATTTCGCCATTTTTCCATTTTTCCCTTCCTATTTTTAGAAATATTTTGTTATTCTTAATGAGCCTTACATATTGTTAATATGAATTCTTCTCCACTTTCTTTAAACTCTGGCTCTCTTGCACCAAGATTTTTCATAGGTATTCCTCTGCCTAGTTGATCAATATACCTTAAATTCTCCATATATTTTACTAAAAATGGTTTCCTAGAATAAGATACCCCTATCTTCATCTTATCTATTGTTACAGTATTGGGAAGTTTGCCCGGACTATGAAACTCAATTCTGTCGAAGAACATTTAAACCCTATTATAATTTCTAAGTACTATAGGAGCATTCCTGTAGCGATCTTTAATGACCTTTGAAAAAAAGAAGACCGATCCTGTAAAATATAATTGTGGTGCATAAAAAGCAAAAAAACGCCACAAATAAAATTCACAGGAGGGTCTTCTATATGAAGTATAACCAAAATTTTGATTCTGGTGCAAAAACCCCT